>JBKPLI010000048.1:0-26492 GCA_046731555.1 Actinomycetota bacterium | reverse complement strand
GGCACCGTCAGTCCTCGGAGCCCGCTCCGACGGCGATCCGCGAGCCGCGCTCACGGGTGAACGCGCTCCACGTCCAGTCGATCATCGCCTTCGCGCGGTCCTCGCCGGTGGAGAGGAGCGCGAGGTGCACCGAGCCCCACGCGAGGAAGGCTGCCTTCCCCTTGATCGTGCGCCCGCGGTGCAGCTGGACGACGGCCGCGCCGGGCCCGATCGTCGCCATCGTGCCCTTGTCGTGGTAGCCGAACGGCTCCGTCTCCTTGCCGTCGACGAGCCGCGCGACGTTCTCGCCCGCGCGCTCGCCGGCCTGCAGCGCCACCGAGCCGAGCTGCGGCAGCACCGTGTCCGTCTTCGTGTCGGTCGTCCACGCGATGTCGCCGACGACGAACACGTTCGGGTCGTCCGCGAGGCTCAGGTCGGGCGCGGTCGCGACGCGGTTGCCGCGCTGCAGCTCGACGCCGAGCGACTCCGCGAGCGGGTTCGCCTGCAGCCCCGCACCCCAGATCAGCGTGTGCGCCTCGAGCACGCGACCCGACTTGAGCGTGACGCGGGTGGGGGAGACCGACTCGACGATCTCGCCGAGCAGGATCTCGACGCCGCGCTCCTCGAGCGTGTGGTGCGTGTACTCCGAGATGTCCGGCTTGAACATCGAGAGCAGCGCGTCGCCCGCCTCGACCACGATGATCCTCGCCTGCTCGTTCGGCAGGTCGGGGTAGTCCTCGGCGAAGTCGTGCCGGTAGAGCTCGGCGAAGGCGCCGGCGCTCTCGATCCCGGTCGGGCCGCCGCCGACGACGACGATGTTGAGCGCGCCGTCGTCGACGAGCGACGGGTCGCGGTCGGTCGCCTCCCACCTGCGCAGCACGTGCTCGCGCATGCGGATCGCGTCCTCGAGCGAATAGAGCGGGAACGCGTGGTCGGCGGCACCCTCGACGCCGAAGAAGTTCACGCGCGCGCCGAGCGCGACGACGAGGTAGTCGTACTCGAGCGGCGCCATGTCGGAGAACGCGACCTGACGCTCCGCGCGGCTCACGGACGTGACGCGTGCCTGGCGCACGTGCACGTTCGGATGGTCGTGAAAGAGATCGCGCAGCGGGTGCGCCACCACCGCGTTCTCGACGAGGCCGGTCGCCGCCTGGTACAGCATCGGCTGGAACGTGTGGTAGTCGTTCGCGTCGACGACCGTCACGTCGACGTCGGCGTCCTTCAGCTTCCGCGCCGCGCCGATGCCGGCGAAGCCGCCGCCGAGGATTACGACCTGCGGACGCTTCGCCACGTCAGGCCGCCGGCGCCGCCACCTGCGTCTCGGCGCGCGCGCCGAGCCGCTCGAGCAGCCGGTCGCCGACGCGGAGCGAGTTCGCCATCGCCGTCAGCGCCGGGTTGACCGCGCCGATCGACGGGAACACGCTCGTGTCCACGACGTAGAGGTTGTCGAGTTCGTGCGCCTTGCAGTCGACGTCGAGCACGGACGACGCGGCGTCGCTGCCGAAGCGGCACGTGCCCGCCTGGTGCGCGACGCCTGCCACCGGGATCTCGTTCTTCATGTACGCGAAGCGGTGGATCAGGTGGCCCTCGTTCATGTCGAGCTTGCCGAGCAGCGACTTGAGCTTCTCGTAGAGCCGCTGCTTCGGCACGTCGTTCGTCGCCGAGTAGCGCAGCGTGAGCTTCCCGTCGCGGTCGACCGTGACCCGGTTGTCAGCGACGGGGAGGTCCTCCGTGGAGAGCCAGAAGTCGATCGCGTGCTTTGCGATGCGCTCGAGCGACCAGTGCGGCGCGAGGCGCGTCTCCCTCGGGCGCTCGCCGCGGAACATCGGCGACTGCGACTTGCCGACCATCTGGATGTTCCCGAGCGGGAACTCGACGTCGTCGGCTCCGAAGTAGAAGTCGTTCAGCCCGAGCGTCTTCTGGAAGATCGTGTGGTTCTCTTCGCGCGACAGCGCGAGCACGGCCTGGCTGTTGTGGAACATGTAGTTGCGGCCGACCTGGTCGGAGCCGTTCGCGAGGCCGTTCGGGTGCTGCTCGTTCCACGAGAGGAGGAGCAGCTTCGCCGTGTTCGCCGCGCCGCAGGCGAGCACGACGAGGTCGCCGGCGAAGCTCTCGGTCTCGCCGTCGCGGTCGACGAGCACCTCGGTGACGCTCGTGCCGGCGCCGTTCGTGCCGAGCCGGACCGCGTGTGCGTTCCTCAGCAGCGTGACGTTCGGATGCTCGAGCGCCGGCCGCACGCCGAGCACCTCGGCGTCGGACTTGCCGTGCACCGCGCACGGGAAGCCGTCGCAGTTCTGGCAGCGCACGCACGCGCTGTACGCCATGTTCGCCGCGTTCAGCCGCACGCCGCACGGCGCGTGGAACGGGTGGTACCCGATGGCCGCGAGGTCGTCGTGGAGCTGCTGGATGCGCGGCTCGTGGTCGAGTGCGGGGAAGGGGTACGGCCCGCTCGCGCGTGGCTCGGTCGGGTCCTCGCCGCGTGCGCCGTGGACCTCGTACAGCTGCTCGGCCAGCGTGTAGTACGGCTCGAGCTCGTCGTACGAGATCGGCCAGGCGGGGGAGATGCCGTCATGGTGGCGGAGCTCGCCGAAGTCCTCGGCGCGCAGCCGGTAGAGCGCCGCGCCGTAGAGCTTCGTCGCGCCGCCGACGAAGTAGTGGATCTGCGGCTGGAACGCGTTGCCGTCGCCGTCGTACCAGGTGTCCTCCGACACGTAGCGGTTGTCGACGAACACGTCCTGGGCGAGCCAGTTCGCCGGCTCGCGCGGCAGCCAGTCGCCGCGCTCGAGCAGCAGGATGCGCTTGCCCGAGGGCGCGAGGTGACGCGCGAGCGTCCCGCCGCCTGCCCCCGTGCCAACGATGATGACGTCGTAGTGGTCCATCGGCGTCCCTTCGTCGAAGTGCCGCCGACGCTAGAGCGCGCGAGGGTGAAGGCCGTCGTCCGATGTGGGTGAACCGAGCTGCGCGGCGCGTTTCATCCGCATCGGACGACGATGAGACTCGGGAGGCGTCCTAGGGTCGTCGCGTGAGCGCCGACGCCGTCCCGAAGCCGATCCGCAGCCTGATCCCGGCGCGCCTCGACCGGCTGGCGTGGTCGCCGTTCCACACGCGGATGGTCGCCGGCCTCGGCGCCGCCTGGATCCTCGACGGCCTCCAGATCACGATCGCGAGCTCGGTCACGGGCGTGCTGACCCAGCCCGACACGCTCGGCATGACGTCCAGCCAGATCGGGCTGATCGCGTCGGTCTACCTCGTCGGCGAGGTCGTCGGCGCGCTCGTGTTCGGGCGGCTGTCGGACCAACTCGGCCGCAAGCGGCTGCTGATCGTCACGCTGCTCCTGTACCTGTTCGGCACCGGGCTCGCCGCTGTCGTCACGGGCCACCACACCGGCTGGCTCGTCTTCTTCTACCTGACGCGGTTCGTCGCCGGCATGGGGATCGGCGGCCAGTACGCGGCGATCAACTCGGCGATCGACGAGATGATGCCGTCGAAGTACCGCGGCCGCGTCGACATCTGGATCAACGGCACCTACTGGGCCGGCGCGATCCTCGGCTCGTTCGCGTCGCTCGTCTTCCTGAACGCCTTCGCGCCCGACGTCGGCTGGCGGCTCGCGTTCCTGATGGGCCCGGTGCTCGCGCTGATCGTGATCGTGGTCGGGCGCACGCTGCCGGAGAGCCCGCGCTGGCTGATGACGCACGGCCGGGTCGAGGAGGCGGAGCAGGAGCTCGCGAAGATCGAAGAGGCGGCGCGGAAGTCCGGCCAGACGCTGGAGCCGGTGTCGGAGGACAAGGCGATCGAGCTCGTGCCCGAGAAGCGCTACGGATACGTCCGGTTCCTCGGGCTCGTGTTCCACCAGTACCCGAAGCGGGCCGTGCTCGGAGCGACGCTGATGATCACGCAGTCGTTCCTCTACAACGCGATCTACTTCACCTACGGCCTCGTGCTCGTGAAGTTCTACGGCGTCGCGGCCGACAAGGTGCCGTTGTACGGGCTGGCGTTCGCCGTCGGGAACCTCGTCGGGCCGCTCGTCCTCGGCCCGCTGTTCGACATCGTCGGACGCAGGAAGATGATTTCCGGGACGTACCTGCTGTCCGGCACGCTGCTGGCGGTCAGCGGCTGGCTCTTCCAGCAGGGCGACCTCACGGCGAGGTCGCAGACCCTGATCTGGGTCGTGATCTTCTTCTTCGCCTCCGCCGGCGCCTCCGCGGCCTACCTCACGGTCAGCGAGACATGGCCGATCGAGATCCGCGCCGAGGCGATCGCGGTCTTCTTCGCCATCGCACAGATCTTCGGCGCGTTCGGCCCCTTGTTCTACGGCGCTCTGATCGGCGACGGGCAGAGCACGACCGGCCTCTTCATCGGCTACGTCGTCGGCGCCGGGATCATGATCGTCGGCGGCATCGTCGAGATCGTGTTCGGTATCGACGCCGAGGGGAAGTCGCTCGAGTCCGTCACGAAGCCGCTGACGGCCGCCGGCGAAGAGCCGCCCGAGGCGCCGGCTGCGCTGCCGGCGTCGTAGCGCCCTTGCGGAAGCCGCAGTCTTTCATGATGCAGCGCGCCGTGGCCGGGTGGTCGGCCGCGTGGTGGTGGAGCTTGGCGCACGCGACCGTGCGGCCGCGGCCGCGGCGGTAGACGATCACCGCGAACTGGGCGCCGAGCGGCGGCGCGATGAAGTAGAGGAAGAGGTGGTACCAGCCCTCCGCGATCGCGGCCGAGCCCGTGCTGCGCGCTGGGTTGAGGCTCGTGCCCGAGATCGGCGACTCGAAGACGATGAGGAACGCGAGGAAGGTGCCGCACAGGAGACCCGTGAAGCGCGCGAGCCTGCTGTTCGACGACTCGAGGACGATCAGCACCATCCCGAACGTGATCGCGAACTCGGCGACGAAAGCGGCCGCGTAGCCCCACGGCCCCGGCTCGGTGACGATGTAGTTGACCTGTGGGTCGGACGCCCACGACGGCATTACCAGCGCGAACAGGAGCACGCCGGCGACCGCGCCCGCAAACTGGAACGCGATGTACATCCCTGCGTCGACGCGGGCGATCTTCCCCATCCGCAGGAACGCGAGCGTCACCGACGGGTTGATGTGCGCCCCCGACTCCTTGCCGAACGGCGAGTACACGAGCGCGATCAGGTAGCCGCCCGCCGCGAGGCCGACGACGAGGCGCTTCAGCCAGTCCGAGGTCGTGAACGTGTCGAAGGGCGACTGCGGCGCGAAGACGAGCGCGTCGACGACGCCGACGACGAACAGGAAGCCCGCGAGCCCCGCCGCCTCGCAGGCGTACGCGCGCCAGCCGGCCCGCAGCACGCTCATGTCACGCGCTGTGCGGCGCGATCCCCCACGAGCTCGTGTGCGTCGCGCCGGGTTCGAGGCGGATCAGCGAGTCACCCGTCCTGAACGCGTTCGGCGGGCAGGTCATCGGCTCGACCGCGAGGCTCTGCCGCGCGATGTCCGGCAGGGGGTCGCCGCTGAACACCATCACGTGCGTGTAGGTCCCGTCGACCCACAAGGTGAGCCCTGCGCCGTCGGGCGCGCGCAGCTCGATGCGCGCGAGTCCGTCGTCGTCGCGCTCGAGGTCGGTGAAGGCGTTGTCGAGCACCGTCGCGCCGATCGCGCGCGGGTCGCGGAAGTCGTACTCCGTCCCACCGACCGGCATCGAGCCCGTCGGCAGGCCGCGCTCGTCCGAATGGAGGACGCTGTGCGCCGGCACGCGCAGCACCATGGGGTCGACCGTCGACGTGCCGACGGTCAGGTACGGGTGCATGCCGCTTCCGAACGGGCACGCATCCGGGCCGGCGTTCGTGGCCGTCGCCGTGACGCGCAAGCCGTCGTCCGAGAGCGCGTACTCGATCGCGAGCTCGAGCGTGAACGGATAGCCCGGCTGCGGGTGCAGCGTGTGCGCCATGACGACGCGGTGCGGTTCGCGCTCGGCCGCGCGCCACGACGCCCAGCGGACGAGCCCGTGGATCGCGTTGCCGTTCGTCGGCTCGGTCAGCGCCAGCTGGTGGTGGCGGCCGCCGAACTCGTACGCGCCGTCCTCGAGCCGGTTCGGCCACGGCAGCAGCACCTGCCCGCGGCCCGATGTGCACATCGCGTCCGCCGCATACCCGTCGAGTACGTCCCGCCCGTCGACCGAGTAGGCGCGCAGGCCGCCGCCCACCTCGACGACGACCGCCCGCTGAGCCCCGAGCGAGAGCTCGAACTGCTCGCCGCTCGGGGCAACGGGCTCCGTCAATACTGCGACAGCGTCTCCGGGAGGACGATCTGCGCGGCGGCCTCGATCAGCGCGAGGTGCGAGAACGCCTGCGGGAAGTTGCCGAGGTGGCGTCCCGTGTCGGCGTCGAACTCCTCCGCGTAGAGGCCGAGCGGCGAAGCGATCCGCAGCAGCCGCTCCATCAGGTCGACGGCCCGCTGCATCTCGCCGACGTACGCCAGCGCGGCCACGAGCCAGAAGGAGCAGATGAGGAACGTGCCCTCCTTGCCGGAGAGGCCGTCGTCGGTCTCGTCCGTGCGGTAGCGGAGCACGAAGCCGTTCTCCGTCAGCTCCTCGGCGATCGTCAACACGGTCGCGCGCATGCGCTCGTCGTCGCCGGGCAGGAACTTGAACGTCGCCGCGAGCAGCGTCGACGCGTCGAGCGAGTCGGTGGCGTAGTGCTGGCGCAGCACGCCGCGGTCGCTGACGCCGTTCGTGAGGATGTCGTTCCGGATCTCCTCGGCCGTCGCGTGCCACTTCGTCGAGAGCGTCGGGTCGCCGCGCACCTCCGCGAGCTTCGCGGCGCGGTCGAGCGCGACCCAGCACATGAGCTTCGACGAGACGTACTGCTGCGGCGCGCCGCGCGCCTCCCAGATTCCCTGGTCCGGCTGCTGCCAGACCTGAGTCGCGCACTCGGCCTGGGACTCGACGATCGGCCACATCCGCCGCGGCAGCCGTTCGCCGCGCGCCGTGTGCAGGAGGATCGAGTCGAGCACAGCGCCGAACACGTCGTTCTGCCGTTGGTCGAACGCACCGTTGCCGATCCGGACCGGGCGCGCGCCGGCGTAGCCGGTGAGGTCGTCGCGCGTCGTCTCCGTCAGGTCGCGGCGCCCGTCGATGCCGTACATGATCTGCAGCGACCCGTCGTCCGTCGGCTCGACGTCGGCGACGAACTGCATGAACTCGTCCGCCTCCCAGTCGAGGTTGAGCCAGTGCAGCGCCTGGAGCGTGAACGTCGCGTCGCGCATCCACGTGTAGCGGTAGTCCCAGTTGCGCTCGCCGCCCGGCGTCTCCGGCAGCGACGTCGTCAGAGCCGCGACGGTCGCGCCCGTCGGCATGTACGTCAGGCCCTTGATCGCGAGCGCCGAGCGCTGGATCGGGTCGCGGAAGCGATGGTCCGGGATGCGCGCCGTCCCGAGCCAGCGCCGCCAGAAGCGGCACGTCGCCTCGATCCGGTCGACGGCCTCGTCGACGTCCGTCGGCGACGCGAGCTCCTCGGCCCACGAGAGCGAGCAGAACGCACGGTCGCCGGCCTCGAGCACGTGCCGGGCGCGGACGCGGCCGGCTTCGACGCCGAGCGCGAGGTCCGAGCGCAGGCGCACGGTCTGCCCCGCGCCCGTCGCGTCGGCTGCGTGGCGGTCGCCGTCGACGAGCGACCACGTCGCCGGCTCGCGCCCGTAGTCGAACGCGGGCTCGCACACGAGCTCGACCTCGACGCGCCCGTCGAGGCACTCGACGGTGCGGACGAGGAGGTGCTCGGCGTCGTCGTCCGCCGGCGGGCGCGTGTGCGGCGTGATCGTGTCCTCGCGAGTCGTCGGGCCCATCGTCAGCGCGTCGCGGACGACGATCCACCCGGTCGGCGTCTTCCACGTCGTCTCGACCACGTTCGTGCCCGGCTCGTACGCGCGCGCCGTCGGGTGGTTGATCCCGAACGGGCCGAGGCGGAACGAGCCGGCCTGCCGGTCGAGCAGGCTGCCGAACATACTCGGCGAGTCGAAGCGCGGGACGCACAGCCAGTCGATTGCGCCGTCGGCGGCGATCAGCGCGCCCGTGTGGCAGTCCGACAGGAACGCGTAGTCCGCGATCGGCGGGAACGGCGACGGCGCAGCCGCGCTCTGCGGCGCCGTGTCGGTGCTGGTCTCCTTCACGGACGTCATGACGCGAGCCACGGGCCCTGCCAGCCGCCGTGCTCGGCGACGAGCTGGTTTGCTGACTCCGGCCCCCACGAGCCGGGCGCGTACGGTTCCACCTTCGACGGCGCGTCGAGCAGCGGCTGCATCACGCGCCACGTCTCCTCGACGCCGTCCTGCCGCGTGAACCGCGTGCTGTCGCCGGCCATCGCGGCCTGCAGCAGCACCTCGTACGGCGTCGGCCCCTCGCCGCCCTGCTCCGAGAACTCCATGTCGAGATCGATCCGTGCCACGCCCGATTGGTCGGCGCGGTGCGCGTCCAAGATCACGCGGATGCCGGTCGAGGGATCGAGCTTGACGACGATCTGATTCGCGGTTGCGTCCCGAGAGACGAGGTTGAAGCCGAGCCGCGGCGGCTCCTTGAACACGACGCGCACCTCCGTCTGCGTCGCGGGCAACCGCTTCCCCGTCCGGATGAAGAACGGCACGCCGGCCCAGCGCGTGTTCTGGATCTCGAGGCGGAGCGCCGCGTACGTCTCCGTCGTGGAGTCGGACGCGACACCGTCGATCTTGCGGTAGCCGTCGTACTGCCCGCGGATGTAGTGCGCGGGATCGGCCTCGACCACCGAGCGGAAGAGCGCGACTTGCGCGTCCTTGAGCGTCGACGGGTCGCCGCGCGCGGGCGCCTCCATCGCGGCTGCCGCCACGACCTGCATCAGGTGGTTGACGACGACGTCGCGCAGCGCGCCGACCGGGTCGTAGAAGTGCCCGCGGTCCTCGACGCCGAAGTCCTCCGCCATCGTGATCTGGACGCAGTCGATGTAGTGGCGGTTCCAGATCGGGTCGAGGATCGCGTTCGCGAACCGGAGGTGCATGATCTCGGCGAGGCCCATCTTTCCGAGGTAGTGGTCGATGCGGTAGAGCTGCGACTCGTCGATGTACTGGTGCAGCTCGAACGCGAGCGCCTCCGCCGATGCGCGGTCGTGGCCGAACGGCTTCTCGACGACGATGCGGGCGGTCTTCGTCACGCCTAC
Organism: Actinomycetota bacterium; assembly: GCA_046731555.1. Taxonomy (GTDB): domain Bacteria; phylum Actinomycetota; class Thermoleophilia; order Gaiellales; family Gaiellaceae; genus PALSA-600. Next base: position 17,380 of record JBKPLI010000048.1, on the reverse strand, counting down.
GCCCGCGAGTCCCTTGACGACGGTGCCGAAGAGGAACGGCGGGATCTCGAGGTAGAAGACCGGGCTGCTCGCGCCGTCGATCGCGGTCGCGACGCGCTCGTAGACGGCGGGCTCGGAGAAGTCGCCCGACACGTACGAGAACCGCTCCGCGAGCCGGTCGAAGATGGCCTCGTCGAGCTGCTCGCCCGTGCTGACGATCGACGTGCGCGCACGCTCCTTCAGGTCGTCGACCGACCAGTCGTCGACGGCGACGCCGACGATCGGGCAGTCGAGCTCCCCGCGCGCCTCGAGGCGGTAGAGCGAGCGGAACGTCATCACCTTCGCGAGGTCCCCGGTGATCCCGAAGATCACGAGCACGTCCGCGGGCTTCGTCTCGGCAGGCCGTGCGGCGGTGCGCGGCTCCTGCGCGACTGTCGTCATCTCGGGACCTCCTCCAGTCGTCCGGTGGTGGGGCTGATTCTCCGGCGGCGAGGGCGGGTGTACCTCGTCCAGATGGGGTGAGCGGCGCTACCGCCGCCCCGTGTCCTCGGTGTGGTAGGCGGCGAGCAGCCGCTCCTCCTCGTCACGGCGCGGGAACAGGAAGAACACGACTGCCGCGCCGATCAGCACGGCCACGATGCCGGCCGTGTACGCCCACTGGTCGCCGTGGAGGAACGCCTCCTTCGCCGCCGCCGTGATCCCGCTCGCGTACTGCGGGTACTCCGCGGCGATCGCCTCGGCGCCGTCGAACGACTTCGTCAGCTGCGACTGCACGCTGTCGAGGGTCGTGTTGTCCGCGCTCGCGAGCGCGGTGCCGGCCGCCGCGGCGTAGCCCGCGGTGAGGAGCGCGCCGAAGATCGACTGCATGATGGCGCCGCCGAGGTCGCGCTGGAGGTCGGCAGTCCCGGACGCCATCCCGGCGCGCCGGACCGGGACCGATCCGGTGAGCGCGTGCGACGCGGGCGTCCCTGCGAAACCGACGCCGATCCCGATGAACACGTACGCGAGCGCGATGTGCCAGTACGGGCTGTCGTCCTTCCACAGCAGCAGCATCGTCAGGAACGCGAGCAGCAGGAACACGTAGCCCACTAGGAGCGTGAACCGCGCACCGCGTGACTCGACGAGCTTCGCGGACCGCGGGGCCACGAGCACCATGAAGATCACCGCGGGGATGAACGCCGTCCCGGCCTCGAGCGTGGAGTACCCGAGCACGTTCTGCAGGAACTGCTGGCTCACGAACGCCGCGCCCATCAGCGAGCCGAAGACGATGATGCCCGCGCACGCCGCCACCCAGAACACGCGACGCGACGCGACGTGCAGGTCGTAGAGCGGGTTCCGCGCGCGCCTCTGGCGCCACAGGAACAGGACGGCCGCGAAGAGCGCCACGGCCCCCAGTGCGATCGCGACCGTCGCGCCGCCCGGGACGGGGGCGAAGTTGATGGACAGGATCAGCGCGCCGACGAGCGCGACCGACAGGATCCCGCCGAGGTTGTCGACCGGATCCGTCGTCTCGTTCACGTGGCTCGGCACAAGGAAGAACGCGGCGAGGAACGCGCAGACGGCGAGCGGCAGCGTGACGAGGAAGACCGATCCCCACCAGAAGTGCTCGAGCAGCGCGCCCGCGACGAGCGGGCCGAGCGACGCGATCCCGCCGCCGAGTGCGGACCAGAGCGCGATCGACTTCGTCCGCGCCGGTCCGGACCAGAGGGCCGCGATCAGCGCGAGGGTCGTCGGGTAGGCCATGCCGGCCGAGATCCCGCCGAACACGCGCGCGACGAACAGCCAGTCGTCGCTCGGCGCGTACGCCGCGAGGAGGCACGCCGGGACGGACAGCACCATCCCGAGCAACAGCATCAGCTTCCGGCCGTAGCGGTCGCCGAGCGCGCCGAGGTAGAGCACCGACGCCGCGAGCCCGAGCGAGTAGCCGACCGCGATCAGGTCGAGTGCGGTCTGCGAGGAGTCGAACGCGGCGCCGATCGACGGCAGGGCGACGTTCGCGACCGACAGGTTGAGGTTCGCGACCGCCGCGACGAGGATCAGCGTGCCGAGGACGAGCGTCGAGCGCGCGGGTACGACCGACGCGCCCTCGGCGGCGTGCGGGGCCGGGACGTCCGCGGCGCTCGCGGTCGTCACGAGTCGTCGCTGCGCGTCTCGGCGGCGCCCCGGCCGAGGCCGATCTCGACGAGCGACTCGACGGTGACCCACTGGTTGCCGACCTCGAACCCGTCGGCGCGCTCGATCGCGTCGAGCAGGGGAAGCGCCCACCTGTGCTCGATGAGTGCGAGCGCGATCGACATCCCGTTCGGCACCGCCTGCGCGAGCCGGAACGCGTCGTCCTCGTCGAACAGGTGGCCGTCCGCGAGCTCGGCCGCGCCGGCCATTGCCCCGCGCTCGGCGCCTTCCACGCCGCCGGCGCCGAAGCCGACGAGCGTACCGATGTACTGGCCGTAGTCGGATGCCTCCTCCCAGTCGAGGTCGCTCGCCGTGATCGTCGCGATCGCGCCCGCGCTGTCCTTGCGCACGACGAGCAGGTCGATGATCCGGATCACGCCCGCATTCTTCAGCCGCTCGAGCTCCGGGAGGATCTCGCCCTTGAAGCGATTGCCGTCGAACGCGACGCTGAGCAGCTGGACAGGCCCGAAGTTCAGCTTGCGCTTCGACACGCAACGAGTCTGCCGCACGCGGGGCGGCGCGTTCGTCATCCGACGAGGATGACTCTGCTCAGCCCGCGATCGGCGGCCCGCCGTACGCCTCGAGCGCCGCGGCGACGTCGTAGCCCATGGCGAGCCCGAGCTTCGGCGCGGCAGAGACCACGCGCGTGACGCCGACGGCGGGCATGACGGCGATGAGCGTCCCGACGATCTCGTCGCTCGACGTGCCGGAGCCCCGCGCCGTGTCGATCGCCTCCAGGTACGACGGCGGCGCCGCATCCATCGCGATCAGCGCGGCGAGCCGCACGAGCGAGTGCGTCTTCGCGTCGAGCGCGGAGGCCGAGACGTTCGCGCCCGCCTGCGTGAGCAGCGACCCGACATAGGCGTCGTCGCGGATCGAGAGCCTGCGGAGGATCTCCTCGTGCCCGGCCACGGAAACCACGCCAAGTCCACGGGAGCGCCCGCGGAGGGGCATCATCCCCCGGGGATGAAACCGCGCTAGCCCTCGTTGCCGACGAGGCCGAGCCGCGCGGCTCGGTCGACCGCCTCGGTGCGGCTCGAGACGCCGAGCTTCCGATAGACGGAGATCGCCTGCGTCTTCACGGTGTTGCGCGAGACGTGCAGACGCTCGCCGATCTCGCGGAACGAGCGGTGCGTGGCGAGGAGCGGTAGAAGCCGCAACTCCGCAGCGGTGAGCCCGGACGTCGACCCTTGCGGCGCCGGCAGCTGCTTCGCGTCGCGTGCCAGCGCGCGCGCCTCGTCGGCGAGCGCGCCGAGGTCGGCCCCTTCGCGGAGGATCCGCTCGAGCTCGTCCAGACTTGCGCGCAGCGCGGTCGCGTCGCGCAGGGCGAGATACGCGCGGGCGAGCTCGAGGTGCGTCTGGAGGGCGAGCCAGGGGACTGCCGTCTCCCCGAGGCGCTGCGCCTGCACGAGGTGTGTGCGCGCCTCGTCCCAGCGGCCGAGCCGGAGCGCAACGCGCGCCGACGCCGCGTAGGCGAGCGCGCTCGTCGGGTAGCCGTCGAGCCGGCCGGCGTCGATCAACTCCTGCGCCTCGCGCGCGAGCTGCTCTGCGGCGGCATGCTCGCCGCGCGCCGCGGCGAGAAGCGAGCGTTCGGCGAGTGCGACGACGCGCGCGTCGTCCGCGCCGGAGACGGCGTCGAACGTCGCGTCGGCGACGTCGGCGTCGCCCGCAAGCAGCTGCGCCGCCCCGAGGACGAGGAGTGCATACGGACGGAGCGCGCTGGCGTCGGGAAGCGCCGCCAGCGCCGCCGCCGCGTCCGCTCCCGGGCGGCACAGCGCCGCCTGCAGGACGGCCGCACCCCGTGCCCGACCCCGCTCGGCGCACCGGAGCCAGCGCTCCGCGTCGTCGGGCCGTCCGCGCAGCGCGTGCACCAGGCCGCCCTTGACGGCGACCTTCGCGCGGCGGCGGAGCAGCGAAGGGTCGTCGAGCTGCGCGAGCCACCGCTCCGCCTCCGTCGCTCGGCCGGCGGCATAGGCGGGGAGGGCGATCCGCGTGACGATGCGCGCCGCGCGCCCGAGATCGCCAGCGCTCACGGCGTGCTCGAGCGCGGATTCTGGCTCGCCCTGCGCCTCGAACCACTCGGCGGCGCGCCGGTCCAGCTCCGGGCCGAGCGCGGCCTCGTGGTTCGTCAGCTCCTGCCGCAGCAGATCGCGGACGAGCCGGTGCTGGCGGAACCAGACGCCCTCGCGGTCGAGCCGGACGAGGAACAGGCCCGACTGCTCGAGCTTCTCGAGCTCGTGGCCGGAGCCCTGCTCCTCCAGCACGGCGTCGCACAGCTCGCCGCACATACGTCCGAGGACCGATGTCCGGCGCAGGAAGGTGAGCGTGCGCGGGCGCAGGTGCGAAAGGCACTCGGCGCGCAGGTAGTCGGCGATGGCGCGCTCGCGACCGGACACGTCGGTCGGCGTCCCGCGCGCGGCGAGCGCCAGCGCGGCCGGCCAGCCCTCGCAACGGCGCACGAGCTCGGTCGCATCGACGAGCGTCACCTCGACGCCTGCGCCGCGGAGCAGCAGCTGCCCCTCCCGCGGACTCAGCGCGAGGTCGTCGGCGCCGAGCTCGAGGAGCGCGCCCGCGGCCCGCAGCGATGCGGTCGACAGCCGCGGGAGCGAACGGCCCGCCACGGCGATCGTCGATCCGTCCGCGAGGTGGTCGACGAGCGCGCCGACCGCGTCGAGCGGGGCGCGCGACCGCAGCAGGTGCGCGTCGTCGAGCACGATCAGAAGCGGCTCGTGCGCATCGGCGATCTCGGCGCCGAGCCGCGGCACGATCGACGTCCAGACCGAGTCGTCGAGGGCGGAATCGAAGGCGGCGAGCACCCACGGGTCGAGGCCGACGGTGCGGTCGAGCGCAGCGGCGACATGGCGGAGGAGCACGCGCGGGTCGGCGTCGCGCTCGTCGACCGTGACCCACGCGACGGGACGCGACTCGCGCGCGGCGAGCTGCGCGAGCAGCGTCGTCTTCCCGTAGCCGGCCGGCGCGATCACCGTCACGAGGGAGCACGAGGTCGCCGCCCGGACGCGGTTGACGAGCCCCGTCCGCGAGACCGCCCCCGGCCGCACTGCGGGCACGCGCAGCTTCGACTCGACGACGTCGAACGCGCGCTGGGTGCGCGCCGGTGCGATCCGCGTCACGTGCTCGGCTATCGACACGACGCCGACGAGTATCCGAAGGGCCGCCTTCGCGGACAATCGTGCGGGCATGACAGTTCGTGTGGGGTGCACCACCGGCTGAACGGCGGAACGCGCACGACCCGGCTCAGCCGTCCTGGGCTCGTTGCCAGAGCTCGTCGAGCACGTGCGGTCGCAGCTCGCCCTTGCTGAGGATCCCGTCGGCGCCGGACTCGTCGACCGCGCCGGGCAGGTGGTCCGGGTGCGTCGTCGAGACGAGGAGGACGAGCGTCGCCGGCCGGAGCTCCTTGATCCGCCGCGCGGCCTCGATGCCGCCGATCCCCGGCATGCGCACGTCCATCACGACGAGATCCGGCTCCAGCTCGGCCGCGAGCGCGACCGCCTCCTCGCCCGAGTCAGCTTCGCCCACGGACCGCAGCGACGCGGTCGCCTCCACGAGCCTGCGGAGGACTTGCCGGAACGAGGCCTGGTCGTCCACCGCGAGCACGCAGCCGACGGTCGGCACGCTGGGATCGGGTATGGCGATGGTGACCTCCTTGGCCGTCAAACGCACCCGATGATCCCACCGGCGGTGCCGTTCCGCCGTGGTGCGCGCACGTGTATCCGCGGGTGCTAACCCCCGTTCTCGGTGAGGTAGAGCAGCGTCGCCTTGACCCGCCGGCTGACGTCCTCGGGGTCGCCGAGGTCGAGCTTCAGGAAGATGCCGTTGATATGCCGCTCCACCGCGCGCTTCGTGACGACGAGCGTGACGGCGATCGCAGCGTTGCTGCGCCCCTCCGCGATGAGGCCCAGGATCTCGAGCTCGCGCGGCGTCAGCTCGTCGAGGCGCGACCGTTCCCGCCGGCGCTGCGCGTTCAGCAGCACGTCGACCACCGACGGGTCGACGACCGAGCCGCCCTCCGCGACGGAATGCACCGCCCGGCCCAGCTCGCCCGGGTCCTTCACGCGCTCCTTCAGGAGGTACGCGCGCCCGTTCGACCCCTCCGCGAACAGCGCCGTTGCGTACGCGGGCTCGATGTGCTGGCTGAGCACGACGACGCCGATCGCCGGATGCGAGGAGCGCAGCGCGTTCGCGAGGCGGATCCCCTCGTCCGTGCCCGTCGGCGGCATGCGGATGTCCGTGACGACGACGTCCGGCTGCTGCTCGTCGACCGCCGTGATCAGCGCGTCGAGGTCGCCGTACGCCCCGACGAGCTCGACGTCGTCCGCGCGGCCGAGCACGCGCTCGATGCCCTCGCGCGCGAGGTAGCTGTCTTCTCCGAGGATGAGGCGGATCGTCACTGCGCCTCGCGTCAATCTATGTAGGCCCGTGCACAGGTGTGCCTCATCCGCAGCGGGTGAAATTCGCGCTTGCAACAGGATGTTCACCACCTTCGGGGTTAAATCACCGCAGCGGTACCGACTGGTTGCGGGAGACCGGGAGGCGGCTTGTCGACACTCGTGGCGAATCCGGATGCGCGCGCGGAGCCGGCGGAGGCGACGCTGTCGCTCGCCCGCCGCGACGTCGCGATCGTCGTCGCCGCAGTCGGCCTCGCGGCAGCCGTCGGCGGCGGGCTCCTCGTCGCGACCAGCGACCACCTGCTCCGCCCGCTGGCGTACGGGCTACAGCTCACCGTGATCGTGGCGGGCACGGTCGGCGTCGCCCTGTACTGGGCGGTGCGGCGTCCCGGAAACCGCATCGCGCTCGTGCTGCTCGCCTACGCCGCCGCGGCAGCGGGGCTGGCGCTGCAGGGCGCGTCGGAGCCGCTGCTCCACAGCATCGGCGTCTTGTTCGACGCGCCGATGTTCCTCCTCGGCTACTACCTCGTCTTCATCTTCCCGTCGGGCCGGCTCGCGGGTGCGCTCGAGAAGGTGCTGACCGCCGCGATCGCGTGTGCGCTGCTCCTCTCGTTCGTGCCGTGGTTCTTCTTCTCGCCGGTCGTCTCCGGCGGCGCGCCGCTCGCGCGATGCAACGCCGCGTGCCCGACGAACGCGCTCATGATCGCGAACGAGCCGTCGATCGCGAAGGGCTTCGGCAAGGCGGAGGAGTACTTCTCGGTGTTCGTCGCGGCCGCGATCGTCGTCGTTCTCTGCCTGCTGCTGGTGCGCGCGTCCGGGCCGCGCCGGCGCGCGTTGCTGCCCGTCTACGTGCCGGCGCTGTTCGTGACCGTGCCGTTCGCGATCTTCCACTCCTACGGCGCGCGCTTCATCTCGCCGAGCCTCGACACCCTCGACACGATCGGATGGTTCCTGACGGCCGGTCGCACGGCGCTGACCTTCGGGTTCCTCCTCGCGATCTGGCAGGCGATGCTCTTCGCCGGCGTCGCGCTGACGACGATCATGCGCCGAGTCGGCGACGAGGCGGACGCGCCGCGGCTGCGAGGGCTTGTGGCCGACGCGCTCGACGACCCGTCGCTGGAGGTCGCGTTCGAGGTCGACCGGCGCGGCGCGCTCCTCGTCGACTCACGGGGCGATCCGATCGACGTGCGCGACCTCGGGCCGAGGAGGACGGCGACGCCGCTCCAGTGGCACGGCGAGACGGTTGCGTACCTCGTCCACGACGCCGCGCTCGAGACGGACCCCGAGCTCGTGGAGGCCGCCGGCCAGGCTGTGTTGCTCGCGCTCGAGGGCGGCCGGCTCGAGTCGGAGCTGCAGTCGAAGATCGCGGAGCTGCGACGGTCGAACGAGCGGATCGTCAGCGCGGGCGAGGCGGAGCGCCGCCGGATCGAGCGCGACCTCCACGACGGTGCACAGCAGCGCCTGATGGGCATTCAGATCAAGCTCGGCCTGCTGCGGGCCCGCGTCGACGAGCCCGAGCTCGCGTCCGAGCTCGACGAGATCGAGGAGGACGCGAACGCGGCGGTCGACGAGCTGCGCAGCCTGGCGCACGGCATCTACCCGGCCGTGCTGCGCGAGCGCGGGCTCGGCGACGGCGTGCGCTCGCTGGCACGCACGACGCCCGTCCGGGTCGACGTTGTGGACACGGGGATCGGGCGCTGCGCGCCGGTCGTCGAGGCGATGCTCTACTTCTGCCTCGTCGAGGCGATCCAGAACGCGACGAAGCACGCAGGCCCGGGCGCGCGCGTGACGGTGACGCTCGAGCGGATGGCCGGCGAGGTGCAGTTCGTGGTGGCCGACGACGGTGCCGGCTTCGACCCGACGCGGGCGTCCGAGGGCGTCGGCCTGCGCAGCATGCGCGATCGCATCGGCGCGGTCGGCGGCGAGCTCGAGATCCGCTCGTCGCCCGGCGCAGGCACGCGCGTCCGCGCGACCGTGCCGGACGAAACCGCGGTCCACGTCCGTCCGTAGTCGCGGGCAGCCGCGTTCCGCGTTCCCCCCGATGCCGCGCCGCGCGCCGCGGAGGATCCTCCTCGCGAAAGGAGGTAGAGATGACGACCATCTCGCAGGAGCCGACGGCCTCCGTCCGCCGGCCGGCCTGGTTCGAGGCGCGGAACATGTGGGCGTCGCTCGCCATCACGACGATCTGGCTCGTGGTGCTGGTGACCTCGCTGTTCGGGCCGGACTTCAAGTCCTTCGACGTTGCCGGGAACAGCACGATCATCCCGTCCGGCCTCGGCATCGCGTTCTTCGGCCTGTTCGGCACGATCGCGGTGGCGAAGTACGGCTTCGACCGGCGCCGGGACGGCTAGCCGCGCTCGACGCGCGAGCCGCCGACGATGGCGTCCTCGCCGTCGTCGAACCGGAGCCACGCCTTGCCCTTGCCGTCGTAGTCGGGCGACCAGACGATCAGCGTCGCGTCGCGGCCGTTCACCCGCACGCGCTCCGTTCCCTCGGGCGCCTCGCCGCGCCACACGACCACGAACGGGTTCTCCTCCCACTCGCGGCCGATCGTCGTCTCGTCGGTGTGGCCCGGGAGCACGCGGCGGTCGTGCGGCATCTGCATGTACACGTCCATGACCGCGTGCTTGATCGCGGCGAAGTCGCCGCCGCCGACCGCGTCCTTGAAGAGCGTGTCGCCGGAGAACACCGCGTGGTCGTTCACGACGAAGCAGACCATGTCGTCCGAGTGGCCCGGCGTCGGGATCGCCTCGATCCACAGGTCGCCCGCCTCGAGCGACGTGCGGACGACCGGCAGGCCGAGCTCGTCTTCGTGCTCGACGTGGTCGGCGTGGGCGTGCGTCCGCAGCACGTGCGTCGGCGTCAGCCGGTGCTCCTCGACGAAGCGGAGCAGCGGCTCGAGCGGCGCGCCGGAGTCGACGAAGACGGCCGTTCCGCCCTCCTCGTCGCCCACCACGTAGGCGTTCGAGAGCCAGCGGGAGTCCATGCTTCGATGGACGAGCACGGTCGCTAGGCTAACCGGAAACCGACCCGAGGAGATCCGGACATGCCAGGCCTGATGGGACGCGCCTCGACGATCGTGAAGGCGAAGCTCTCGAAGATGCTCGACCGCGCCGAGGATCCCGGCGAGACGCTCGACTACTCGTACGAGGAGCAGCTGCGCCAGCTTCAGAACGTCAAGCGCGGAATCGCCGACGTGACGACGGCGAAGAAGCGGCTCGAGATGCAGTACACGTCGATGCAGCAGCAGGCGGAGAAGCTCGACGGCCAGGCGCGCGCGGCGCTCGGACAGGGCCGCGAGGATCTTGCGCGCGAGGCGCTCACCCGCAAGGCGGCGCTCGAGAGCCAGCTCGAGGGGATCATGCAGCAGGGCCAGCAGCTCGAGGTCCAGCAGCAGAAGCTGATCGAGGGTGAGAAGACGCTGCGCGCGAAGGTCGAGTCCTTCCGCTCGCAGAAGGAGGTCATCAAGGCGCAGTACTCGGCGGCCGAGGCGCAGGTGCGGATCGGCGAGGCGGCGACCGGGATCGGCGAGGAGATGGCCGACGTGGGGCTCGCGATCCAGCGCGCGAAGGACAAGACCGAGCAGATGCAGGCGCGCGCCGGCGCGATCGAGGAGCTGACCGCCGCGGGGGCGCTCGAGGACTTCACCGGTGGCGGCGACGACATCGAGCGCGAGCTCGCAGCGCTGGGACAGGGCGCGCAGGTGGACGACGAGCTCGCGAAGATGAAGGCCGAGCTCGAGGCCGGCCCCGGGAAGAAGCAGCTCGAGGAGGGCTCGTGATCGTCCGGGTGATGGGCGAAGGGCAGTGGCGCGTCGACGACGGCCTTGCGCAGAGGCTGAACGAGCTCGACGAGGAGGTCGCGAAGGCCGTCGAGGCCGGCGACCAGGAGACGGTGAGCGCGAAGCTGCGCGAGCTCGCGGAGACCGTGAAGAGCAACGGATCCAAGCTCGGCGACGAGGACCTCTCGCCCTCGGACGCGATCGTGCCGCCGGAGGACCTCACGCTCGACGAGGCCCGCGAGCTCCTGCAGGGCGAAGGGCTGATCCCCGATCTGCCGACGCGCTAGACGGGCGCGTCGAACAAGGCGAGCCACCGAGTCAGATCCTGCTCGATCGGGAGCTCCTTCTCGAGCTTGGACTTCAGCTCGAGCTCATTCGCGTTGTCGCGCTTGTTGTCGCCGCTCGGGATGAACGGCCACCACGCGCCGCGCTTGAAGCCGTAGATCCAGTAGACGGGGTGCTCGCCGCCCTCGAAGCGAAAGAGCGCGGCGAGGAGCTGCGGGCCGAATCCCTGCGCGGACAGCTCGGCCGCCGCCGCGTGCACGGTGCCGACGAGATCCTCGAAGTCGGGGTCGTGGACGATGATCCACTCGAAGCCGTACGCGTCGGTCTTGCGCTCGACCTTCGAGCCCGACGTCTGCGCGAGGGCGTCGACGAGGTTCTGCACGTCGCCCGTCACACGCGCGAAGTCGCCGGACGAGAGCGGCTTGAACGTCAGCGCCGCGACGCCGGCCGGCTTCAGCCCCAGCTCGGTCTCGAGCGTGACCGTGGCGGTCGTGAGCGCGAACAGCCGGTCGTCGGCGGCCGGGTCGGACAGCTTCTTCCGCCCGAAGAGGACGTCTCTCAACCCCACGACCCGAGCCTACCCGTGGACGAACTCGATCCGCGTCGAACCGAGGAGCCCCTGGCCGCCGATCGTGAAGTGGCACACCCGCGGCTTGTTCGAGGGCGGCACGTGGACGGTGCCGTTCCATGACGGCAGGCCGGCGATGCGCTCGCGCAGCGCGACAGCGCCGTCGAGTTTCACCTCGACGACCTGCGTCTGCTTCGGGAGCAGCGTCAGCTCCAACCGACCGCTGCCGCAGTCGTAGACCGTGATCTGCCCGGGCTCGGTCATGTCGCCGTTCACCTGCACGCCGCGGATCACGGTCGAGAGCCGCGCCGGCGGGTCGACGCGCCACAGCGTGGAGCCGCCGCCGTCCGCGTCGATCTGGTCGACGTGCGCGACGGCCTCGCCGCGGAAGGTGTGCCCGTCGGTGGCGACGACGTAGCGCTCGGGCGCGCCGATCGCGCCGTCCGGCGGCACCGTGACCACCTTCTGCGGCATCGGCCCGGGCACGAGCGCGGGCGCGAGCGCGATCACGCGATCGATGCTCCCGTTCCACGCGCGCGCCTGCCAAACGCCGTTGTAGTAGGCCTCGCCGTCGTAGACGTACGCGACGCGGTTGCCGTCCGAGGCGCGGTCGATCCAGTCGCGCGGGCTGCCGACGAGGTTCGAGCGGTCGTACGCGATGCGCGAGGCCATGCTGTCGGCGGCGACCACCGACGTCGTGACGAGCGCGATCCCGACGAGCACGGGGAGGCAAACCCGCCAGCGCACCGGCAGGAGCGCGAACGCCGCGAGCAGGACGAGTGCGAAGGTGCCGGCGATCAGCGCGGGGTCGTGGTCGCGCAGCTTGTAGAGCGTGACGAGCGAGAAGGAGTCCGGCAACGCCACGATGTCGACGAGCTCGTCCCATGGCAGCAGGACGATCAGCGCGAGCACGCCCAACGCGACGGCGCCGGCGACGGCGAGACGCAGCGCGCGCGCCCGCGCGAGCCACACGCCGAACGCGAGGAACAACACCGGCGGCAGGCACGCGAGGTCGCGCTCGAGCAGGTGCGGCGCGAACCGCGCTGCGAAGAAGCCGATCTGCAGCGAGACGAGCACGAGCGCCGAGAGCGTGACCGCGACGAGCGCCCGCACCGACGCGTCGCGCTCCCGCCCGCGCACGGCGTCGATCGCGAGCACGACGAGCGCGGCGGCCGGCACGACGCCCGTCGAGACAACCGCCCAACCGATGTGCTCCACGGTCAGCTTCAGGCCGTCGGCGATCGGATAGCTGCCGCGAACGACGTTCGAGTACGAGCCGAATACCGTCGGCGCGGCCGCGCCGATCACGAACGCCGCCGCAGTGGCCGCCCAGAGGGGCCAGAAGCGACGAAGCCGGCGCCAGTCGCGTGCGAACGCCGCGTCGAGCAGCACTGCCGCTGCGAACACGGCGACGAAGATCGCTCCCTGGCTGCGCGTCAGCACGGCCGCCGCGATCGCGGCGAACGCGAGCAGTTGCGACTTGGTCGTCGCATGCTCGACCGCGTCCGCGATCGCGAACAGCGCGAGCGCGGCGAGCGGGTAGAACAGCACCTCGGTCATCACGAATCCCGAGTAGAGGAGCACCGGAGACGCGAGCGTCAGCGCGACCGCCACCACGCCCCCGCCGAACGGCATCAGCCGCCGGCTCCAGACCGCGACGGGCACGGCGGCGAGCGAGACGACGAGCGCCTGCAGCAGCTTCAGCGAGTGGTAGCCCGCCCCGAGGTCGCCGACCGACAGCGGGAACCCCACCACGATCGGGTAGAGCAGCCCGTACCCGGCGCCGCTGCCGTGAAAGACCCCGATCGTCCCGTGGTTCCACAGGTCGGCCGCGCGACCCATGTACAACGCCTCGTCGGGGAGGATCCACAGCCCCTCGAACCGGCGCCCTGCGATCCAGTGCAGGAACGTGGAGAGTCCCACGAGCACCGGCAGGGCTAGGCGGCGCACCCAGACGCTCACGCGGGGGTTCTAGCGATCACTTGTTGTCGTTTCGCAAACACTGCGCGACTGTCAGGACTCCACGACGAGCCGCGGAGCGGCGAGCACGGCGAGGCGACCGGCCGGAAGACAGCAGTCCGAAAACGGGTGCCGGCTTTGCCGGCGCCCGCCCAACCACGGTCGCAAGATGTCGGAGAGCGGGCTAACGGGGGAGAACCGGAGGTGCTCCCCCGTTATACGGGGCGACCCATTTCCCGCGCGATCTCGGCGAGCGCGGCGAGGCGCTTCTCGATCGGCGGGTGGCTCGCGAAGAGCTCGCCGGTGGCGTTCTTCACGCCGGCCGGGATGATGAAGAACGCGTTCATGCCCTCGACCTGGCGCAGGTCGCGGTTCGGGATCAGCGACATCTGCGACGAGATCTTCTGCAGCGCGCTCATCAGGTACTCGGGCGCCCCCGTGATCACCGCTGCGCCGCGGTCCGCCGCGTACTCGCGGTAGCGCGAGATGGTACGGATGAGGATGTAGCTCAGCAGGTAGGTCAGGATCGAGACAGCGAAGATGATCAGCCAGACGGGCGGGCCGCTGTCGCGGTCGCGGCCGCCGCTGAACATCCCGCCGTAGAGCCCGAAGCGCGTGAGCAGGGCAGCGAGCATCGCGAAGAAGCTCGCGACGGTCATGATCAGCACGTCGCGGTTCGCGATGTGCGAGAGCTCATGGGCGAGCACGCCCTCGACCTCGCGCGGCTCGAGCCGCTCCCACAGTCCGGTCGTGACGCACACGGCGGCGTGCTTCGGCGAGCGCCCGGTCGCGAACGCGTTCGGGACGGGCGTGTCCATGACCGCGACTCTCGGCTTCGGGAGGTCGGCCATCGCGCAGAGCCGCTCGACCATGTCGTGCAGCTGCGGCGCCTCCTCGCGCGACACGATCTTCGCGCCGGCCGCGGCGAGCGCCAGCTTGTCGGAGGTGTAGTACTGGAAGAACGCCAGCCCCACGACGATGACGAGCATCGGCACGAGTCCGACGTTCAGCACCTGGAAGAGGACGACGGCGAACAGCACGTACAGGAGGCCCAGCATCCCGCTGGTCAGGAGGATGCGGAGTGTGAGTCCGGTATCGCGGCCGAAGTTTCTGCGCTTCATGAGGACGATCGTAGCGATGGGGCTGGTCGCCTTACCAGCGCTTAACGCCTCCTCAACAGCCTCCGCGGCCGACCGGTGCCTGCGATTCGGGAGTAAACCAGGGCCGCCCCAGGCGCTCGTCGTCGCTCGGCAGGGCGCCGATCTGGAGCGCGCGGTGGAGCGCGGGACGCAGGACGGTCACGGTCCGGTCGTGCTGCGTCCCTCGTCGGCGTCGTGCGCGTTGACCTTCGTCGTGGCGCCGCCGACCGACGATCCTTTCGGGCGGCTCTGGGTCGACGGGTGGCGTGGGACGGTCTCGTCGAGCTCGACCCGCGTGCCGGGGCTCGTCGGCGCCGCCGACGTCACCGACGCCGTGCGGGGGTCCGACGTGCTGAAGCCCGGCGGCGACGCCGACGTCGACGCGCTCGCCGACCGCCTCGAGCAGACGAAGGACGCACGGCTCTCCGCGCGGGTGGCGCTCGTCGTGATCCTGCTCGTGCTCGCGCTCGTCGCGCCGCGGCGGGCGTTGATGGCGGGCGCAGCCGCGATCACGGCCGCGCTCGTCCTGTCCGCGTTCGGCTCGACGAGCGTCGTGCTCTTCGTGCTGCTGACGCTGCTCGGCTCGCTCGCGCCGCGGCGTGCGCTCTGGGTGTTCTTCGCCGGGTACCTCGTCGTCCTCGTCGCCTCGCCCGAGACCCAGTCGCTCGCGCTCATCGGCGCGCACCCGGACAAGGGCGGGCGGTTCTACGGGATGACGAACGAGATCGAGACGTTGCTGCTCGCGCCCGCACTGCTGCTCGGGCTTGCGGCGGCGCCGCTCGTTCTCGTCTGCGTGGCGTGGAGCCGCGCGGGCGCCGACGGCGGCGGTGCGCTGGTCTTCCTCTCGGCGTACGCGACGACCGCGATCCGCCGGACCCGCGACGCGGTCGTCGCCGCGGGCGCCATCGTCGTGCTCGCGCTGCTGCTCGTCGGGATCGACGCGGCGACCGGCGGGTCGAGCCACGTGACGCGGACGATCGGCGACGGGCCGGGCGCGTGGTGGGACACCGCCACCCACCGCTGGTCGGCGTCGTGGGACGACGCGACCGCGACCACCGCGCGCACGCTCCTGAACCTGTTCCTCCTGGGGTCGGTCGCGTGGATCGCGACGCGGCGCCCGCGGGTCGCGATGCTCGACGCGTTCCTCGTCGGCATCGCGGTCTCGCTGCTCGTGAACGACACGCCGCACGACGTCCTATTGTGGGGCTCGTTGCAAGCGCTCGCGCTCAGGCGCGCCCGATAGACTCGGCGCCCGTGCGCCGCCTCGTCCCGCTCCTTCCGCTCCTCGCCGCGGTCGCGTTCCTCGCGGGCGGCTGCGACTGGTCGAAGCCGGGTGGGGAGGAGGTCGCGCCGACCGCCCAGACCGTGGTCGGCACGGTCGAGCAGACGCCGACGATCGAGGTGCCGCAGCAGTTCGCGAAGGGCGACCCGGAGTCCGGCAAGGACGTCTTCGAGAGCGCCGGCTGCAAGGGCTGCCACACGCTGCAGGCGGCGAACGCGACCGGCACCGTCGGCCCGAACCTCGACGACGCCCAGCCCGACCTCGCGACGATCGTCGACCGCGTGCGGCACGGCCGCGGCGCGATGCCTGCGTTCGAGGGGCAGCTCTCCGTGACGGAGATCCGCGACGTGGCCGCGTTCGTCTACGACTCGACGCACGGCCAAGACGCGGGCTGACCCTCCCGCCCGACTTTCCGCGCGACGTCCGCGTCGTCGCCACCGACTTCGACCGCACGCTGATCTGGGAGGACGGCGTCCTGCACGAGCGCACGATCTGCGCGCTGCAGCGCGTCCGCGACGCGGGGCTGCACGTGATCGTCGTCACCGGCCGCATGTTCAGGTCGGTGCACCGCTTTCTCGAGCCGGCCGGGCTCTCGGACCCGATCGTCTGCTACCAGGGCGCCGCGGTCGTCGACCCGGTCAGTGGCGAGTGGCTGCGGCACGAGCCGATCGAGCTCTCGCTCGCGAAGGAGACGATCTCCGCCGTCGAGGACGAGGGTTACGGCCCGAACGTCTACGTCGCCGACGAGCTGTACGTCGCGAACGTGACGCAGGCGGCGCGCGACTACGCCGAGTTCCAGCACCTCGAGATCCACGAGGTCGGATCGCTGCTGGACTGGCTGCGCGACGCGCCGACGAAGGTCGTGTGCGTCGGCGACCCGAAGGCGCTCGACGGGCTCGAGGTGCGGATGAAGGAGCGCTTCGACGGGCGGCTCTACATCTCGAAGTCGCTGCCGTACTTCCTCGAGTTCGCCGCGCCCGGCGTGACGAAGGCGGCCGGGCTCGAGTTTCTCGCCGAGCGGATGGGGTTCACGCGCGAGCAGACGATCGCGTTCGGCGACGGCGAGAACGACGTCGAGCTCGTCGAGTGGGCGGGCTACGGCGTCGCGGTCGAGAACGCGCACGAGCGCGTGAAGGCGGTCGCGAGCTGGGTGTGCCCGTCGGCGGAGGAGGAGGGCGTCGCGGGCGTCCTCGAGGCGCTTCTAGACTCACGCGCATGATCGACATCCGCGCAGCGAGGGCGAATCCCGACGCGTACCGGCACGCGCTCGCGCGGAAGGGCGCAGCCGACGACTTCGACGAGCTGCTCGCGGCCGACGAGCAGTGGCGCGCGCTCGAGACGCGTGCGGGCGACCTGCGCGCGGCGACGAAGGTGAAGGGAAAGCCGACGCCCGAGCAGCTCGAGGCGCTGCAGGCGACGAAGGCCGAGCTGAAGCAGGTCGAGGACGAGCTCGAGGCGGCCGCACAGCGGCGGCAGGAGCGGCTCGACCGCGTGCCCAACCCGCCGTCCGACGATGCACCGGACGGCGACTCGGAGGAGGACGCCATCGAGCTGCGCCGCGTCGGCGATCCGCCGGCGTTCGACTTCGAGCCGCGCGACCACCTCGAGCTGTCGGCGGCCATCGGCTGGATCGACGTCGAGCGCGGCGCGAAGGTGTCGGGCTCGCGCTTCGTCTACCGCGTCGGCGACGTCGCGCTCCTCGAGCTCGCGCTCTACCGCTGGGCGCTCGACCGGCTCGTCGGCAAGGGCCACGTGCCGATGCTGCCGCCCGTGCTCGTGCGCGACGAGGCGATGTACGGCACCGGCTTC
>JBKPLI010000047.1:0-8298 GCA_046731555.1 Actinomycetota bacterium | reverse complement strand
GCTGGGCCGCGGCCCACTCGCGCTGCGCCTGCGCCGCGGCGGCGCCCGCACGCGCCACCGTCTCGGCGTCCGCGACGCCCGCGACGCCGAGCACCTCGCCCGTCGCGGGCTCGACCACGTCGATCGTCGAGGGCGCGTCGACCCACGCGCCGGTGAAGAGCCGCCCGCTCGACGCGTGCTCGGCGAGGAGGTCGGCGGTCGCGACGCTCATGCCCACAGCTCGGCCGTCGCGAGCTCGGCGCCGCGTGCCATTGCGCCGAGCTTCTCCCAGCAGATGTCCGCGTCGATGTGGCCGAAGCCGGCCCACGTGCCGAAGCCGCAGTCGGTGCCGGCCGCGACGCGCTCGCGGCCGACGATGTCTGCGAAGCGCCGGATGCGCTGCTGCACGAGCTCCGGGTGCTCGACGAAGTTCGTCGTCGTGTCGAGCACGCCCGGCACGAGCAGCTTGTCGTCGGGGATGTCCGCGTCGCGCCAGACCGCCCACTCGTGCGCGTGCCGCGGGTTCGCCGCCTCGAAGAGGAACGTCTGCGGCTTCGCCTTCAGGACGCCGCGCACGATCTTCTTCAGCTCGATGTCGCGGTCGTGAGGCCCCTCGTAGTTGCCCCAGCAGAGGTGCAGCCGCACGCGGTCGGCCGGGACGTCGCGTAGCGCGTGGTTGATCGCCTCGACGTGCGTGTCGACCGCCGAGACGAACGTGTCGTCGGGCTCGTCCTTGTACATGATGTGCCGCCCCATCGCGAGGTCGGGCGCGTCGACCTGCAGGTAGAGGCCCGACTCGACGATCCCTTCGTACTCGACCTTCATCGCTTCGCCGATCGCCTCGAGGTACTCGTCGCGCGACGCGTAGTGCTCGTTCGGCTGGAAGAGCGCGATGATCCCGGGCGAGGGTGCGTTCATGAAACCGCCCTCGACGTTCACGCCGGCGAGCGCGGCCTTGAACGTCGAGATGTCGCGCTCGAGCGGCTCGCGGTGCTCGTACGCGATCGGCCCGCGGCAGATGGGGCGGAGGTACTTCGGCGCGTCGCCCGACGCCGCCTGCCGGTCGCGGAAGCGCGGGTACGCGTCGAGGTCGGCCGGCGTCGCGCGCGGGACCTCGCCGATCTCGAACCCGGAGAGGCGGTGGCGGATGTACGTCGCGTAGCCGATCTTCGACATCTCGCCGTCGCTGACGAGGTCGACGCCGGCGGCCGCCTGCTTGCGGACGACGTCCGTCACGGCCTCGCGGACGGCGCGCTCGTACGCGTCGCGGTCGACGTCCTCGCCGCGGTCCTCGGCGAAGACGACGTCGACCACGGACTGCGGCCGCGGCAGGCTGCCGACGTGGGTCGTGAGGATGCGGTCCGGCACTAGACGGCGACTTCTGCGCCCACGAAGTCCCCGACCGCGCTGACAGCCTCCTGCGATTCGTTGAAGAGGAGGTGGCCCGCGCCGGGCACGGTCCTCACCTCCGCGTCGGGGATCAATTCCGCCCACGACGACGCCTGCTCGGCGGGGATCAGCCGGTCCGCGTCCCCCCAGAGCAGCAGCGTGGGCATCGTCAGCCGGTGCAGCCACTTGTGGAGCTTCAGGTCGTAGTTGCGCTCCCAGCCGATGCGCGCGAACGACGTCCCCTCGCGGTAGAGCAGCGCGAGGAACTCGGGCGTCGGCGGGTTCGGGTAGTGCGCGTACACCGACATGTCGTTCGCGAGGTAGCCCGGGATCTCGTCGTCGTTCAGGCTGAAGAAGTCGATCGTCGGATGGTCGGGCACGCGCAGGCCGTACGGCGCCGCGAGCACGAGCCGGCGGACGCGTCGCGGCTGGAAGGCCGCGAGCCACGCGCCCATCGACGCCCCGATCGAGTGCCCGACGATCGACACCTCCTCGAGGCCGAGCTGGTCGAACAGGTCGAGGTAGTGGAGGACATAGTCCTCGATCCGCGTGATGCTCGTGTCGTCTGCCGACGACCCGAAGCCCGGATGGTGCGGCACGAGCAGCCGGTGCCCGTCCGCGAGCGCCAGCAGCCCGTCGAACCCGGGCGCCGTGCCCGCACCGGAGAGGAAGACGATCGGGTCGCCGTCGCCGGCCGTGAAGACGGCGGTGTCGATGCCGTTGACGTCGACGTGCTCTTCGGAGAACGAAGCCATCAGTCCACCCCCACGAGCTCGCGCGTGTCGGTGACCGTCGCCTGCTTGCCGCGCGCGCGGATCCGCGGCATGACCTCGTTGGCGAACATGTTCATGTTCTTGACCGTCTTCCACTCGGGCATGTCGCCGAGCTCGAGCACGACGTTCACGCGGCCGACGCCGGCTTCCTCGCACCACGTCGTGATCGTGTCGGCGACCGTCTGCGGCGAGCCGCACGCGATGCGCCCGATCGCGACCATGTCGTCCCAGCTCGCCTCCGTGCCGTGCGCGAGCGCCGGGTCGGACGCGCGGCGCAGGAACTCCGACGTCGACACGTAGCCTGGCGGCAGCAGGAACTTCGGCGGCACGCGATGGAACCACGAGAAGAACGTCTCGATGTGCGGCCGCGCCTCGCGGATCGCCTCCTCGTCGGTGTCCGCGACGTAGCAGATGACGACGATGATGAGGTCGTCCGGGTCGACCGTCTTGCCGCGCTCCTCCGCGACCTCGCGCATCCGCTCGAACGCACGGATCTGCGCCGGGATCGGGATGAACACGATCGAGTAGCCGAGGTCGTAGTCGATCGCGAGCTCGACCGTCTCGAGGCTCCCCGAGCCGACCACGAACAGCTTCGGGTACGGCTTCTGGAACGGCTTGGGCCACGGGTTGAGGAAGCGGTAGTTGTAGAAGTCGCCCTCGTAGCGGATCGGCCCGTCGGCCTGCCACGCCTTCAGCAGGATGTCGACCGACTCGCGGAACTGCGCCCGCGCACGCGTCGGGTTGACCGCGCCCGAGTTCGACCAGTACTCCATGCCCGTGCCGAGCGGGAACGCGTACTCCATGCGACCGCCCGACATCACGTCGAGCATCCCGTACTCCTCCGCGAGCCGGTTCGGCGACGTGAGGTTGATCGGCACGCCCGCGACCATCACCTTCGGCGTGTTCACCGTGTTCGTCGCGATCACGGCGCCCATCAGGCTCGTCGCCGGCGTCATGGAGTAGACGGTGTTGTGGTGCTCGTTGATGCAGATGCCGTCGAAGTTGAGCTGGTCCGCGAGCTTGATCGTGCGCAGGTGCCGCTTGTAGAGCTCGTGCCCCTTCTTCGGGTCGTACAGGTCGCCCGGCGGGACGACCCACGTCGACTTCACGTCGGAGTTCTCGCGAACGTCGATGTAGTGGTGGTGGTGGAAGAAGTAGAGCTTGATGTCGTCGACGGTCGGCATCAGCCCGCCACCTTCTCGGTCTGGATCGGCTCGAGGTAGGCCATCATCTCCTCCGTGCGGTGCGCGAACGGCGGCGGGATCTGCATCTCCTCGCCGAGATGATCGGCGTCCTCGTCGAGCGTCCACAGCTCCGGCTTCGACCAGGCGAACTCGAACAGCGCGCCGCTCGGCGTGCGCGTGTAGATCGACATGAAGTAGCCGCGGTCCTTCACGTCCGACACGTCGGTGTAGCCGAGCCCCTCGAGCCAGCCCTTGAGCTCCAGCTGCGAGTCGGCGTCGACGATGTCGTACGCGGAGTGGTGAACGGTGCCCTCGCCGAACCGCCACGTCGCCGGCGGCAAGTCGGGCTCGTGCACGAGCTCGACCCAGCGGCCGCGCCCGGAGTTGCCGAGCTCGTAGCGCTCGACCTTGCCCTCCGAGGCGGCGTGCTTCGCGCCGACGCCCTCGGTGAGCCACTCGTGCATCTCCTCGGGGTAGGCGACCGTGACGGTGACGCCGTGCGTGCCGAGGATCGCGTTGTCGGCCGGCACGCCGCCGGCCTCCCACGAGCGCGACGGGTCGCCGTCGCCGTCGGCGACGAGCGCGTACTCGATGCCGCACGGGTGCGTGAAGAGGAGGCGCTGCGCGCCGAAAAGGTCGACCTCCTCGACGTCGCGGCCGCCGTCGCGCAGGCGGTCGGCCCAGAAGCCGAGCGAGTCGGCCGGGACGGAGAGGTTGAGCCGCGAGATCTGGTTCGTCCCGCGCCGGCCCATCACGCCGGCCTGGCGGAACGGGAAGCTCGTGAGAATCGTGCCGGCGTCGCCGTGCGCGTTCCCGTAGTAGAGGTGGTACACGGGCACCTGGCCGTCGTAGAGCGCGGTCTTCTTGATGCTCCGCAACCCGAGCAGGCCCGTGTGGAAGTCGTAGTCCTCCTGCGCCGGACCCACGCAGAACGTGAGGTGGTGGTTGCCCCGGACGAGGTCCATCGACGGAAATCCCTCCTTGCTCCGGTGGTCGCTTCGTGTTCGCAAGGCGAACCGAAGTACGTTGCGCGCACCGTACTGCCCTCGCAGCATTCGAGTCAAGCACGCGAAATCGCGCGCTACGACGTCTCGGTGACGGCCTCCACGACCTCTTCGCTACGGAGGTAGGCCGACCGCAGGACGCCCGGGTTGTCCTTCAGCTCCTGCGCCGTCCCGCGGTAACGCATGCGGCCCGCCTCGAGGACGTACGCGGTGTTCGCGAGGCCGAGCGCGACGTGCGCGAACTGCTCGATGAGGAGGATGCCGACGCCCGACTCGGCCACCCGCTCGAGCGTCGGCACGAGCCGCTTCACGACGACGGGCGCGAGCCCGAGCGACAGCTCGTCGACGAGCATGATCTCCGGGTGCGACACGAGCGCCTGGGCGAGGACGACCATCTGCTGCTCGCCGCCGGAGAGGAGGCGGCCCGGAACGCTCCAGCGCTTCTCGAGCTCGGGGAAGAGCTCGAGCGCGTACTCCGTGCCGCGCCGCGCGTCGTCGCGCCCGAGCGCGTACGTCGCGACGCGGATGTTGTCCTCGACCGTCAGCTCCGGGAGGAGGCGGCGGCCCTCGGCGACGACCGCGACGCCCGCGGCGCGGATCTGCTCCGGGCGGCGCCGCGTGAGGTCGACGTCGCCGAGCGAGATCGTGCCGGCGGTCGGGCGCAGCACGCCCGCGACGGCGAGCACGAGCGACGACTTGCCCGCGCCGTTCGCGCCGAGCAGCGTCGTCACCTGGGCGGGTGGGATCTCGAGCGACACGTCGCGCACCACGGTGCGTCCGCCGCGCGCGACGGAGACGTTGTCGACGACGAGCGCGGCGCTCACGCGCCCTCCTCGGCGACCTCGATGTTCTCCTCGGTGCCGAGGTACGCGCGGATGACGTTCTCGTCGCGCAGCACCTCGGACGTCGGGCCGGAGGCGATGAGCTTGCCGAAATCGAGCACGGCGGTCGTCGCGCAGCACGACGACACGAGGGTCATGTCGTGGTCGACGAGGATCACGAGCGCGCCGACGTGCTCCGGGATCGCGCGGATCACGCTGCCGAGGTGTCCGGTCTCCTCGGCGGGGAGCCCCGCGGCCGGCTCGTCGAGCAGCACGACGCGCGGCTTGCCGACGATCGCGCGCGCGACCTCGACGAGGCGCCGCTCGCGGGCCCCCAGCCCGCCGACCTTCGTCTTCGGCGGGACGTCGAGCCCGACGAGCTCGAGCGCACCGAGCACATCGTGCCGGCGTGACCCGCGCTCGCGGCTCGAGTGCTCGTGCACCATCCCGACGTTGTCGTAGACCGACAGCTCCTCGATCGCCTGCTCCGTCTGGAACGTGCGGCGGAGGCCCCACCGCGCACGGCGGAAGTCGTGCATCTTCAGCAGCTCCTCGCCGAACGCGAGGATCGTCCCCGCCGCCGGGCGCACGAAGCCGCTGAGCACGTTGAAGAAGGTCGTCTTGCCCGCGCCGTTCGGGCCGATGAGCCCGCACGTGCCGCCGGGGAACACGACGGTCATGTCGTCGATCGGCGTCACGCCCGCGAACCGCACGGTGAGCCCCTGCACCTCGATCACGGCGCCGGCTTCTCGCCCGCTGCGAGCGCACGCGCGCGGCGGCCCGCGAGCCGCCCGAGCCGCGCGAGGTCCTTCGGCAGCTGCTGCGCGAGCCCGCCCGGCGCGGTGAGGAGCACCTGCAGCAGGCCGACGCCGAACAGGATCAGCACGAGGTTCGTGTTGATCCCCCACTGCGCCTGGAAGAGGAACGGCACGAGCTGCTGGAAGATCCCTGCGACGATCGCGCCCCACAGGCTGAAGATGCCGCCGATGAGCGCGGCCGCGGCGAGCGTCAGCGAGTCCTGGGTCTGGAAGGTGATCGCGCGCGGCACGCCGACCTGTGCGGCGAGCAGGCAGCCCGCGACGCCGGTGATGAACGAGGCGAACGCGAACGCCCAGAGCTTGTAGAGCGTGATGTTCACGCCGGCGGCGAGCGCTGCCGGCTCGCTCTCGCGGATCGACGCCCACGCACGCCCGGGCTTCGTCGCGACGTGCAGCAGCGCGAGCAGGAAGAGGATCGCGCAGACGATCACGGTGTAGCGGTAGTACGCGACGTCCGCGTTCGCCCACGAGGGCCGGCGCACCGGCGGCGTCTCCGTCGTGAGCGCGCCGGTGACGGAACGGCCCTTGAACCCGCCGCCGCCGTTCGGGAAGTCCGTGACCGCGAGGACGATGGTCGTCGCGCCCGCGAACATCAGCGTGATCAGCGCCAGGTAGAGGCCGGAGAGACGCAGGGCCGGCAGGCCGACGAGCGTGCCGATCGCGCAGGTGATCGCGCCCGCGAGCAGGAGCACGATCGGGAACGGCAGCGACGTTCCGTACGCGATGCGCGCACCGACCCAGCAGCCGATCGTGAGCAGCGCGACCTGGCCGAGCGAGATCATCCCGACGCGGCCGTAGAGGATCCCGAACCCGAGCGCGGCGACGGAGTAGATCGCGACGCTCGTGAAGGTCGTGATCCAGTCGGCCCCGACGAACGACGGCACGGCGAAGACCACGAGCGCGAGCAGCGCGGCGATCACGACGGCGCGGATCACGTCGCCGCGCTCCACCTCGAGGCCGATCCGCGAAGCCGCGCTCGAGGCCGTCTCTGCCCGGGTCGCGCTCACGGGCTCAGCGTGCGGGTCGCGCGATCGCGAGGACGCGGTGGCGTGAGAGGAAGAGCAGCGCGACGATCGCGAGCACGAACGGCGCCGCCGAGCGGTACGCCGACACCGATGTGTACGGGCTCAGCACCGACTGCGCGAGCCCGACCGCGATCCCGCCGAAGAGCGTCCACCACAGCGATCGCAGCCGGCCGATCAGCGCGGCCGCGAGCGAGGCGATGACGAGGAACGTGAGCGCGGAGTAGTCGAGCGACGTGAGCAGGTCCGGGAGCATGAGCCCGGCGGCGCCGCACGCGAGCCCGGAGCCGAACCACGCCGCCGCCTCGACGCGGCGCACCGGCACGCCGAGCGTCGCCGTGATCTCGCGGTCGTTCGCGAGCGCCCGCATCGCGGTGCCGAGGTTCGTCACGCGCAGGAACACACTGACGGCGGCGGTGATGCCGAGCGCGAGGCCGAGCGCGATCAGCTGCGTGAGGCTCACGCTCGTGCCGGCGATCGTGTAGCGGTGCTCGGAGGTCGGCAGCGGGAGGAAGCGCGCGAACGCGCCGCCGACGGGCGCGAGCCACGCCATCACGCCGAGCAGGATCAGCGCCAGCCCGAGCGTGCCCATCATCTTCACGAGCGGGTCCCGGCGCGCGAAGGCGGGGCCGAACACCATCCCGTACAGGAGGTTCACGGCCCCGCCGAACAGCACGCACACCGTGTACGCGAGCCAGTGCGGCCAACTCGTGTGGTTGATCATCCAGTAGGCGATCAGGGCGCCCGCGGCTCCGATGGCGCCGAAGGCGACGTTCAGCACGCCCGTCGCGCGGTACAGCACGACGAGGCCGACGCCCGACAGCGCATACACGCCTCCGAACGCGAGCCCGATGACGACGAACGGCTTGAGGAACTGCCAGTCGACGCCGAACACGCTGACGGCGAGCACGCCGTTCATGAGCCGCGGTGCAGCCTGATCGTCATCTGCGTTTCTAGTTGAGGTTGAACTTCTTCTCCCAGATGCGCGTCTGGGCGATCGACTTGTCGACCGGCGCGATCGCGAAGCACTTCTCCTTCACGACGACCTTGCCCTTCTTGTAGTCGACCGTGATGTCCCAGTTGTTGGGGATGTGGTACGGGAGCTTGCCGACGTAGAACGGCTTGCACAGCATGTCCGTCTTCTGGTTCTTGAGCCCGACGACCGCGTCGTTGTACGACTTCGCGGTTACGTCGCCCTTGACGCTGAGAAGGGCGGCCGTCGAGAACTTGCCCGCCATGAAGCCCATCTGGGCGAATGCCTGCGGGGCGATCTTCGGCGCGTACTTCTTCAGCACGTCGAGCATGAGC
>JBKPLI010000046.1:0-20861 GCA_046731555.1 Actinomycetota bacterium | reverse complement strand
TTCGGCGTCGCGGTGATGCTCACGCGGGCGAAGTGGGGCGTCGGCGGCTTCCGCACCGTGTTCTACCTGCCGTCGCTCGTGCCGCCGGTGGCGGCGACGCTCGCGTTCGTCTACGTGCTCAACCCGGCGACCGGTCCGGTGAACACGATCCTCGACAAGGTCGGGATCGACGGGCCGCTGTGGTTCAACGACCCCTCGTGGGCGAAGCCGTCGCTCGTTCTGCTCGCGCTCTGGGGCATCGGCAACACGATGATCATCTTCCTCGCCGCCGTGCTCGACGTGCCGAGGCAGCTCGACGAGTCCGCGCAGCTCGACGGCGCCGGCTGGTTCAGGCGCATGCGCTACGTGATGATCCCGTCGATCAGCCCCGTGATCCTGTTCGCGGTCGTGCTGGGCGTGATCCAGGCGCTGCAGTACTTCACGCAGGCGTACGTCGCGGCGAGCGTCGCGGCCGGGCAGGCGTCGCAGGCCGGCTCGACGAGCAACCTCGAGCTCGGCTACCCCGAGGGCTCGACGCTCTTCTACCCGATCCTCCTGTACTACCACGGCTTCCGCTTCTTCAACATGGGCTACGCGGCCGCGATGGCGATGCTGCTGCTCGGCGTGTCGTTCCTGATCACGCTCGTGATCGTCCGCAACTCGCGCCGCTGGGTGCACTACGCGGGAGCGGTCAGGTGACCGCGGTCGCGACGCCGATCGTGCGCCGCGAGGTGCCGAGTGCGATCAAGCGCAAGCGGTTCCTCGTCTCGGTCGCCGAGCACAGCATCGTGATCGCGGTCGCGATTGCGTTCATCCTGCCGGTCGTCTTCGTCCTGCTGACATCGCTGATGTCGAACGAGCAGGCGCTCTCGACGAACCTCTGGCCGCAGCCGTTCGAGTGGAGCAACTACGTCGACGTCTTCCACCGCTCGCCGCTCTGGCGCTGGATGCTCAACTCGTTCATCTACTCGTCGCTCGCGACGATCGGCCTGCTGATCTCGAGCATCCCGGTCGCATACGCGTTCTCGCGCCTGCGCTGGCGCGGCCGCGATACGGCCTTCCTGGTCGTGCTCGTCGCGCTGATGCTGCCGCCGCAGGTGACGGTCGTGCCGCTGTACGTGATGTGGGCGAAGCTGCACCTCGTCGGCACGCTCTGGCCGCTGATCCTCCCGAACTTCCTCGGCGACGCGTTCGCGATCTTCCTGCTGCGCCAGTTCTTCCTCACCATCCCTGAGGAGTACATCGACGCCGCGCGCGTCGACGGCTGCGGCGAGTTCCGCATCCTGCTCACGGTCGTCTGCCGGCTCGCGAAGCCGGCGATCGCGGCCGTCGCGCTCTTCAGCGTCCTCTACACCTGGAACGACTTCTTCCTGCCGCTCCTCTACGTCGGCGAGAACCCGGACAACTGGGTCGCGTCGATCGGCCTCTCGCAGTTCCGCTCGCTGCACCAGGTGCAGTGGCCGCTGACGATGGCGGCGACGCTGCTCGTGATGGCGCCCGTGATCGCGCTCTTCTTCCTCGCGCAGCGTGCGTTCGTCGAGGGCGTGACGCTCACGGGGGTGAAGGGATGAAGGTCTGCGTCGTCGGCGGCGGCTCGACGTACACGCCCGAGCTCGCGTCCGGGCTGATGCGCGAGCGAGCGCGGCTGCCGCTGCGCCAGCTCGTGCTCGTCGACCCCGACGCCGAGCGGCGCGAGGTCGTCGGCGGGCTCGCGGCGAGGATCCTCGACCGCGACGGCTTCGACGGTCGGCTGGACGTGACCGACGAGCTCGACCGCGGGCTCGACGGCGCCGACGCCGTGATCGTCCAGATCCGCGTCGGCGGCCAGGCCGCGCGTCTCCTCGACGAGACGGTGCCGCTCGCGTGCGGCTGCATCGGGCAGGAGACGACCGGCGCCGGGGGGCTCGCGAAGGCGCTGCGCACCGTGCCGGTCGTGCTCGACATCGCCGAGCGTGCGCGCGAGCTGGCGGCGCCGGATGCCTGGATCGTCGACTTCACGAACCCTGTCGGCATCGTCACGCGTGCGCTGCTCGACGCGGGCCACCGCGCGGTCGGCCTCTGCAACGTCGCGATCGGCTTCCAGCGGCTTGCGGCGCGCCTGCTGAACGTCGCGCCCGAGCGGATCGTCGTCGACCATGTCGGCCTCAACCACCTGACGTGGGTGCGCCGGCTGCTGCTCGTCGGCGAGGACGTGCTGCCGCAGCTGCTCGAGGCGCACGGCGAGCAGCTCTCGTCGTGGGCGGCCGGCCTGCCGCTCCGGCTGCTCGAGGACCTCGGCGCGGTGCCGTCGCCGTACCTGCAGTACTTCTACCGCCACGACGCAATTCTCGAGCGGCAGCGCGGCGGCGAGCAGCCGCGCGCGACGGCCGTGGCGGAGATCGAGCGCGAGCTGCTCGAGCTCTACCGCGACCCGGAGCTCAGGGTGAAGCCGCCGCAGCTCGAGCTGCGCGGCGGCGCGTACTACAGCGAGGCGGCGGTCGGGTTGCTCGCGTCGCTTGCGGACGGCGCCGGCGACGTCCATGTCGTGGACGTCCGAAACGACGGCACCGTGGCCGGGCTCGCGGACGACGACGTGGTCGAGGTGCCGGCGCGGATCGAGCGCGACGGGCCGGTGCCGCTCGCGCAGGCGCCGCTCGCGCCCGAGCTGCTCGGGCTCGTGCAGCACACGGCCGCATACGAGCGGCTCGCGGCCGAGGCCGCGACGACGGGCGATCCGCTGCTCGTGTGGAAGGCGCTGCTCGCG
This sequence comes from Actinomycetota bacterium, assembly GCA_046731555.1. Classification (GTDB taxonomy): domain Bacteria; phylum Actinomycetota; class Thermoleophilia; order Gaiellales; family Gaiellaceae; genus PALSA-600. The sequence continues at coordinate 18,139 of JBKPLI010000046.1, read as the reverse complement.
CACCCGCTCGTCGGGCAGGACGACGCCGCGGTCGAGCTGACCGAGCGGCTGCTCGACGCCGGCGAGGCGCACCTGCCGCGGTTCGCGGCCGCGCTGGAGGCGGCCCAGTGACGCGCCTCGCGCTCGCCGTCGACGGCGGCAACTCGAAGACCGACCTCGCGCTCGTCCGCGAGGACGGCGAGCTACTCGCGCTCGTGCGCGGCCCGATGAGCTCGCCGCACCACCTCGGCCTCGACGGCGCGCTCGACGTCGTCGACACGCTGCTCGCGCAGGCGGCGGCGCAGGCCGGGCTCGGCTCGGTGCGCGCGGACGTGGGCGCGCTGCTGATCGCGGGCGCCGACTTCCCCGACGAGGAGGAGGACGTGCGCCGCGCCGCGACCGAGCGCGGCTGGGCCGACCGGATCTGGGTCGGCAACGACACGTTCGCCGTGCTGCGCGCCGGGACGGACCGCGGCTGGGGCGTCGCCGTCGTCTGCGGCGCCGGGATCAACTGCACCGGCGTCGCGCCCGACGGGCGGCACGCGCGCTTCCTCTCGCTCGGTTCGATCACCGGCGACTGGGGCGGCGGCTACGACGTCGGCCTCGCGGCCGTCTCCGCCGCCGCGCGCAGCGAGGACGGCCGTGGGCCGCGCACCGCCCTCGAGACGCTCGTCCCGGCGCACTTCGGCCTGGAGACGCCGACGCAGCTCGCGGAGGCGATCCACCGCGGGCGCATCCCGCAGCGGCGCGTCGTCGAGCTCGCGCCGATCGTGCTCGCCGCCGCGGACGACGACGCGGTCGCAGGGGAGATCGTCGCGCGGCTCGAGACCGAGATCGCGACCATGGCAGGCGCGGCGATCCGGCGGCTCGGCCTCGACGGCCCGATCGAGGTGCTGCTCGGCGGCGGGCTCGTGCGCGACGGCGGGATCACGGACGCGGTCGCGGCCGCGCTGACGGCGGACGGCACGGTCGTCGACGTGCGCGCGTGCGCGTCGCCGCCGATCGCGGGCGCGGCGCTGCTCGGGCTCGACCGGCTCGAGGCGACGGACGGTGCGAAGGCTCGGCTGCGAGACGAGATCGCGGCCGCGATGGAGGAGGTGGCCGTTGGCTGAGGTGCGGTTCGTCGAAGCCTCGCGGATCTACCCGGGCACGGAGGTCGCGGCGGTCAACCGCCTCGACCTGGACATCGCGGACGGCGAGTTCATGGTCCTCGTCGGCCCGTCCGGCTCTGGGAAGACGACCGCGCTGCGCATGCTCGCCGGGCTCGAGGAGGTCGACTCGGGCGCGATCCTGATCGGCGGCAGCGACGTGACGTACGTGGCGCCGAAGCGCCGCGACGTCGCGATGGTGTTCCAGAACTACGCGCTGTACCCGTACCTCACCGTGGCGGCGAACATCGCCTTCCCGCTGAAGATCGCGCGCATGCCCAAGGCGGAGCGCGAGGAGCGCGTGCGCGCCGTCGCGGAGCTGCTCGAGCTCACGGAGTACCTCGAGCGCAAGCCGTCCCAGCTCTCCGGCGGCCAGCGGCAGCGCGTCGCGATGGGCCGCGCGCTCGTCCGCCGGCCGAGCGTGTTCCTGATGGACGAGCCGCTGTCGAACCTCGACGCGAAGCTGCGCGTGCAGATGCGCGCCGACATCGCGGCGCTGCAGTCGAAGGTCGGCATCACGACGGTCTACGTCACGCACGACCAGTCGGAGGCGATGACGCTCGGGCACCGCGTCGCGGTGCTGCGCGACGGCTTCCTGCAGCAGTGCGACGCGCCGCGCGTGCTCTACGAGCGGCCGGCCAACACCTTCGTCGCAGGCTTCATCGGCTCGCCGTCGATGAACTTCGTCACGGAGCAGGTGACGAACGGCTCGGTGACGGTCGGCGGCACGAAGGTCGACGTGCCGAGCGACTGCGGCGACACGGTGACGATCGGGTTCCGGCCCGAGGCGCTCGAGCTCGCGTCCGACGGCCTGCCCGCGCGGGTCGAAGTGGTGGAGGAGGTCGGCGCCGATGCGTACGTGTTCTGCGCGTGCGGCGACGGCCGCTTCGTCGCGCGCGTCGACGCGCGCCACACGCCCGAGCGCGGCGAGCGCGTCTCGCTGCGCCCGCTCGCCGGCGAGGCGCACCTGTTCGACGCCGCGAGCGGCGCCCGGATCGGCGAGGCGCGATGATCCGGGGCGATGGACTTCGCCGTCTCCGCCGAGCTCGAGGAGATCCGCGCGGCCGTCGCCGAGGTCTGCTCGGGCTTCCCCGGCGAGTACTGGCGCGCGCTCGAGCCTGACGGCTACCCGACCGAGTTCGTCGAGGCGCTCACGCGCGGCGGCTGGCTCGCCGCGCTGATTCCCGAGGAGTACGGCGGCTCCGGCCTGCAGCTCGGCGCCGCGGCCGCGATCCTCGAGGAGGTCAACGCGTCCGGATGCAACGCCGCGGCGTGTCACGCGCAGATGTACGTGATGGGGACGCTGCTCCGGCACGGGTCGGAGGAGCAGAAGCGCCGCTTCCTGCCCGAGATCGCGAGCGGGAAGCTGCGGCTGCAGGCGTTCGGCGTGTCGGAGCCGGGCGCGGGCTCGGACACGACGCGCATCCGCACGACCGCAGAGCGCGTCGACGGCGGCTACGTCGTGCGCGGCCAGAAGATCTGGACGTCGCGGGCGCTCCACTCCGACCTGATGCTGCTCGTCGCGCGCACGACGCCCGTCGACCAGGCCGCGCGCAAGACCGAGGGCCTCTCGACCTTCGTCGTCGACATGCGGAGCGCACTCGAGGCCGGGACGATGACGATCCGCCCGATCGCGACGATGATGAACCACGCGACGACGGAGGTCTTCCTCGACGGCGTCGAGCTGCCGGCGGATGCGCTCGTCGGCGAGGAGGGGCAGGGGTTCCGTCAGCTCCTCGACGGCCTGAACGCCGAGCGCGTCCTGATCGCGTCCGAGTGCATCGGCGACGGGCGCTGGTTCGTCGACAAGGCGGTCGCCTACGCGTCGGAGCGCGTCGTCTTCGGGCGCCCGATCGGCGCGAACCAGGGCGTGCAGTTCCCGATCGCGCGTGCGCACGCCGCGCTCGAGGCCGCGAGCCTGCTGCGCCACAAGGCGGCGTGGCTCTTCGAGCAGGGCAGGCCGTGCGGTGCGGAGGCGAACATGGCGAAGCTGCTCGCCTCGGAGGCGTCGTGGGCCGCCGCGAACGCGTGCCTCGATACCCACGGCGGCGTCGGCTTCGCCGCGGAGTACGACGTCGAGCGCAAGTTCCGCGAGAACCGCCTCTACACGGTCGCGCCGGTGTCGAACAACCTCGTGCTTGCCTACATCGGCGAGCACGTGCTCGGGATGCCGCGCTCCTACTAGCGCAATTCCCCATGCAAGGACGGCGAGGGTCGGGCCGTCCTTCGGACCAATGTCCCATTGTGACTCGGCTCCGGCCGCGGGCATCGTGGCCGCGTGCCCCCCGCCGCCCGGCCCGCAGAGCGCCGACGACCCTTCGCCGCCGATGCCTCGCGGTCGGCGTGATGCTCCATCACGCGGTAATGGGGGCGGTCGACCGTGCACGGCTCGCCGAGCTGCTCGCGCTCCTCGGCGCTGCGTCCGGCGTGCGGCTCGCGACGATGCGGGCGCTCGCCGGGCTCGACGTCGCGGCGCCGGCTACGTGACCTCGTCGAGCCGGCCCGTCTTCACGTCGTAGACGAAGCCGCGAACGCTGTCCTTGTTCGGGATGAACGGGCTGCTCTTGATGCGCGCGATCGACTGGCGCACGTCGCCGGGCAGGTCGTCGAACGCCTCGCAGGCCCACGCCGGCTTGATGCCCGTCTCGTGCTCCACCTGGCGGCGGAAGTCGTCGTCGCTGAACGTGAGCATCCCGCAGTCGGTGTGGTGGATGAGGATGATCTCCTTCGTCCCGAGCAGCCGCTGCGAGATCGCGAGCGAGCGGATCTCGTCGTCGGTGACGACGCCGCCCGCGTTGCGGATCACGTGCGCGTCGCCCTCGCTGAGGCCGAGGATCCCGTACGGGTTCACGCGCGCGTCCATGCAGGCGAGGACGGCGACGCCCTTCGCCGGCGGGAGTGGCAGGTCGCCCCGGTCGAACCGCTCCGCGTACTGCTCGGCATTCCGTAGAAGCTCGTCGGTGACGCTCACTGCGCTCCTCCTGTCTCGCTCTCGGCCGGTGCGGCCGCTTCACGAAGTGAAGTGATACCCGATCGGGTGCGGCTCGCGCGCTATGCTGCCGCGGCAAGCGCCGACCAGAGAGGAGCGGAAGTGCGCACAGCGTCTATGTCCATCGCGAAGGGCTCTTTGACCTATTCGGAGGGTATGACGCTTGTTGCACGGAACGCTCAACCTGGGAATCCTGGCGCATGTAGACGCCGGTAAGACGAGTCTCACCGAGCGGCTGCTCTACGCGGCCGGCGTCATCGACGAGATCGGCAGCGTCGACGACGGCAATACGCAGACCGACACGCTCGCGCTCGAGCGGCAGCGCGGGATCACGATCAAGTCCGCGGTCGTGTCGTTCGTCATCGGCGACGTCACAGTCAACCTGATCGACACGCCCGGCCACCCCGACTTCATCGCCGAGGTGGAGCGCGTGCTGAACGTGCTCGACGGCGCCGTGCTCGTGATCTCGGCCGTCGAGGGCGTGCAGTCGCAGACGCGTGTGCTGATGCGCGCGCTGCAGCGCCTGCGCGTGCCGACGCTCCTCTTCGTGAACAAGATCGACCGCGCGGGCGCAGACGAGGCCCGCGTGCTGGAGGCGATCGCCGACAAGCTGACGCCGGCGATCGTGGCGATGGGCTCGACGCGCGACATCGGCTCGCGTGCCGCCGGCTTCGTGACCGAGCCGCCCGGCGGCGCGGCGGCCGAGGTGCTCGCCGAGCACGACGACGCGCTGCTCGCCGCCTACGTCGACGGCGAGACCTGCTCGGCGGCGCGCCTCCGCGCGGCGCTCGCGGCGCAGACGCGGCAGGCGCTCGTGCACCCCGTGTTCTTCGGCTCGGCGATCACGGGCGCGGGCGTCGACGCGCTCGAGGCCGGGATCGCCGAGCTCCTGCCGGCGGCCGCGGGCGACGCCGACGCTCCCGTGTCGGGCAGGGTCTTCAAGGTCGACCGCGGCGCGGCGGGCGAGAAGATCGCCTACGTCCGCATGTTCTCCGGCACGGTACGGATGCGCGACCGGCTGTGGTTCGGCCGGGAGGAGCAGAAGGTGACGGCGATCAGCGTCTTCGACCGCGGCGACGCCGTGCGCCGCCCGGAGGTCGCGGCCGGGGAGATCGGGAAGCTGTGGGGTCTCGGCGACGTGCGCATCGGCGACGGCGTCGGCGCGTCCGGGTCGACCGCGGACGACCACTACTTCGCTCCCCCGACGCTCGAGACGGTCGTCGTCCCGCGGCGCGCCTCCGACCGCGGGCCGCTCCGCGTCGCGCTCGCGCAGCTCGCCGAGCAGGACCCGCTGATCGACGTGCGGCAGGACGACGTGCGGCAGGAGCTCGCCGTCTCGCTCTACGGCGAGGTGCAGAAGGAGGTCATCCAGGAGACGCTCGCGAACGACTTCGGGCTCGAGGTCGGGTTCCGCGAGACGACGACGATCTGCGTCGAGCGCCCGGCCGGCACGGGCGAGGCGTTCGAGCTGAAGAGCGACCACGACAACCCGTTCCTCGCGACGGTCGGGCTGCGTGTGGGGCCTGCGGCGATCGACTCGGGCGTCGAGTTCCGGCTCGAGGTGGAGCTCGGCTCGATGCCGCGCGCGTTCTTCACGGCGGTCGAGGACACGGTGCGCGAGACGCTCGAGCTCGGCGGGCCGCACGGCTGGCGCGTGACCGACTGCATCGTGACGATGACGCATTCCGGCTACTACCCGCGGCAGAGCCACGCGCACCAGGGCTTCGACAAGAGCATGTCGAGCACGGGCGCCGACTTCCGCGGCCTGACGCCGCTCGTGCTCATGGCGGCGCTGCAGCGGGCCGGCACGACCGTGTTCGAGCCGATCCACCGCTTCCGGCTCGAGCTGCCGACCGTCCTCCTCGGGCCGCTGCTGCCGGCGCTCGTGCGGCTCGGCGCGCTGCCGCAGACGCCGGTCGTGCGCGGCGCGTCGTGCACGGTCGAGGGCGACGTCCCGGCTGCGCGCGTGCACGAGCTGCGGTTGCGCCTGCCGGGTCTGACCCGCGGCGAGGGCCTGCTGGAGTGCGCCTTCGATCGCTACCAGCCGGTCGCGGGCGCGCCGCCGACGCGTCCGCGCTCCGACTTCAACCCGCTCAACCGCGAGGAGTACCTCCTGCACATCGCCAAGCGCGTCTAGCGCGCCTCGAGCACGACCACGAACGGCGTCCGGTCGACGAGGCGGACGTGCGCGAACCCCGCACGCGCGGCGAGGGGGCGCACATCCGGCTGCCCGCCCGGCGCGACGATCAGCCACGTGCCGTCGTGCGCGACCGTCTCGCGGACGTGGCGCGCCGCTGCGAGATCGGGGTGCCCGAACAGCGCGACGAGGTCGTAGCCGCGGCCGCGGTAGGCGGTCGGCGGCGCGGCCTCGAAGCGCACGCGGTCACCTACGCCCGCGTCGCGTGCCGCGCGGCGCGCGGCGCACACCGAGGGCACGTCGGGGTCCGAGCCGACGAAGATCGTCCGCGGGAACGCCTTCGCGAGCAGGATCGTCGAGGCCCCCTCGCCGCAGCCGACGACGGCGGCGAGCGCGCCGCGGTCGAGCCGCGGGACGACGCCGTCGAGGGCCGGGAGCCAGGCGCCGACGAGGCTCGCGTCGAAGCCGGGCCGCGGCCCGGGAACGTGCCGGTGGAGCTCCACTGCCGCCGCGAACGTCACGCCGGGATCGTTGCGCCGGCTCGGCCTGCGCGCATCGGGCGAAGTGCCTTATCTTGACATATTCCGTTATAGGAATATGATTAGCGACATGGCACGGGCGGCGACGACGGCAGACGCGTTCAATGCGGTCGCAGAGCCCCGGCGGCGGCAGATCCTCGACCTGCTCGCCGGCGGTGAGCGGCCGGTGAACGACCTCGTGCGCGCGCTCGGCATGGCGCAGCCGCAGGTGTCGAAGCACCTGCGCGTGCTGCGCGAGGTCGGTGCGGTCGACGTGCGGGACGACGGCCGGCGGCGGCTCTACCGCCTGAACGGCCACGCGCTCCGCCCGATCCACGACTGGGTCAAGGCCTACGAGCGCTCCTGGTCGGAGCGCTTCGACGACCTGGACGACGTACTCGCAGAGCTGAAACGGAAGGAGAGACGAGATGGCGGTGAGTAGCGGAACGGCGAAGGTGACGCTCCCGACCGACGAGCAGATCCTCATCACGCGGGAGTTCGACGCGCCGAGGCGCCTCGTCTGGACGGCGTGGACGACGCCGGAGCTCGTGCGGCGGTGGTGGCACGCGAAGCGCGGCGAGATGACTGTCGCCGAGATCGACCTGCGCGAGGGCGGCCGGTGGCGGTACGCGATGGTGACGCCCGACGGGATGGAGGTCGCGTTCCACGGCGTCTACCGCGAGGTCGTGCCGGAGGAGCGGCTCGTGTCGACGGAGGTCTACGAGGGCGTGCCGAACGGGGAGGAGGGGGCGACCGTCAACACGGCGACCTTCGCCGAGGCGGACGGCCGCACGGTGCTGACGATCCTCGTCGAGGCGCCGAGCAAGGAGATCCGGGACGCGATCATCGCGACCGGCATGGAGGACGGCCTGCAGGACGCCCTCGACCTCGTCGAAGAGGTCGCCGTCTCGCTGGCCTGACGTGCGTCGCGGCCGCCGGGACCGCCGCGAGGGCGGTCCCGGCGACGCGCGGTCTAGGGCGCCGGCGGCGGGTACTCGACGACGTTGCTCGGCGAGGTGTTCGCGTCGGTCGGCGCGCCGAAGTCGTTCACGACGTGGTCGATCGTGCCGTGGTTCGTGATCGACAGCGACAGGATGTCGTGGAGCTTCACGCCCGGGCGCACCGGCACCTCGAAGGCGTGGCTGACGTGGATCGTGGGGTCGACGTTGAAGAAGCAGTAGCTGCCGAGGCCCCAGCCCTCGTGCGTCCGCACCCAGGGCGCGACCTTGTAGGCGGCCCAGCCGAGGACGCCGTCGTGCCGGTACGCGGCCTGGTTGGGCGGGTCGTACGGCAGCTCGTTCTGGAACATGATCGTCTTGCCGTTCTCGCCGGCCCAGTAGACGTTGTACTTCTGGTAGTGCTCGGAGAAGAGCCCGGTGGCGACGACGTTGTCGCCGGTGACCACGACGCCCGTGTCGGCCGTGTTCACCGTCCACCCGACGCCGCTCCCGTGGTCGGCGCGCCACGCCCAGATGTTGTCGAGGATCGTGTTGTCGCGACCCACGACGAGGCTCGTCAGCGCCTTGCCGACGTGCGGGCCGCCGATGCGGAAGAAGACGTCGTGGAGCGCGACCGGGTCGTCTGCGTCGCGTGACCCGTCGTGCCCGAGGCCGAGCGGGTTGCCGACCACGAGCAGCGCCGGCGACGTCCGTTCGCCCGCGTCGAAGATGAGCCCGGAGACCTCGACGCCCTTCACGTCGGCGACGTCCATCGGCACGACGCCGTCCTGCGCGGTCAGCGTCGCCATGCCGAGCCCGAGCACGATCGTCCCGGGCCGCTTCACGCGGATCGTCTTGTCGACGTCGTAGATCCCCGGCGTGAAGAGGAGGTTCTTCCCGCGCGAGAGCGCGTTGTTGATCTCCTGCTCGCTGTCACCGGGCTTCGCGATGAAGAAGCTCTCGATCGGCAGCGACTTGCCTGGCGTCTGCCCGTTCGCCCACGTCGTGCCCCTGCTGCCGAACTGCGCGTCGGGGACGAAGACGTTGAAGTGCTTCTGCGCATCGACGTACAGGAACGGGCGCTCGCGCGACGCGGGGTTCGTGTCGAGCGTCGTGTAGGGCGGGTTCGGGAAGGACTGCGCGGGCGCGTTCTCGACCCCCGCGAACACCTGGTTCCAGACGCCGTTCGTCCAGCCGTCGATGTTCGAGTTGCGCACGAGCCACTGCTGCTGCGAGCCGTTCACGATCGTGCTGCCGGTGAACAGCGAGTCGGCGATGAACCCGCCGCTCGCGAACGACGGCGCGGTGCAGAAGTCCATCAGCGTCAGGAAGCCGTTCACGTGCACGCGGCGCATCGGGGCCGCCTGCGAGACGGCCCAGAATTCGCCCGCCGCCGGGCAGCCGCTCTTGCCCCCGACGTTGACGTTGATCGTGAGGTTCGCCAGCGAGCGCCAGAAGTTGACGAGCGCCGTGCAGTCGCCCGGCCCGAAGCACTGGTTGAAGACGTCGATCGTGCCGTTGACGGCGACGTCGCCCGGGAGCGCGCCGAGGCCGGCGACCTCCGTGTAGTAGCCGACCTGCATGTTGAGCGGCGCGGCGTCCGTGCCGTACGTGCCTGGCATGAACAGGAGCGCGTAGCGGTTCGTGCCGAACTGGTCGGAGACCTGCTGCGCCGCGAGCGCGTCGACGGTCGCCCGGATCTGGGCGGTCGACATGCTCGGGTCGAAGATCTTCACGTTCGGGCCGAAGTCGGGCGTGCTCGACGGCTGGCCCTGGAGCGGGCCGGCGGAGCCGGCCCCGGCGATCGCCAGCGCGCCGGCCGCGACGGCGGCGACGACCGCGAGTCGGTGGGCGAAGGGTCGTGCGAGACGGGAAGCCATGGAACCCTCCTTCGCGAGCGGGATGGACGCGTGTCGCGGCGTGAACCTATCGCGGTAAGAAATCGCGCGCTCCCGTCACCAACTCCTCCGACACACACGACTGGAGGATCGATGCCGTACGGGAGCTGGATCAACGACCTGCCGACCGGGTTCTTCCTGGCGGTGCACATCGCCGCGTTCGCGATCGGCGCCGGGTTCGCGTGGGTCGCGGCCAAGCGCGACCTGACGCTGCTCGCGACCGCGTTCTCGCTGTTCGCCGCGGCCGAGCTCGTGTACATGACCTACCACCTCGACTGGACCGTGTTCCTGTTCGCGCACACGATCGCCGAGGTGCTCGACCTGACAGCGTTCGTGCTCGTCTTCGCGGCCGCGGCCTACCGGGTGGTGCGGCAGCCCTCGGCGCTCGGGGCCGCGCGGTGAAGGTCGCCCTCCTGCTGACGGCTGCCGCAGCCGTGGCCGCGACCCTCGTCGCGGCCGGCTGCGGCGGCAAGAGCGAGGCCGCGCCGGTGCGGACGACCGAGGTGACGATGGCGAAGAGCTACCGCTTCTCGCCCGAGGCGGTCGCGGTGAAGGCCGGCGACCGCGTCACCTGGACGAACGAGGACAACTTCACGCATACGGTGAAGGTCGACGGACAGGGCGACCACAAGGTGGACCGGGGCGACAGCGTCTCGATCCGCTTTGCGAAGCCCGGCACGTACCACTACGTCTGCACGCTGCACAGCCGCGACATGTCCGGGACGGTGGTCGTCCGGTGACGTTCGCGGAGCTGCGCGGCGACGTCGTCGTCCTCGCCTGCGCGGTGAGCGCCGGGATCCACGGCGCGCTCGTCCGCGAGCACTTCGAGGAGGGAACGGGCGCGGGGCTCGGGTTCCTCGTCGCAACCGTGCTCCTCGCCGCTCTCGCCGTCGCGCTGACACGCGACCCGTCGCCGCCCGTGCTGCTCGCGACGGCGGCCGTCTTCGCCGGCCTGATCGCGGCCTACGCGCTCGTGGTCGCGACCGGCTTCCCCGTCCTGCATCCCGAGCGCGAGGCGGTCGACGGCCTCGCGCTCGTCACGAAGGCCGTCGAGGCCGTCGGCCTCGTCCTCGCGCTCGCACTCATCCCTCGACCGAAAGGAGCGCTCGCATGACGACGCGCCCGATCCCGCTCGCACTGACCGCCCTCGTCGCATTCTTCAGCGCGCTCGCCGCCCTCGCCGTCTCGGGCGGCATGAACATGGCGTCCGCCCACGGCGACACGCCGCACGCGCCCGTCGTGACCGCGAAGTCGGCCGCGTTCCACGCCGACATGCGGAAGCTCTGGGAGGACCACATCACGTGGACGCGGCTGGCCATCATCAGCCTCGAGGGCGGCACGCCCGACGCCGACGCCACCGTCGCTCGCCTCCTGCGCAACCAGGTCGACCTCGGCAACGCGATCAAGCCGTACTACGGCGCGAAGGCCGGCAACGGGCTGACGCGGCTGCTCAAGAGCCACATCGTCATCGCGGCCGACGTGATCGCGGCCGCGAAGGGAAGCGACAAGGCGAAGCTCGCCGACGCGCAGGCGCGGTGGCTCAAGAATGCGGACCAGATCGCCGCGTACCTGCACGCCGCGAACCCGGAGTACTGGCCGCTCGCCGCCCTGAAGGACGAGATGCACATGCACCTCGGCTTCACGACCGCCGAGGCGGTCGCACATCTGCAGCGCAACTGGCCCGCCGACGTCGCCGCCTACGACCGCGTGCACCACCACATCCTCCACATGTCGGACGTCCTCGCCGACGGCATCGTCGCTCAGTTCCCGGGGCGCTTCCGCTGAGCACCGCTACCGTAAGCCGCGTGGAGCCGGTCGTCGCGACCCCGCCCGACGCCGAGTCGCGGGAGTGGCTCGCCTCGCTCCGCGCGACCGGGGCCGTGCACGACGAGGCCGTCGCGCGCCTGCACGCGCTGCTCCTGCGGGCCGCGCGCTTCGAGGTCGCGCGGCGCAGGCCGACGCTCGCGCACCTGCGCGGCGACGACTTCGACGACATCGCGAACCAGGCGGCGGACGACGCGCTCATGAGCGTCCTCCGCCGCCTCGACGACTTCCGCGGCGCAAGCCGGTTCACGACCTGGGCGTACAAGTTCGCGCTCCTCGAGGCCGCCGTGAAGCTGCGCAGGCGCGCGTGGCAGGGACGCGAGTTGCCACTCGAGCCGGAGTCGTGGACGTTGTTCGCGAGCGCCGGCCTCGGGCCCGACGCCGAGCTCGAGCAGGGCGCGCTGCTGGCTGCGGTCGAGCGCTCGATCCGCGACGACCTGACGCCGCACCAGCGGCGCGTCCTCGTCGCGCTGGCCGTGAACGGCGTGCCGATCGACGTACTCGCCGAGCGGCTCGACACGAACCGCAACGCCCTCTACAAGACGCTGCACGACGCGCGGCGAAAGCTGCGTCGGCGGCTCGACGAGGCGGGCTTCTCCCTCGATACCTGGCTGGAGGACACGTGATGGAACACCCGGACCTGGGTCGCCTCCTCGGGCCGAGCGAGCCCGAGGTCGGCTGCGACGAGTGCTTCGACCAGCTCGACCGCTACGTCGAGCTCGAGGCTGCGGGAGCCGACGCGGACGCCGCGGTTCCCGGGCTGCGCGCGCACCTCGCGGGCTGCCCGGCCTGCCGCGAGGAGCACGACAGCCTGCTCGCGCTCGTGCGCGGCGAGCGCTAGGCGGCGCGCCGCACCGGCACGGCGAGCTCGAGCTCCATGCCGACCGCGTCCGCGAGGTGGGCGAAGTCGCCCGCGCCCGTGTCGCGGAAGCCGTAGGCGCGGTAGAGGTCGCGCGCCGGCTGCATCCAGGCGGTCGACGTCTCGAGGTAGAGCGAGAGGAAGCCCAGCTCGGCCGCCACGGCGATCGCCTCCTCGACGAGCCGCGCGCCGATGCCGCGGCCTCTGGCCGAGGGGAGGACGTAGAGCCGCTTGAGCTCGGCCCGGTCGCGCGTCAGCGCTTTCACGGCGACGACGCCCACTGGGAGGTGGTCGAGCAGCGCGACGACGAGCTGCCCCGACGGCGGGGCGTAGTAGACGGACGGGTGGCCGTACTCGGCGGCCGCCGCGGGCTGCACCGTGGTCACGTCCTCGCCCAGCAGGCGCTCGAGCCACGCCCGCTGCGCGTTCAGGACGCTGCGGGCGTGGGCGTGGTCGCGACGGCCGGCGACGCGGCGGATCTCGACCTCTCTCGGCCGAGCCTGAGTGATACGTCTGGGCAGCATGGATCCACGGTAGGCGCGCCCGGCGCCCGTGTCGTCGGTCGCACGGAGGATCGCGGGGGGTTCTCGAGGACGATCTACGGCAGGCGCGCGTCGATCGCGACATGCGCGCCGGCCCGCTTCAGCAGGGCGGAGAACGGGCAGCCTTCGTCGGCCTTGCGCGTCGCGGCGTGGAGCGCTTCGTCGTCGACGCCGTCGGCGATCACCGTCGCCTCGATCGTCGAGCCGACGATCTGGTGGCCCTGGCCTTCGACCTCGTCCATGAGGATCTCGCACTCGAGGTCGATCCGGGTCGGCGGCGTGCCTGCGCCGGCCAGCTCGCCCGCGAGCGACATCGCGAAGCAGCCGCCGTGCGCGGCCGCGAGCAGCTCCTCGGGGCTGGTCTTGCCCTCGGCTTGCGCGATGCGCGACGCGAGCGAGAACGGGAGCGGCCCGAAGGCGGCGCTGCCGGCCGAGATCGCGCCGCTGCCGCGGGCGACGTTCCCCTCCCACACGACCGCCGCGGTTCTCGTGATCCTCGGCACTAGCGCTCCGCGACGACGGCGAGCGTGCCGTCGGGGTAGTAGGCCTCGGCGGGCGTGCCCGCCGGGCGGAAGACGCCGAGGACGAGCATCGGCGTCTCGCCGCCGTTCTCGAGCGCGTGCACGAGCCGCGCGGGCAGGTGCACCGCGGCGCCGGGGCGGAGCTCGGCCGTCTCGCCGCCGATGTGGAGCGTGCCCCGGCCCTCGAGGACGTAGACGACCTCGTCGTAGCGGTGGAAGTGGTCGGGTGCGCGGCCGGGCGGGATCACGCCCACGAACTGCGTCACCGACGGGCATTCCGCGCCGAGCGTGAACTCGCGGCCGGCGGTCGCGGCCTGCGCGTCGCCGCCTCCGACCCCGACGACCGACGGCCCGTCCGCCGGCTCTGGGTCGTGGACGAGGACGGAGAGCACGACGAGCTCGTCGTCGGCCTCGGCCGACCACGCCGTGCCGGCCGGCACGGCCGCGCACGTCCCTCGCGTGGCCGCGTGCGCCTCGCCGCCGACGGTCAGCCGGCCGGAGCCCTCGAGCACGTAGAGAAGCTCGTCCGACGCGGCATCGACCCGGTCGCCGCCCGCGCCCGCCGCGAAGCGAAGCACGCGCTGCGAGAAGGTCTCGCAGCCGCGCGCGCTGTCGAACAGGCGCCGCGTCTCGACGCCGTCGGGCCGCTCGACCTCGGCGTCGCCCTTGTGCAGGCAGTAGTCCACCGCGCGAATCTATCTAGGCTGCGCAACCATGTCGGTGGAGATCGTGAAGCGGTCGTACGAGGCGTTCGCCCGCGACGACATGGACGGGGTGATGGCCGACATGCACCCCGACATCGAGTGGCAGCAGGCCCAGGGGCTCCCGCACGGGGGGACCTACAGAGGGCTGGACGAGGTGCGGCGCAACATCTTCGACCCGCTCGACGAGGAGTGGTGGGACGAGTTCACCGCCGACCCGGACGAGTTCCTCGAGGCGGGGGAGGAGGTCGTCGTGCTCGGCCGCTACCGGGGGCGGGCGAAGGGGACCGGCAACGCGCTCGACGTGCCGTTCGTCCACATCTGGACGCTCCGCGGCGGCAAGGCCGTCCGGTTCCGCCAGTTCCTCGATACCGCCGGCTGGGTTGCGGCCCTCGACTGAGATTTGATCAAACCGTTGACGCCCGGTGGACGGGGTGTGACACTCGATTTCCCCCCAAGTCTGCGTCAGGCCCCACAAGGAGGAAACGAATGAAAAAGGCTCTTGGCCTCGCCCTGGCGGTGCTCGTCACTGCGGCCGTGGCGGCGAGCGCGCAAGGCAGGCCGAAGGCCGTCGAGGCCTCGACCGCCGTGAGCTGCAACAGCACGCTCAAGATCGCGCTCGTGACGCCGCTCACCGGCGGCGCGGGCTTCCTCGGCAACGAGCAGGCGAGCTGGGCGAAGTACGCCGTGAAGACGCTCCCGAAGTCGCTCGGCCTCAAGGTGTCGCTCGTGCTCGGCGACACGCCGGTCGAACAGGGTGCCGCGGTTGCACAGACGATCGCCCAGAAGTACGTCTCCGACGCGAAGGTCGTCGGGATCCTCGGTCCGTCGACGTCGGGCGCGGTGGCCGCATCGAGCGAGACGTACGGGCAGGCGGGGCTGGCGCACATCTCGCCGTCGGCCACGCGCACGTCGCTCACGAAGGGCTCGAAGCTCGAGGCGAGCAAGGCGTTCTTCCGCGTCGTCCCCGGCGACTACATCCAGGGTCCGAGCGACGCGAAGTTCATGGTCGACAAGCTCAAGGTGAAGAAGGTCGTGATCATGGACTTCCAGGAGCCGTACTCGGTCGGTCTCGCCGACTCGGTGGAGGGCGCCCTGAAGAAGGCGAACGTGTCGACGACCCGCCTGTCGGCGCCGAACACGACCACGGACTACTCGGCGTTCGTGACGCGCGTGCCGAGCGACGCCGACATCGTGTTCTTCCCGACCCAGAAGCCGGGCGACGCGCAGACCTTCGGCCAGCAGCTGATCGAGCAGGGCAAGAAGGCGAAGGTGTTCGGCGGCGACGGATCGAACGGCCCGAGCGAGTTCAAGCTGGCCGGTTCGTACGTGTCGAACTTCGCGCCCGACATCACGGGCATCCCGGAGGACAAGGCGATCATCGCCGGGTGGCAGAAGGACAACAAGGGCAAGACGGTCGGTTCGTTCGGCCCGCCGACCTACGGCGCCGTGCAGGTGATGCTGCAGGCGATCAAGCGGGCGTGCGTCGCCGGCAACGGGACGATCGCCAACAAGCGCGACGTCCTGCGCCAGGTCAAGAAGGTGCGGATCAAGAACTGGATCCTCGGAGGTGAGTTCCGCTGGTCGACGAAGTCGAACGACCCGCTGAACGCGAAGTTCTACATCTTCCAGATCCAGTCGAACGGCAAGTACAAGCTCGTCGGGTAGGCGACGGCGAGACGGTAGTTCCAGGGGCGGCCCGGTCACTCGGGCCGCCCCTCTGCACGTAGATGGACACCTTCACCCAGCTCACCGTCGACGGCCTGACGCTCGGCAGCGTGTACGCGCTGATCGCGCTCGGCTACACGCTCGTGTACGGCGTGCTGAAGCTCCTCAACTTCGCCCACGGCGACGTGTTCATGGTGGGCTCGTTCATCGGCTTCGGGATGCTGCAGCTGCTCGGCGGCTCGGCCGACCCGGTGGTGCCGACGTGGCTCCTGCTGACGACGATCACGCTCGCCGCGATGGTGGGCTGCGCCGGGCTCGGGGTGGCGGTGGAGCGGTTCGCGTACCGGCCGCTCCGCGACGCGCCGCGCATCGCTCCGCTGATCAGCGCGCTCGGCGTCTCGTTCTTCCTCGCGAACTCGATGCAGCTCCTCTTCGGGGCAAACCCGCGCAACTACGACACGTTCGCCCTCTCCGACGGCGCGCTCTACTTCAAGGGCGTCGACATCGGGAACGTGAAGGTTCCGCTGCTCCGGATCATCACGATCGTCGCCGCGGTCGCGCTGATGGTCGTGCTGTGGTTCCTCGTCAACAAGACGAAGACGGGCAAGGCGATGCGCGCGACGTCGTACGACCGCGAGGCGGCGGCGATGATGGGCATCGACATCGACCGCGTGATCGTGTTCGCCTTCATCCTCGGCTCGGCCCTCGCCGGCGCGGCCGGCGTGATGTACGCGCTGCGCGTGCCGACGCAGGTGTCGATCGGGTTCATCGCCGGCCTCAAGGGCTTCACGGCCGCCGTGATCGGCGGCATCGGCTCGATCCCCGGCGCGATGGCGGGCGGGCTGATCCTCGGCCTCGCCGAGGCGTACACGCAGGGCTACTGGGACACGCGCTGGTCCGACGTCGTCGTCTTCTCGATCCTGATCGCGTTCATGATCGTGCGGCCGCAGGGGCTCCTCGGCCGCGCGGACCTGAGGAAGGTGTGACATGAGCGACTCGACCCCGCACTCCTCGCAGACGCCCGTAGCCGGGCCGGCCGTCGGCCAGGACGAGTGGGTCGCGCGCCACGCCGAGCGCGGCGGGCGGCTCGGCACGCTCGAGACGCGCCTGCGCCGCGTGCCGTGGTGGGTCTGGCTCGCGCTCTTCGTCGCCCTCTTCTCGCTGCTCCCGGTCGTCGAGTCGAGCGGCTACGTCCGCCGCGTCGCCTTCGACACGGTGCTCTACATGCTGCTCGCGCTCGGCCTCAACGTCGTCGTCGGCTGGGCGGGGCTGCTCGACCTCGGCTTCGTCGCCTTCTACGGCATCGGCGCCTACAGCTACGCGATCCTCGACTCCGACAAGTTCGGCGTGCACTTCCCGACGCTCGCGTCGATCCCGATCGTCGTCGCGATCGGCGCGGTGCTCGGGCTGGCGCTCGGCCTCCCGTCGCGACGCCTGACCGGTGACTACCTGGCGATCGTGACGCTCTTCTTCTTACAGCTGTTCCAGACGCTGATGATCAACGGCGACAACGTCTACGGCCACAACCTCACCGGCGGGCCGAACGGCATCCTCAACATCGACCCGCTGCACGCGTTCGGGCACGAGCTCGCGGTGCAGCACGAGGGCGTCTTCGCCGTCTCGTACCTCTACGTCGCACTCGCGTTCTTCGTCGTCGTGTTCGTGCTGCTGCGGTTCGCGAACCTGTCGCGGATCGGACGCGCGTGGCGCTCGCTGCGGGAGGACCCGCTCGCGGCCGAGGCGATGGGGATGCCCGTCAACTGGCTGAAGCTTCTGAGCTTCGCGTGCGGCGCGGCGGTGGCCGCGTTCACGGGCACGCTGTTCGCCGCGCTCAACGCGAGCGTGTTCCCGCTCACGTTCTACTTCGTGCTCCTGATTACCGTCTACACGATGGTGATCCTCGGCGGCTCCGGCAGCCAGCCGGGCGTCGTCGCCGGCGCGCTGATCATCAGCCCGCTGCTCGAGATGCTGCGCGACCCGAGCAAGTCGCGCGTGATCTTCTGCCTCGCGCTAGTCGGCGCGCTCGGGCTCGCGTTCAAGCTCACGCGGACGCTCGCGGTCGTCGGCCTCGCGACGCTCGCCTTCGGCTTCGCGGTGCACGCGATCGCCGGCGCGATCGACGACTCGTGGACGAGCGGCGAGAGCGCGAGCGGGTTCTCGGGCGTGCTCGCGCACTGGGTCGTCGTGCCGGCGTCGATGGCGAGCTGGGTCGCGCCCGTGACGTACATCGGCGTGGTCGCCGCGGCGCTCGGCCTGACGATGATCCGCGGGCGGCTGCGGCTCGTGCTGCTCGTGCCGACGCTCTACCTCGCCGCGTTCGTGTGGGAGAACGTGATGCTCGCGAAGCCGGAGCCCGCGCGGTACATCGTGCTCGGCCTGATCCTGATCGCCCTGATGATCCTGCGCCCGAACGGCCT
>JBKPLI010000045.1:0-11740 GCA_046731555.1 Actinomycetota bacterium | reverse complement strand
GTCGATGTCCGCGTCCCGCAGCTCGTACCCGTGCGCCGCGAGCGCCTCGCGCCACGCCTGGAACGAGAGCCGCTCCGAGTCGACCAGCGTTCCGTCGCAGTCGAAGACGACCGCCTTCACGGCGCGAGCACGTACTTGATGCCGTCGCCCGCGCGCGTCGCCGCGAAGGCGCGCTCCCACTCGGCGAGCGGCACGACCTCCGAGAGCAGCGGGGCGAGGTCGACCGCACCCGACTCGATCAGCGAGACCGCGCGCAGCCACGAGGCGGGCGTCGACGCGAACCCGGCGCTCACGTCGAGCTCGCGGTAGCAGACGAGGTCGAACGGCAGCGTCACGTCCTTCCCGGCGAGTCCCATCTGCACGTAGCGGCCGCCGCGCCGCGCCGACTGGAGCCCGAACGCCATCCCGGCGCCGGCGCCCGAGCACTCGACGACCACGTCGGCCGTCAGCGGGCCGTCCTCGGTCGTCGACGTCTCGAAGCCGAGCGACTCCGCCGCCGCGAGCCGCACCGCGTCGCGCGGCGTCCCGCGCACGTGGACGCGTCCGCCCGAGGCGCGCGCGACCTGCGCCGCGAGGAGCCCGATCGGCCCCGGCCCGACCACGAGCACCGCGTCCCCGTCCTCGACCCGCGCGGGGTCGAGCAGCGAATGGCATACGCACGCGAGTGGCTCGGCCATCGCCGCTACGTGCCCGTCGAGCCCGTCCGGGATGCGATGCAGGTTCGCCACCGGCGTCGCCACACGCGGTGCGAACCCGCCGTCGACGTGCGTGCCGAGCGAGCGTCGCTCCGGGCACAGGTTCGGTCGCCCCGAGCCGCAGAACGCGCACGCACCGCAGGTCGAGAAGAACGTCTCCGTCACGACCCGAGCGCCCCGCCAGGAAGCGTCGACGCCGGCACCGACCTCCCCGACCACCCCCGAGATCTCGTGCCCCATCGTCATCGGCGGCGCCGAGTCGTACTCATCGTCGTGGATGTGCAGGTCGGTGCCACAGATGCCGGCGCCCGTCACCTCGAGCACGACGTGCCCGGGCGCCGCGACGGGCTCCGGGCGCTCCGCGAGCGCCACGTTCCCCACGCCGCGCGCGAGCTTTGCAAGGCCGATCACTGAGACGCGCCGGTCGCGCGCGCGTAGATCGCGGCGAGCGCGAGCACGATCAGGCCGTACAGCATCTGCCGCACCGCCTGCGACGCATCGAGGATCGTCAGGAGCGAGTCGAGGACGGTGAGGATGAGCGCGCCCAGGATCGTCCCCGCGTACCCGCCGAGGCCGCCGAAGATCGATGTCCCGCCGATCACGACCGCCGCGACCGACGGCAGGAGGAACGGCGCGCCGATGCCGAGGTCGGCTGCGTTGTTGAAGCCGACGAGCAGGATCCCGGCGAGCGCCGAGAGGAGCCCGCACAGCGCGTACACCGTGAGCAGCACCTGCCAGGTGCGCACGCCGCCGAGCCGCGACGCGACCGGGTTGTCGCCGACGGCGTAGATCATGCGCCCGATGCCGGAGTAGCGCAGGCCGAGGATGATCACGGCCGCGATCGGCGCCCAGACGAGCAGGTCGTACGGGATGTAGGTGAGGAACCGCTGCGAGCCCAGCGTGACGACGAAGTCCGGCACGAGCGCTGTGAACTGCTTCTGCGCCTGGATCGTCAGCAGGCCGAGCGTGATGGTCGAGATCCCGAGCGTCATGATCAGCGCGTTCACCCGGAAGAGCGCGATGCCGATGCCGTTCACGAGGCCGATCGCGAGCCCGACGCCGAGCGCGATCAGGATCGCCTCCGCCGAGCCATGCGTCCCGAAGCGCGAGACCATGAACGCCGCGGCCGTCGCCGTCGTCGCGACCGACAGGTCGACGCCGCCGGTGAGCATCACGAGCGTCTGGCCGGCCGAGAGGAGGCCGAGCACCGCCGCGTACAGGAACGTCGTCGAGACCTGCCGCGCGGTGAGGAACGCCTGTCCCTCCTGCGCGCGGTTCACGATGTCGGTGGCGAGGAAGAGCGCGACGAAGACGAACGTCAGCGTGATGGCGGGCTGGTCCGCGAGCCGCTGGCGGAGCGCCACTACCGCCTCGCCTTCAGCTGCGTGATCAGGCCGCCGACCATCACGACGAGGACGATGAGCGTCCCCTGGATCACCTGCGCGACGTTCTGGTCGCGGCCCTGGAGGATCATGATCGTCTTCACGAGCGTAAGGAAGAACGCCGCGGCGATCGGCCCGATGATGCCGCCGACGCCGCCGAGCAGCGAGACGCCGCCGAGCACCGCGGCCGCGACCGAGTTCAGCGTGTAGATGTCGCCCGAGTGCGGGTCGCCGATCCCGGACGCGGCGGTGAGGGCGAGGCCGCCGAGCGCCGCGAACGCGCCGGAGTACGCATAGGCGAGCATCCGTGTCGCCGGGACGTTGATACCGGCGAGGTAGGCGGCGTTGCGGTTCGAGCCGATCGCGTACAGCGCCAGGCCCGGCCTGAGCCGGCGAATCGTCGTCCAGAGCACCGCACAGATGCCGAGGAGGATCACGAGCGCCGCGGGCAGCCACTTCGTGAACACGGTGTCGAGCGTGATCAGCGACTGGTATCGCTGCGGCGTACCGCCGCCCGGCACCTCGAGCACCGCGAGCGCGAGGCCTGCCCAGACGAACAGCATCGCGAGCGTCACGATGATGTCGGCGACGCGCGTCACGACGATGATCGCGCCGGTGAGCGCGCCCGCCGCGGCCGCGGCGATCACGAGGAAGAGCGAGAAGAGCAGCGCCTCCTCGAAGCTCATGCCGACCATGGCCCGCGCGGCGATCACGTTGACGAGGCTCATCAGCGAGCCGATGGACAGGTCGATGCCGCCGCTGATGATCACGATCGCCTGGCCGCACGCGGCGAATGCGAGCGGCAGCGCGTCGATCGCGAGCGACTGCACGTCGAAGGTGCCCCACGGCTGGTTCGTCTGCGAGCGCCAGTAGAGGACGAGCAGGAGCAGCAGCACGTACACGCCGACCGTCCACCCGTGCCTGCGCACGAGCCGGCGGGCCCCGCCCCGGCGCGCGAGGGTGCCCTCGACGGTCGTCGCCGTCAACGGGCGTCCCCTCCGTTCGGCGTTCCGGGCCAGCGACGCAGACGGACGTGCGGGCAGACCCGCACGTCCTGATACCGGCACCGCGCGCGGTGCCTCACGCCGCCGCGTCCTCCTCGACGAGCCCGTGCATCGCGCGCAGGAGCGAGGCCTCGTCGGCGGCGGCGCCGGGCAGCTCGGCGGTGAGACGGCCGCCGTAGAGCGTCAGCACGCGGTCGCACACGAGCGGGAACTCGGCGAGCTCGCTCGAGAAGAACAGGATTGCGGCGCCGTCGTCGGCCAGCCGCCGCAGCAGTGCGTAGATCTGGCGCTTCGTGCCGACGTCGATGCCGCGCGTCGGGTCGAAGCAGAGCATCGTCGTGAAGCTGCCGGCGAGCCACCGTGCGATCGTCACCTTCTGCTGGTTGCCGCCGGAGAGCCGGCGCACCTGCCGGCCGGCGCGCACGTCGATCTGCAGCGCCTCGATCGCGCCGAGCACGCGCCGGCTCTCGTCGCGCATGTTGATCGCACCCCAGCGCCGGATTCGGTTGTAGCGCGGCGCCGCGATGTTCTCGCGCACCGACCGCTGCGGCAGAAGCGCGCGCAGGCGGTCTGCCGGGACGAGCACGAGCCCGGCGCGGATCGCGTCGTAGGGGTGCCGCGCCTTCAGCGCGCGCCCGGCCACGCGGATCTCGCCGGACGACGCGGTCGTCTCGCCCGAGAGGACGTCGAAGAGGTCGTCCTGCCCCTGCCCGTCGAGCGCCGCGATCCCGAGGATCTCGCCGCGGTGGAGCGCGAACGTGACGCCGCTCACGCTGCCGCCGCTCAGGTCGAGCACCTCGAGCGCGGGATGCGTCTCCTCCGGCATG
This sequence comes from Actinomycetota bacterium, assembly GCA_046731555.1. Taxonomy (GTDB): domain Bacteria; phylum Actinomycetota; class Thermoleophilia; order Gaiellales; family Gaiellaceae; genus PALSA-600. The sequence continues at coordinate 7,832 of JBKPLI010000045.1, read as the reverse complement.
TGCCGCGCGATCTTCACGGCCGCCTCGTCCGTCCGCGTCGCCGCAGCCTCGGCCCGCGCCGCCTCGGGACCCAGCATGTACTCGACGATCGTCTCCTCCCCGCCCTCCTGCGGGACGATCGTGGCGACCGCGCCACCGTCGCGCAGGATCGTCGCGCGGTCGCAGGTCGCGATCACCTCCTTGAGCCGGTGCGTGATGAACAGCACCGAGCGCCCGCGGGCCGGCGCATCTCGCATGACGGCGAACACGCGCTCGGCGAGGTCCGACGGGAGGGCCGCGGTGATCTCGTCGAGCAGGAGCAGCTGCGGCTCCCGCGAGAGCGCGCGGGCGAGATCGATCATGCGGAGCATCGGCAGCGGCACGTCGCCGACCTGCTCGGTGAAGTCGACGTCGAGGTCGAGCGCACGCAGCTCGCGGCGGACCGCGCCCGGGTCGGCGCCCGTCAGGCGCATGTTCTGCGCGACCGTGAGGTCGGGCACGAGCGCCGGGTCCTGGAAGACGGGCGCGAGGCCGATCCGCGTCGCGCGCGCGGGCGACGTGACCCGGACGGGCTTCCCGCGGACGGCGACCGTCCCGCGGTCGGGCGAGACGACGCCCGTCAGCAGCTTCACGAGGGTGCTCTTGCCCGCGCCGTTCGCGCCGAGCAGCGCGTGCACCTCCCCGGGCTCGACGACGAGGTCCGCCGACCGGAGCGCCTGCACCGGCCCGTAGCTCTTGGCCAGGTCGCGCGCTTCGAGAAGAGGGACGGTGTCGGTCATCGAAAGGAACGGGAGAGGGCGTGTCCGCCCTCTCCCGCGTCACTCCGTTACGGACCCTTGCAGCTGAAGAGTTGCTGCGTCGAGTAGGTCGTCCACGGCTTGATCTGCAGCCGTGCGCTGAACGTGGGCGGCCGGCTCGGCGAGTAGTTCGCCTTGATCTGCTTCTTCCCGGCAGACGTGCCGTTGTCCCACACCTGCGGCGTGAGCTTGACCCAGTTCTGGACGGTCTTGCCCTGCAGCAGCTTGATCGCGACGCTCGCTCCGGCGCCGCCGATCGTCGCGGGGTTGGTGACCGCGACGCCCCGGAAGTTCTTGTACGTGAGGAGCTGCTTCAGGAACTCGTTGTTGTCCGCGCCGACGACCGGGACATACGCCTTCCCGGCGGTCCTGAACGCGTTCACGATCGTGTAGTCGATGCCCGACGTCCAGACGCCGTCGACCTTCACGCCGGAGTTGAGGATGTCGAGGATCTGCTTCCCGCCCGGCGCGAACTGCCATCCCGTGAACGTCTGCTTCACGACCTTGATCCCCGGGTACTTCTTCAGCGCCTGCTGGAAGCCCGTGTGGCGGTCGGTGTCCGCCGGGACGCCGGCGATGCCGCGCATCTCGACCACGTTGCCCTTGCCGCCGAGCCGCTTGAACAGCCATTCGGCGCCGAGCCGCCCGTAGGCGACCTGGTCGTTCGTGACGTTGTGCGCCTGCGGCGCGGTCACGCGCTGGTCGACCGAGACGATCTTCACGCCGCGCGCGGCGGCCTGCGAGATCACCGAGTTCAACGCCGTCGGGCTCGACGGGTTGATGATGATCGCGTTCGCGCCCGCCGAGATCAGGTTGCGGATGTCCGCGCTCTGCTCGGCCGGACCGCCGTTGCGGTTCGCGACGACGACCTTGCTGACGACGCCGCTCGCGGCCGCCTGCGCCTTGACCGCGCAGATCATCTCCTCACGCCAGCCGTTGCCGACAAGCGTGTTCGAAACGCCGAGGACGTACGTCGCCTTCGGTTTTGCCGACGCCGTGACGGCGACGGTGATCGACACGGCGGCGAGCGCGACGACAGTGAGCGCCCAGCGCATGCCGATGGGACGAAGCTTCATTCACCCTCCTCCTGAGGAGTCGATGGATTCGACTGGGGGGACTGCAAGCCTACGGGACGTTCCTCCTTTCGCCTACCTCGATTGCGGTTCCGCGCCGCGGAGCGCCCTCGCCACGCGCCGCGCGTGCTCGGCGTAGGCGTCGTCGAAGAGCCGCGCGGATTCCTCGGCGCCGACCACCGCGGCGCTCGTCAGCACGGGCGGCATCTCCCCCCGCTCCACGAGCAGTGCGGCCGTGCGCGCCTTGATCTCGTTCACGAGCACGACCGCCGCCAGCGACGAGCCCGGTGCGACCGGCGTGTCGAGGCCGTTGACCTCGATCAGCGCGTCGCCGGCCGGCGTCGCGAGGTCGAGCACGACGTCGGCGTGGTCGAGCAGGCGGCCTGCGCGGTGCGTCGGCTCGCGCGCCTCCGACTCCGCGATCGAGGTGACCGCGATCACCTTCAGGCCGCGCGCGCGGGCGCCGAGCGCCATCTCGATCGGGACGGCGGTCAGCCCGCTCGCGCTGAAGACCATCATCACGTCGGTCTGGCGCAGCTCGAAGTTCGCGAGGATCCGCTCGGCGAGTCCCTCGACGCGCTCGATGAACATCGCCTGCCGCTGCCCGTTCGCGCCCACGACCTGCGTGTGGAAGGTCATGGAGAGCTCGACGATCGGGTTGAAGCCCGGGTACGAGCCGTAGCGCGGGAACATCTCCTCGACGGGGATGCGCGAGTGGCCCGTGCCGAAGAGGTGGACGAGCCCGCCGCCGCCGATCGCGTAGGCGCAGAGCCTGCTCGCCTCGCCGATCGCCTCGTCCTGCGCCTCGAGCCGGTCGAGCAGGCCGCGCGCCGCGGCGATGAACCCTGTTCCGCGCGCCGCGGCGAGTGGTGAGTCGGCTCCCATCTAGCTGTCTAGACGATTAGACAAGAGCGGTCCGAGCACGTCAAGATGGCGCCCGTGACGGGTCACAGGGTGACGATGCTCGGGACGGGCCTGATCGGCCTCTTCTACACGCAGACGCTGCACGGCCGGCGGACACGCGACCGGGTGCACGTCGTGTACTCCCGGACGAAGGAAAGGGCGGACGCGTTCGCGCGCGAGAACGACGTGCCCGTCGCGGTGACCGACCTCGAGGAGGCGATCGCGCACCCGGAGACGGACGTCGTCGTGATCGGCCTGCCGAACGCGCTGCACGAGGAGGCGGTATCGCTCTGCGCCTCGCACGGCAAGGCGGTGCTCTGCACGAAGCCGCTCGGGCGCAACGCCGCCGAGGCGAAGCGGATGCTGGACACGGTCGAGGCGGCAGGCATTTTCGCCGGCTACCTCGAGGACCTCGTCTACACGCCGAAGACGCTGAAGGCGGTGCGCGCCGTTCGGGCCGGGCAGATCGGCCAGGTGACGTGGGCGCGCTCGCGCGAGACGCACCCCGGCCCGCACTCCGCGTGGTTCTGGGACGCGGAGCAGGCGGGCGGCGGCGCCGTCGTCGACCTCGGCTGCCACTGCGTCGAGATCATCCGCAACTTCATGGGCAAGGAGAACCGGCCCGTGGAGGTCGCCGCATGGACGGACACGCTCGTGCACCCGATCGAGGCCGAGGACAACGCGATCGCACTGATCAAGTTCGAGTCGGGCGCCATCGGCCAGTTCGAGGTCTCGTGGACGTTCCGCGGCGGCATGGACCTGCGCGACGAGGTCGCGGGCACGGAGGGCACGATCTGGACGAACCACTTCCTCCGCACCGGGTTCGAGATGTTCTCGTCGGGCGAGGGCGGCGGCTACGTCGCCGAGAAGGCGGAGACCGCGTCCGGCTGGCTCTTCCCCGTCGGCGACGAAGTGTCCGAGCTCGGCTACGTCGACATGTTCGACGACATGTTCGACGCGATCGACGAGGGCCGTGCGCCGATGGAGACGTTCTACGACGGCTACGTCGTGAACGCGGTGATGGACGCGTGCTACGCCGCCGCGAAGTCGGGGCGCTGGGAGCCGATCGCGATCGACGACTGGCGCGGCGGCGGCGTCCCCCGCATCGCCCGCGACCGCCGCGAGCACGACGGCAAGACGGTGATCAAGGAGGAGCAGATGCCCGACGGCCGCCGCAAGCTGATCCTCAAGGACGAGTCGACCGGCGAGTTCGTCGACGTCGTCGCCTAGTCCGTTTCGGACACGTCCCCACTCCGGACTGCAGACATGGCCCGAACGGACAGTCAATCGTGGCGAAACGCGCACGCACGCTTCGTACCGCGGCGCGTGCCGCCGCCGCGGCGCGAGGGCACGAGCAGGCAATTCGCCGTCCCACCCGTCCGTGAGAGACCTGTCCGTTTCGGCCATGGCCTCACTCCGGACTGCTGACATGTCCCGAGCGGACAGGCAGGATCACGCTCTGTGAAGACGGCGCTCGTCACCGGGTCGCGCGGCGGGATCGGGTCGGCGACCGTTCGCGCCTTCGCGGACGCCGGCTTCGACGTCCACGGCGTCGACGTCGACGACGCGTTCCCGACGCTCGAGCGGCTCGACGCGCTCGTGTGCGCGCACGGGATCAGCGGGCGGCGGCTCGGGGACGGGCCGGTCGACAGCTGCACCGAGGAGGGCTGGGACGCCGTGCTCGACGCGAACGTGCGCAGCGTCTTCCTCTACTGCAAGCAGGCGATCCCGCTCCTGCGCGCAGCCGGCGGCGGCGCGATCGTCACGGTCTCGTCCGCGCTCGGGCTCGTCGGCGGCGACGACGACTTCGCGACGCACGCGTACGCGACGTCGAAGGCGGCGGTCATCGGCCTCACGCGCGCGATGGCAGTCACCTACGCGAAGGAGCGCATCCGCGCGAACGTCGTCTGCCCCGGCCTCATCGCGACGCCGATGAGCGCACGTGTGCAGGACGACGAGCGCATCCGCGCGCGGCTCGCCGAGCTGCAGCCGCTGACCGGCGACCTCGGTCGGCCCGAGGACGTCGCGCAGGCGGCGCTCTACCTCGCGACCGCTCCGTTCGTCACCGGCGCAGTGCTGACGGTCGACGGCGGCTGGACCGCGCGGTGAGGCAACTCGGCCTCGACGTCGGCGGCACGAACGTCAAGCTCGCGCTGCTCGAGGAGGACGCGGTCGTCGCGACCGACCAGGCGACGACCTCCTCCGAGGACGGCGGCCCCGAAGCCGTGCTCGCGCGGCTCGTGGAGCTCGGCCGCAGCGCGGGCGAGGTCGACTCGATCGGCGTGGCGTGGCCCGGCCTCATCGACGAGGACGGGGTGGCGCTCCTCATGCCGAACCTCTACGGCACGTGGCGCGGCCAGCCGCTGCGCGAGCCGCTCGAGCGCGGCTTCGGCCGACCCGTCGCGCTCCTGAACGACGGCCACGCGTTCGCGCTCGCCGAGGCGCGCATCGGCGCGGCGCGCGGCTCGGACGACGTGATCTGCATCGTCTGCGGCACGGGCATCGGCGGCGGGCTCGTCGTCGGCGGGCGGCTGCACCTCGGCACCGACGACCGCGCCGGCGAGATCGGCCATCACACCGTCGTGCTCGACGGCCCGCGGTGCGAGTGCGGGAACGAGGGCTGCCTCGAGATGCTCGCGGGCGCGCGCGCGATCGCGCGGGACGCGGGCAAGCCGTCGTTCGACGAGGTCGTGTCGGCCGCGCGCGCGGGCGAGGAGCGGTCGCGCGACGCGCTCGACCGCGCGGGCCGGCTCATCGGCACGGCCGTCGCGAACCTGACGATCTTCGTCGCGCCGCAGCGCGTCGTGATCGGCGGCGGCGTCGCCGAGGCCGGCGCGCTTCTCCTCGACCCGCTGCGCCAGACCGTGCACGCGCGCGCCCGCAACGTCGCGCCGCTCGACAAGGTCGAGATCGTCCCGGCCACGCTCGGCTCGTTCGCGGGCGCGATCGGCGCGGCGCTCTTCGGCGCCGAGGCGGCGACGATTCGGGGTTGAGCCGGACGTCGCCGCGGCGTCAGGCGCAGGCGCTCGCGTACCAGCGCAGGTAGCCCGACATCCGCCCGCCCCAGCCCGCATGCCCGCCCGGTACGAGGCGGAACGCGATCGACGTGCCGTGCGTCCGGGCCGAATCGGCGAACTCGGTGTCGGCCGACCGCAGCGCGTCGTCGCGCCCGACGTCCAGGTAGACGGGGACGCGGTAGAGCCGCTCGCCCGCCGCGAACGAGAGCAGGTCGTGCCGCGCGAAGTCGGCCGCGTTGTCGAACGCACCGAGCAGCGAGAGGTACGACGCCCGGAGGATGGCGGGCGCGTGCGCGCCGACGGCGCAGAAGCGGCGCGGCGCGAGCCGCGCGAGGTCGAGCGCGCCGAAGCCGCCCATCGAGATGCCGCCGATCGCGACGCGCGTCGGGTCGGCGCCGGTCCGCCGCAGCGCCGCGGGAATCACCTCGCGCAGCACGTACGAGCCCCACTTGCCGCTCTTGCGATCGTGCCACCAGCTCGTCAGCTCGCCGTCGTCCACGAGCACGACGGCGGGCGCGCGCGCGCCGAGCGCTCTCAGGCCGGGCAGCATCCACTCGGCGTTGCTCGCGGTCGGTTGCCCGTAGCCGTGAAGGAAGACGAGCAGCTGTCGCCCGCGGCCGCCGCCGGGCGGCACGAGCAGGACGCCGTGGAACTCGCGGCCGAGCAGCTTGCTCTGAACGGGGAACGGCACGACGCGCACCGACCCGGCGGGATCGCCTGCGGTCGCCGCTGCGAGCGCCGCGAGGAGCGTTGCGAACGAGACGACGAGCGCCCGGCGGATGGCTCAGACCTTCTGCACCTCGAAGTACAGCAGCGCGTGGTCCGAGTAGCGCGTGACCCACTGGACGCGCTCCGCCTGGTCCGCGAGCTGCGGCCAGCCGCGGACCGTGACGTCGTGGCCGTCGAACTGCTTGAACCTCAGGTGGTCGGAGGCGACGACGAAGTCGAGGTTCGACGGGTCGATCGTCGCACCGCCCCACCACGTGTGCGTCGCGTCCTTCTCGAGCACCTTCATCTTCCGTCGGCCGGCGCCGATCGTGAGCTTCTGCAGCTCCTGCGCCGCGAGGATGTCGCGGTCGCGCACGTACATGTACTCCATTCCCATCAGGTTGAAGTCGCCGAGGAAGATGTAGTGCGCCCTTTTCCCGCGGCCGGCGGCGCCGTCGAGCGTCTTCTTGAACTCGAGCGCGCGCGTGAGCATGTCGTCGCGCAGGCCCATGCCCTTCGGGTCGGTGCCGCTCTTCGTGTGCAGGAAGAGCAGCGGGTAGTGCTCGTCGGCGACCGTCACCGTCAGGAGCGCGCCGGGCCGGAGCAGCGAGTCGCCGCTCTTGAACTCCACGCGCTGCGTGAAGAAGCCCGTCAGGCCCTGCCGGACGCCGACGAGGATCTCCTGCACCTGCGGCCCTTCCGTGATGTGGAAGGTGTACTTCGGCATCTCGTTCGTGAGCGCCTGGAACGTCTCGGAGCCCTCGACCTCGTAGAGCGCGAACACGTCCGGCTTCTGGTCGCTCAGGAACGCCACCACGTCGGCCACGCGGCTCGGCCTCCCCTGGCTGCGGAAGTGCTCGACGTTCCACGATGCAACCGAGAAAGCCTTTGCCATTGGGCCACGATAGAACGGTCGCCGGTCAGCCCGCAACCGTCCGAGCCGCTTCGGCGTTGACTTCGTGGGAGGTCTGCGGATGCGGCTGGAACGGGGGAAGATCGCAGCACTAGCCGGGGTCGGCGTCGCCGGCCTGCTCGCCGCGCAGTGGCTCGCTGCGCCGTCCGGCGCGGCAGGACCGGCGATCACGCTGCCGACGACCATCACGACGCCGACGACGGTCCAGCTCCCGACGGTCACGACGCCGGTGACGACGGCGTCGCTGCCGACCGTGACGGCACCGCCGCCTCCGCCGCCACCGCCGCCGCCACCGCCTCCCCCGCCTCCGCCGCCGCCCACGACGACCGTCGTAGTGCCGACGCCCGTCACGACTGCGAGCGTTGCGGTGCCGACGCTGCCCACTTCGCCGCCGGCGCCGTCCGCGCCCGCGGCACCGCGGTCGTCCACGTCGCCGTCGTCC
>JBKPLI010000044.1:0-7476 GCA_046731555.1 Actinomycetota bacterium | reverse complement strand
GCCGCGCACCGCGACGTCGCCACGGTCGCCCGCCACGCGCAGGTCCGAGCACGCGAGCACGACGTCGCGCGCGCCGGCGCGATCGGCAGGGCGCCGCCGCACCGTCTCGACCTCGCGGCCGACCATCAGCGCGGCCAGCGAGCGCGGCGTCGAATCGGCCACGTCGACCGTCGCGATCGCCCGCCCGCCGCGCAGCACGCTGACGCGGTCGGCGACCGCCATCACCTCGTGCAGCTTGTGCGAGATGAAGACGACCGTGCGGCCCTCGTCGGCCATCGTCCGCAGCGTCGCGAACAGCGTGTCCGCCTCCTGCGGCGTGAGCACGGCGGTCGGCTCGTCGAGGATGAGGATCTTCGCCTCGCGGTAGAGCGCCTTCAGGATCTCGACGCGCTGCTGCTCGCCGAGCGCGAGCTGCCAGATCCGCGCGCGCGGGTCGACCGGCAGCCCGTACCGCTCGCCGAGCGCCGCGACGCGACGCTCGATCGCGCGCGGATGGACGAGGAACCCGCCGCCGCGCGCGCCCGCGCCGTGCTCGCCGAGGATGACGTTCTCCGCGACCGTGAACGGCTCGACGAGCCGAAAGTGCTGATGCACCATGAAGATCCCAGCGTCGAGCGCGTCGCGCGGCGAGCCGAAGCGCACCGGCTCGCCCCAGAGCGCGATCTCGCCCTCGTCCGGTCGGTAGAGCCCGGTGAGGATGTTCGAGAGCGTGCTCTTGCCGGCGCCGTTCTCGCCGAGCAGCGCGTGCACCTCGCCGGCCGCCGCCTCGAAGTCGACGCGGTCGTTCGCGAGGACGCCCGGAAACGCCTTCGTGATCCCGCGCATGGCGACGGCGGGGGAACGCACGTGTTCCCCCGCCTCGCTCAACCGATCAGCCCTTTGCGCTGCCGACGATGCCCTTCACGAGCCAGTCCATGGCGTAGAGCTCCTGCACCGTCGGCCGGTCGCCCTTCTTGATGCGGAGCTTGCCCTTCTGGTCGTAGATCGGGCCCTGGAACTCGTTCCACTTGCCCGACCTGAGCAACGCGTGCTTCTTCGCGATCGCGGACTTCGTCGCCGCGCTGACGCCGGGCCCGTACGGGGCGAGCCCGATCATGCCGTCCTTGATCGTCCCGTAGTAGAAGCCCGTCTTCCACGTGCCGTTCATCGCGGCCGTGACGCGCTTTGTGTAGTACGGGCCCCAGTTGTAGATGGCCGCGGTGAGCCACTGCTTCGGCGCGAACTTCTTCGCGTTCGAGTCGTAGCCGACCCACGGCACGCCCTTCGACTCCGCGAACTGGCCGGCCGCCGGACTGTCGACGTTCTGCCCGAGCACGTCGGCGCCCGCGGAGACGAGGTTCTCGGCCGCCTTCTTCTCCTTGTCGGGCGAGAACCACGAGTTCGTCCAGATCAGCTTCACCTTCACGCCCGGGTGCGTCGCCTGCGCGCCGAGCGCGAACGCGTTCGCGTGCCGGATCACCTCGGGGATCGCGAACGGGACGATGTAGCCGATGACGCCCTTCTTCGTCGCCGCACCGGCCGCCATCCCGGAGAGGTAGATCGCGTCCTCGCCGGCCCCGAAGTACTCGGCCATGTTCTTCGACGTGTAGGTGCCGGTCGCCATTTCGAACTTCACGTTCGGGTACTTCGCGGCCGCGGCCTTCATCGCGCCCTGGAAGCCGAACGACGTCGCGAAGATGATCGAGTTGCCGTCGCGCACGAGGCTGTCGATCACCTGCGAGACCTGCGGGCCCTCGGGGATGTTCTCCTTGAACGTCGTCTCGACCTTGTCGCCGAGCGCGTTCTGGACCGCCTTGCGCCCCTCGTCGTGGGCCTGCGACCAGCCGCCGTCGTTGTGCGGCCCGACGTAGATCCACGCCGCCTTGAAGACCGACGGCTTCGCCGACCCCGAGCCCGTGCCGACCGCCAGCGCGGCCGCCACCGCGACCGCGGTCACGAGCGACGCGGCGGCCGCGAGCTTCCTCTTCGCCATTCCTCTCCTCTCGAACTGCGTGTGTCGCCGGGGGGTGAGAGGCGACTCTAACGGCCGACCCGGGCGGCGGCTAGACGCGTTCGGCGAGCGGTGCCCCCACCGGATGCTGGGCGCTCCAGGGGAAGTCGATCCACCGGTCGGTCCGCCGCCAGACGTACTCGCAACGCACCTCCGAGCGGGGCTTCTCGTACAGGACGGCACAGCGGACCTCGCCCACCTTGCCCTCGCAGAACCCCTTTACGAGCGCGAGCGTGGCGCCCGTGTCGGCGACGTCGTCGGCGATCAGCACCTTGGTCTCGGCGAAGTCGACGAGGTCCGGTACGGGCGGCAGCAGCATCGGCATCGGCAGCCGCTCGTCGACGCCCGTGTAGAACTCGACGTTCATCGTGAACGTGTTCTTCACGCCGAGCGCGTAGCCGAGGGCGCCGGCGACGAGCAGACCGCCGCGCGCGATCGCGAGCACGATGTCGGGCCGGTAGCCGTCGTCGTGCACCGTCTGCGCGAGCTCGCGTGCGCCTTCGCCGAGGTCGACCCACGACATGACCTCGCGCTCGCTCACCGGGCGAGCCTAACCAGTGCCGCGGTGAGGGCGTCGACCCCTACGGCGATGTCCTCGACGCTCGAGAGCTCGTCGGGCGAATGGCTGACACCGCCGTTCAGGCTCCGGACGAAGAGCATCCCGGTGGGCACGCCGGCGGCGGCCAGGACCATCGCGTCGTGGCCTGCGCCGGAGACGATCTCGGGCGCGCCGGGCGCGGCCGCCCGCAGCGCCTCGAGCGGCGCGCCGCCCATCGCGACGGGATCGAGCCGCCAGGCGACGTCGAAGCCGATCGCCTCGACGAGCGCCTCGAGCCGCTCGGCGTCGGGCGCACGTGCGTCGACCGAGACGGTGACGCGACCGGGCACGACGTTCATCCCGCCCGGCTCGACCTCGACGACGCCAACCGTCGCGACGGTGCCGTCGCGCGCCGAGTCGCGCACGTGGAGGATGAACCGTGCGGCCTCGACGAGCGCGTCTGCACGCGCGTCCATCGGCGTCGTGCCCGCATGGTCGGCGCGGCCCTCGAACGTGCGCGACCCGCGCGCCTGGCCGGCGATCGCGGTGACGACGCCGATCGGCCGGTCGAGGCCCGCGAGCACGGGGCCCTGCTCGATGTGCAGCTCGACGAACGCCTCGGGCAGCTCCTCGAGGCGGCGGCTCCCCATCGGCCCCGTCTCCTCGGCGCGGAAGGCGACGACGGCGAGCGGCGCGTCGGGCAGGCGCTCGGCCGCCTCGAGCGCGGCGACGACGCCGAGCGCCCCGTCGAACCGGCCGCCGTTCGGGACGGTGTCGAGATGCGAGCCGCTCCACACGCGCGCGACGCCGCGGCGGCCGAACAGGTTGCCGACCGCGTCGCGCGAGACCTCGAGGGCGGCCTCGCGCATCCACGACGCCGCAAGCTCGTGCGCCGCGTCCTCCTCGGGCGAGTAGCCGAGCCGCGAGGAGCCGATGGCGTACAGCTCGTCGAGCCGCTGCATGACGCGGGACACGGCGCCATCTTCGCGCGTTCTACGCGTCGTGGACGATCGAGCGCAGCACCACCGCGCCGCCGAGCGGCAGGAGCGCGACGAACGCGAACCCGGCGCGCCAGGACGTCGTCGCGATCAGCGCGCCGAACATCGTCGGGTAGATCGCGCTGAACGAGTTGAGCACGGTCTGCTGGAGCCCGATCGCGGCGCCGCTCCGCGCGTGGCCGGCGAGCTCTGCGGCGGCGGTGAACGCGAGCCCGTTCCAGCTCATCGCGAGGACGCCTGCGACGACGAGCGTCGGGATGAGGAGCGCAGCGGGCGCGGTCAGGAGCGCGGCCGTGAGCGCGACGAAGACGGCGATGGCGATCGCGAGCCGCCGCATCGGCACGATCCGGCTCCGCAGCATGTCCGACCACTGCCCGGCGCCGATGCGCGCGCCGATCCCGAGCAGCTGCACGACCGCGAGCACCGCCGCGGCGGCGGACGGCGACAGGCCGCGGCTGTCGTGCAGGAAGAGCACCGTGAACCCGACGACGCACATCTGGGGAGCGACGATGAGCGCGCTCCCACCGGCCAGCGTCCAGATGCGGCGGTCGCGGAACGGCGGCAGCTTCACCTCGTCCTCGGCGGCGGGCGCCGGGCCTTCACGCAGGACGACGACCGAGACGGCCGCGCCGGCGATGCATCCGACGCCGAGGGCGACGAAGCCCCACTCGACACCGCCCGCGTTCACGATCGGCGGCAGCACGATCGAGGAGACGAACCCGCCGATCGGGATCGCCGTCTGGCGAATGCCGAGCGCGAGCCCGCGCTCGTGCGGCCCGAACCAGTGCATCACGGCGCGCCCGGTCGACGAGTTGACGGCCGCGCCCGCGGCGCCCGCGAAGACGACGAATGCCGCCAGCGAGACGAAGCCGGCGGCCTGCGACGCGAGCAGCAGCGACCCGCCGCAGGCGGTCAGCCCGACGGCGAGCACGGCCCGCTCGCCTACGCGGTCGGTCGCGAGCCCCCACGGGATCATCGAGAGCACCGAGCCCGCGAGCGACCCCGAGATGATGAAGCCGGTCTGCGCGAGCGAGAGGTCGTACCGCTCCCGCAGCGCGGGCGCCATCACCGCCGTGCCGAACCAGATCGCGGAGTAGGTCGCCTGCGCGAACGTCCCCGCGGCGAGAACGAGCCAGCGATACCGCACGTGCCCATTCTGGCCATGGCCCGAAAGGACGGCCGCGGTCGTGCTCTGCACGCTTCCCCCGGGGGACCCCCTCGAAGGTTCCCCCGCGACGAGCGTAGCGCCGAAGTCGTGACGTGTCCGTCACGGGACCGTGACGAATGCGTGCCGAACGATCCACAGGCGCCGAGCGCGGGCCCGACGCGGCGCCCGCCCTAGAGCCCGAACGGGTTGATCGGCCGGTTGCCGGTCGAGACGATCACGGACTTCGTCTCGAGGTAGAGGTCGAGCGCCTCGATGCCGAGCTCGCGGCCGAAACCGGACTGCTTGTAGCCGCCGAACGGGATGCCGGGGAACGCGGTGTACGGCATGTTGATCCCGACGGTGCCGGACTTGATCCGCGCGGCGACGCGATGGCCCTTGCCCGGGTCGTTCGTCCACACCGTCGCCATCAGCCCGTACTTCACGTCGTTCGCGATCCGCACCGCGTCGGACTCGTCTTCGAACGGGATCGCGACGACGACCGGGCCGAAGATCTCCTCCTGCGCGGCGGCGATCCGGTTGCCCGTCTTCGCGACGACCGTCGCCGGGTAGAACGCGCCGGGGCCGTCGCCGATCGCACCGCCGGTCGTCACCTCGGCGCCCTCGTCGCGCGCGCCGTCGACGAACGAGTGCACCTTGTCGCGGTGCGCGGTCGAGATCAGCGAGCCCATCTGCGTCTCGGGGTCGAGCGGGTCGCCGACGCGCACCTTGCCGGCGAGCTCGCTGAGCTGCGCGACGACGTCGTCGTAGATCGACGCCTCGACGAGCAGACGCGAGCGCGCCTCGCACGACTGGCCGGCCGCGTAGAAGATCGACCACGCGCTCGACGGGATCGCGTCCGCGAGGTTCGCGTCGGCGAAGACGAGGTTCGGGCTCTTGCCGCCGAGCTCGAGCGTCACGCGCTTGATCGGGTCGGAGGCGAGCCGCATGATCTCGCCGCCCGTCCGTGTCGAGCCGGTGAACGCGACCTTGTCGACGCCCGGGTGCTTCACGAGGTAGGCGCCGGTCGTCGGCCCATCGCCCGGTAGGACGTTGACCACGCCGGAGGGAATGCCGACCTCCGTCGCGAGCTCGGCGACCCGCAGCGCGGTCAGCGGCGTCTGCGGGTCGGGCTTGAGCACGACGGTGCACCCGGCCGCGAGCGCGGGCGCCAGCTTCCACGTCGCCATCATCAGCGGGTAGTTCCACGGGACGATCTGCCCGCAGACGCCGACCGGCTCCTTCAGCGAGTAGAAGAGCAGCGAGCCGCCGATCGGATTCGAGCGGCCGCCGACCGAGCCGATCACGCTCGCGAAGTAGCGGAAGTTCTCGGAGGCCTGTGCGAGCTCGGCCTTCACCGAGGAGATCGCCTTGCCGACGTTCCGGCTCTCGAGCTCTGCGAGCTCCTTGCGGTTCGCCGTGATCGCGTCGGCGAGCGCGTGCAGCAGGCGGGAGCGCTCTGTCGCCGGCGTGCGAGCCCAGCCCGAGCCCGCGGCGTGCGCAGCCTCGACCGCGGCGTCGACGTCGGCCTCGCCGGCCATCGCGGCGGACGCGAGCACCTCGCCGGTCGCCGGCTCGCGCAGCTCGCGCACCTCGCCGGACTGCGGCTCGACCGACTCGCCCTTGACGAACAGCCCGTACTCGCGCGTCGCGACCGCCATCGCGCAGGAGCCTAGCTGCTACCCGATGAAGAGCGTGACGAGCTGCTCCGGGTCGGCCGGCTCGGCGGGGATCGTGATCGCCTTGCGGATCTTCCACTCGTCGCCGCTCGCGGTACCAGTGCCACACCGACGCGGAGAGATCCTCGACGGAGACCACGACGCCGACGAAGCCGTACTGCTTGCGCGGGTCGTGCGCGGGCCGGAGCTCGAGCACCATCTGGTGCTCGTCGCCGACGTCGAGCTGCTGCACGTGCTTGCCGTTCTTCAAGTCCCACACGTGCATGGCGTGGCCGTACTCGCGGCCGAGGAGCTTCTCGGGGACGACGCCGCCCTCGAACATCGCCGGCGTCGCCCACTCGCTCGAGACGAGCGTGCCCTCGTTCAGGTTCCAACAGAAGTCGTACTGGTAGCGCTGCGTGCCGGCCTCGTGCTCCGACGGGCCGAGCGGCTCGAACGTCTCGCGGTCGAGCCGGAACAGCCCGCCCGCCTCGTCCGCACCGTTCGCGCCGCCGAGACCGCTCATGTAGATCGCGTCGGGGCCGCAATGCGAGGTGTGGGGGCGCGAGTAGCCGGTCTTCGCCGTGAGCTCGTCGGCCTCGATCGTCTTCACGATCTTCGGCGAGCGCGGGTCGTCCTTCACGTCGAGCACGTAGACGCGCGACGACTTGAGGCCTGGCACGACGAGGTAGCGGCGCTCGACGTGCGGCCGCGGCGCCGACGGGCACAGTGCGGCGCTGCACGCGTTCCAGCCGAAGTGATGCAGCTCGTCGCCGGGCGCCGCGAACTCGACGGTCGAGACGACCTGGCCGTAGGTGTCCGAGCCGCGCTCGAGGTCGATCACCCCGAGCGCGTCCGGCCGCGACTGCTGGTCGGGCTCGAGCAGCGCGACGTACGCGAGCGTCTCCTCCGGCGCCTCCATCGCGAGCTTGGGCGAGGGATAGAAACTCGGGTCCGGCGTCCAGCGTGTCATCACACGACCTCCCGCCGAAGCTTCCAAACGGAAGTGACGGAACTCGTGCGCGCCGCGAAACGCTAGGCGGCGAACTCGGCGACCGTGCCGGATCCGGCCCGGCGCAGCAACTCGGCGACGGCCTCACGGCCCTCGTCGCCGTAGTCGCACGTCATGTCGTTCACGTACATCGCGA
>JBKPLI010000043.1:0-7240 GCA_046731555.1 Actinomycetota bacterium | reverse complement strand
CGCGGCGGCCGCTCTCGGCCGGGTTCTCCGCGTGGATGCTGTGCGCGCTGCCGCTGCTCGCGCTCGCGCCGCCGCTGCCCGCGCTCGCGATCGCCGGCGGCTACGCGATCGGCCTCGCCGGGATCTCGTTCGGGCAGGCGCTCTGGCAGACGACGCTGCAGGAGCGCATCCCGGCCGAGGTGCTCTCGCGCGTGAGCTCGTACGACTGGCTCGTCTCGTTCGTCTTCATGCCGATCGGCTTCATCGCGTTCGGCCCGCTCGCCGAGGAGATCGGCATCGGGACGACGCTCGTCGCGGCCGGCCTCGTCCTCGCCGCGACGAACCTCACGGTCGCGCTGCTCCCGCCCGTGCGCGCGATCGCGAACGCCTCGTCCGAGACGCCGCGCCGCCTGCGCCGGCGCGCCGAGCCTCGCGCGGCGGCCTAACGGTTTCCTAACGGAACCTGGTCCCGGACCAGGTTCCGTTAAGAGCTGAGCTACGCCTGCGCCGGAGCCCGCTTGCGGTTCGGTACGTGGATCGCGCGGCCGAGCGCAACCAGGCCGGCTTCCTTGATCGCCTCCGAGAGCGTCGGGTGCGGCGCCATGCCGTCGGCGACCGTCTCGACCGTCGACTCCGCGTCGATCGCGACGACGCCCGCCTCGACCATGTCGGTCACGTGCGGGCCGACCATGACGAGGCCGAGCAGCTCGCCGTACCGCGTCTCGTGAATCGACTTCACCCAGCCGACCGTCTCGTTCTGCATGACGGCGCGCGCGTTCGCCGGCCACGGGAACGTCCCGACCGCGACGTCGTCGCCGTACTGCTCGCGCGCCTCGGCCTCCGTGAGGCCGACCGCCGCCACCTCGGGCGCGGTGTAGATCGGGCGCGGCACCGCGCGGTTGTCGACGACGGCCTCGTGGCCGCACGCGTTCTCGGCCGCGACTTCGCCCTCGCGAAACGCCGTGTGCGCGAGCTGCCAGTAGCCGGCGCAGTCGCCCACCGCGTAGATGTGACCGACGGTCGTGCGGCGATGCTCGTCGGCGGCGATGCCCTTGCGCTTGTCGAACTCGACGCCGATGTTCTCGAGCCCGAGCCCCTCGACTAGCGGCGCGCGGCCGACGGACACGAGCATCAGGTCGGCCTCGACCGTCTCGCCCTCGCCGAACGTCACGCGCAGCGAGTTGCCCTGCTGCTCGACGCCCGTGCACTGCTTGCCGAGATGGAGCGTGATGCCCTTCTTGCCGAACTGCTTCGCGAGCTCCTTCGACGCGTCCGCGTCCTCCTGCGGGATCAGCGCGTCGAGCATCTCGATGATCGTGACCTCGCTGCCGAACGTGTTGAAGATCGACGCGAACTCGCAGCCGATGATGCCGCCGCCGAGCACGACGAGCCGGCGCGGCACCTCCGTCTGCGCGAGGAGCCCGGTCGAGTCGACGCACAGGTCGCTCTCCAGCCCCGGGATCGGCGGCCGCATCGGGAACGAGCCCGTCGCGACGATCGCCGACTTGAAACTGACGTCCTCTCCGCCCTCGACCGCGATCGTGTTCGCATCCTTGAACGCGCCGGTGCCCTTCACCCACTCGACGCCGTTCGCCTTGAAGAGGCCCGCGACGCCCTGCGTCATCTGCTTCACGACGCCGGCCTTCCACTCGTTCGCGGCGCCGAAGTCGAGCTCGGCCTCGCCGATCCGCACGCCGAGCTTCGCGTACGAGTCGCGCGCCTGGTGGATGAAGTGCGCGGTCT
The DNA here is from genome assembly GCA_046731555.1 of Actinomycetota bacterium. GTDB lineage: Bacteria > Actinomycetota > Thermoleophilia > Gaiellales > Gaiellaceae > PALSA-600. The sequence goes on along the minus strand of JBKPLI010000043.1, from coordinate 5,518 downwards.
GCACCCACGCCTTCGTCGGGATGCACCCGACGCGGAGGCAGGTGCCGCCGAGCTCGGGCTCCTTCTCGATGCACGCGACCTTCGCGCCGAGCTGCGCGGCGCGGATCGCGGCGGTGTAACCGCCGGGGCCTCCGCCCAGGACGGCGACGTCTACGTCCATCTCTCAGTCTCCTCCATCGGTCGTCGGCGGCGATGGTATCGACCGACGGTAGGCTGGGATGCCGTGAAGCTCGAGGGCATCCACCACGTCACGTGCATCACCGGCGACGCGCCGCAGAACGTCGAGTACTACACGGGTACGCTCGGCCTCCGGCTCGTGAAGAAGTCGGTGAACCAGGACGACCCGACCGTCTACCACCTCTTCTACGCCGACGAAAAGGGCTCGCCCGGCTCCGACATCACGTTCTTCGAGTACCCGGGCTCCGTGCGCGGGCGCGCCGGCAACGGGATGGTCCACCGCGTCGTGTTCCGCGTCTTCGGCCCGGACGCCCTCGACTTCTGGCAGGCGCGCGTGGGAGGCGAGCGCAGCGAGCGCTCGCTGCTCTTCGAGGACCCGGAGGGTCTCGCGCTCGAGCTCGTGATCGACGACTCGGACGACCCGCCGCTCACGGCGCGCCACCCCGATATCCCCGAGCAGCACGCAATCCGCGGCTTCGCCGGCGTGCGCGCCTACGCTACTGCGCCCGAGGCGAGCGCACCGTTCCTCGACGCGCTCGGGTTCGAGCCGGGCTTCGAGGTGCGCGGGGACGAGCGCGTCGGCTTCTACGTCTACGACGAGCCGCCCGCCGAGCGCGGCATCCCGGGCGCGGGCACGGTGCATCACGTCGCGTTCGCGGCGCCGCTCGACGAGCACGCCGGGTGGGTCGACCGCGTGCGGCAGGCGGGCGGGCGGCCGACGCCGGTGATCGACCGCTTCTGGTTCCGCTCCATCTACTTCCGCGAGCCGAGCGGTGTGCTGTTCGAGATCGCGTCGATCGGCCCCGGTTTCGCGACGGACGAGGATCCGGAGCACCTCGGCGAGAAGCTCGTGCTGCCCCCCGAGTTCGAGCGGCTGCGCGCGCAGGTCGAGCCGATCCTCACGCCGCTGCCGAACCCACGCGAGCGCATCGCGCAGTGATCGTCGCCGAGCGGCCCGCGGCGGGAGAGCCCGCCGGCGCGCTCGTCCTCGTCCACGGTCGCGGCGCCGACGAGCACGACCTCTTCCCGCTGCTCGACGTGCTCGACCCCGAGCGCCGGCTCCACGGCTACTGCCCGCGCGGCCCGCTCTCGCTGCCGCCCGGCGGCGCGCACTGGTACGTCGTGCCGCGCGTCGGCTACCCCGACCCGGCGACCTTCGCCGCGTCGTACCGCGAGGCGTCGGAGTGGCTCGACTCGCTGCCGCACGAGCGGATCGTGCTCGGCGGCTTCTCGCAGGGCGCCGTGATGAGCTACGCACTCGGCCTCGGCGCCGGGCGGCCGCGCCCGGCCGCGCTGCTCGCGTTCTCGGGGTTCATCCCGCAGGTCGAGGGCTGGGAGCTCGACGAGTTGCAATCCTTCCCGCCGATCGCGATCGGCCACGGCACCTACGACCCCGTGATCCCCGTCGAGTTCGGCCAAGCCGCGCGCGACCGGCTCGAAGCCGCGGGCGCCGACGTGACGTACCGCGAGTATCCGCTGCCGCACGCGATCGACCCGGGCTTCCTCCGCGAGACCTCCGCGATCGTTCGGCGCGCCACCTCCTAGCGCGCGCGAACCGGTCGGGCGCAGCCGCCGTACTGGTGGGCACAAGCGACCGGGGAGGGAGAAAGGGAGGCATGAAGCGTCTGTTCGTGTTGCTCATTGCTGCGGCCGTCGTCCTGCCCTTCGCCTACGCGACCGCCAAGGGCGGCGGCGCGGCGGTGAAGCGGACGGCGATCTGTCATCGCACCGGCTCGGCGAAGCCGGCGTACAAGCGGATGCTGGTCAACGCCGCGCAGGTGAAGGCGCACGCCAAGCACGCCGCCGACATCGTCCCGGTGCGAGGCGCGTGCCCGACCTCGGTCCTCACCGCGAGCGCGGGCGGCGTCGCCCGCACGGCATCGATGACGGGCGAGGTCGAGAACCCGGCGGGAGACCCGGTCGCGACCGGCACGGCCGTCATCCGCGCGCGTGCGAACCAGGGTCAGATCTGTTTCACGCTCGACGTCGACAACCTCGGCGCGGCGGCCGCGGCGGCGCACATCCACAAGGCGCCCGCCGGCTCGGTCGGTGCGATCGTCGTCCCGCTCACGACGCCGGACAGCTCGGGTGCCTCGAGTGGGTGCACGTCGGTCGCGCGTCCGCTCGTGAACGCGATCCTCGGTTCGCCGGCGCAGTACTACGTCAACGTTCACACGGCGGCGTTCCCGGGCGGCGCCGTGCGCGGGCAGCTCGCCGGCACGTCGCCGGACGACCTCGGCTGGTCGCGGTCGGTCGCGATGAACGGCGCGGCCGAGGCGCCGGCGAACGGCGACTCCGACGGCGCCGGCGTGGCCGTCGTCCGCATCCGGCCGGACAACCAGGTCTGCTACCGCATCGGCGTCCAGAACCTCCTGCTCCCGGCGGTCGGCGCGCACATCCATCGCGGCGCGGCAGGCGGCGCAGGGCCGATCGTCGTCCCGTTCACCGCTCCGGACGCGAGCGGCATTTCCTCCGGCTGCGCGGCAGCCGACCCGACGCTCCTCGCCGACATCAAGGCGAATCCCGCGGGCTACTACACGAACGTCCACACGCGGGAGTTCCCCGGCGGAGCGATCCGGGCCCAGCTCGGCTGAGAAGCCGACGGGGCGTGGGGCGGATTCTGGGGCCGCCCCACGCCCCATTTGCTCGCCGAGACGTCTTTACAGAACGTGGTCCAGGACCAGGTTCTGTAAAGAAACCGAGCCAACTCCGTCGAATCCGCGGCGACGCAACTCGAGGGCTGCCACCTTGGAGCGATAGGACGGCGAACCCGCAACGAAAGCCCCGGCTTGCATCACGTCACGACCTTGGCCGTCGCGGGCAGCTGGCTGTTCGCGAGCGCCGCAGACTACGAGCTGCGACTGGCGATCCTGGCCAAGGCCGTCCGGGACGGCCGCATCGAGATCAACCAGTTCTGCCTGATGGGCAACCACGAGCACCTGCTGGTGTCCGTCGAAGATGGCGGGCTGGCGAAGGCGATGCAATGGATCAATCGCAGCTACGCAGTGTCCTTCAACGCCGCCCATGCACGAGTCGGTCGCCTCTACGGCCGACGCTACGGCTCGACGCACGTCGTCGACGAGCGTCACGCGTTGTGGGTCGTCTCGTACATCGCACTCAATCCGGAAGCTGTCGCCAACGTGTCCGCGGAGACGTATCGCTGGAGCAGCTACGGCAGCCTCGTCGGTGTGCGCGATCCGTTCGCGTTCGTCAACGAGAAGCCGATCGTCGACCTGTTCGGCGGTGGCGCGGACGGCCGGCGTCGGATCGCGGCCGCCGTAACGGACGCGCGCCGCTGGCAGCTGCGGAGGCTGCGCAGCGAACGGCTCCTCCTTACAAACCGCTAACCGAACGTGGTCCGGGACCAGGTTCTGTTAAGAGCTGCGCGCCGACTCGTCGAGCACGTCGCGGCCGCGAGCAGTCAACCGCACGCCCCTCCCGTTCGCAGCGACGAGCCCGTCGCTGCAGGCGTCGTCCCAGACCGCGAGCCGGGGGCAGTTGCTGCGCCACGCCTCGATCGTCTCCGCGTACGTGCGCGGGCGGGCGGAGATCCACCGGAGGAGCTCGATCGTCGGCTCGCTCATCGCCACATCCGCCATGCCTCGATCTACGGTAGCGCTCGGCGCATCGTCAGCGCGCCCGAGTTCTCGCCGACGCGCTCGAAGCCCTGGCGCTCGTAGAACGCGACCGCCGGGCTGTCCTGCTCCACCGAGAGCGAGATCGCGGCGTGGCCTTCGGCGGCGGCGCGCGACAAGAGCTCCGCCAGCAGCTCGCGACCGACGCCGTGCTTGCGGCGCGACGGGACGACGGCGATCGTGAGCTCAGGCGTCCCCGCGTCGACGAACCCGTAGCCCGGCGACGCCGCGTCGAACACGCGGAACCACGCCGCGCCGACGCGATGGCCCGACTCGGTCGCGATCAGCGCGACGTCGCCGGGCCGGCCCCAGTTCTCGACGTACCGCGAGAGCGGGATGTCCGTGTCGAGCGCGCTGACGCGCCAGTTGTACGCGTGCGCCAGCATGGAGCGCATGAAGGGCACGTCGCCGTGGCCCCCGCGCCGGATCACGGCAACTCGTCCCTCATGCCTCGTCGATCGGTTGCGCGAGCTGCACGCGGTTGCCGTCCGGGTCGTACACGTCGACGAGCCGCATCTGGCCCGCGAGGTCGAGCACGACGCCGACGTTCACGTCCGCGTCGCGCAGCCGCTCGGCCTCCGCCTTCACGTCCTCGACGTCGACGGTCGCGACCCCGCCGTCGGGGTTCGGCTCGCCCTCCGCGATCGCGATCCGCATCTCGCCGCGCTCGAGCTTCGCCCACCGGTCGTCCCAGTCGACGAACGTCTCGTCGAACCCGAGCATCTGCTTGTAGAACTCGCGTCCGCGGTCGAAGTCGCGGACGAGGTACCAGACGCGCGGCATCGCGCCTACAACCTACAACGCGAGCGCGGGGTCCTCGACGAAGGACTTCAGCGTGCGGAGGAAGTCCGCGGCCGCGGCGCCGTCGACGGCGCGATGGTCGACCGTCAGCGTCATCGTCATCATCGGCCGCACCACCGGCTCGCCCTCGCCGACGACCACGCGATCCTCGGTCGCGCCGACGGCGAGGATCGCCGCCTGCGGCGGGTTCAGCACGGCGACGAACTGCTCGATGCCGTACATGCCGAGGTTCGAGATCGTGAAGGTGCCGCCCTCGAGGTCGGCCGGCTGGAGCTTGTTGTCGCGCGTGCGGCCGACGACCTCGCCGCGCAGCTCGGCCGTCTCGGCGAGCGTGAGGCGGTCGACGCCGCGCACGACGGGGACGACGAGCCCCTGCGGCGCGGCGACGGCGATGCCGACGTTCGCGCTCGGGTGCCTGAGCAGCTTGTCCTCGGCGAACTCGACGTTCACGTCGCGGTGGCGCATCAACGCCTGCGCGCTCAGCTTGGCGAGCAGGTCGGTGACCGTGATGCGCACGTCCGGGTTGAGGTCGCGGGCCCGCGCGACGAGCTCGTTCGCGCGCGTCATGTCGGCCGACACCGTGAGCTGGAAGACGGGCGCCTGCCACGCGGCGGTGAGCCGGCGCGCGATCGTCCGGCGGATCGAGGTGAGCGGCACCTCCTCGACTTCGCCGACCGGCGCGCCGGCGGCGTGCGCCGCTGCGGGGCGCACCTCGGCGCGCTCGACGTCCTCGGCGACGATGCGTCCCTCGGGGCCTGTGCCCTGGAGGCGCGAGAGGTCGACGCCGCGCTCGCGCGCGATGCGGCGTGCGAGCGGCGAGGCCTTGATGCGGCCGCCGTTCGACGGCGCGGCCTCGGCCGCAGGAGCGGACGCGGACGCGGGTTGCGCCTCGGCCGCGGCGGCGG
>JBKPLI010000042.1:0-12802 GCA_046731555.1 Actinomycetota bacterium | reverse complement strand
CGGATCGAGATCCTCGGCTCGGGCGGCGCGGTCGCGACGCCGCGCGGCACGTGCCGTTGCGCAGTGTGCGAGGGCGCGCGCGCCGGCTCCCGCGACGCGCGCATGGGGCCGAGCGTGTTCGTGCACGGGCCGGACGTGCTCGTCGACACGCCCGAGGAGTCGCGGCTCCAGCTCGCGCGCTCGTCGATCGAGCGCGTCGCGGCCGCGCTCTATTCGCACTGGCACCCGGACCACACGGCCGGCCGCCGCGTGTGGGAGATGAACTTCGACTTCCGCGGCTGGCCCGCCGAGGCGAAGGAGACGACCTGCGTGCCGGTCTACGTGCCCGAGCAGGTGGCGCGCGACTTCGAGCAATTCCAGGGGATCCGCGAGCACTTCGCGTACCTCGAGTCGCTCCGCGTCGTGCGCCTGCACGAGGTCGCCGACGGCGAGGCGATCGACCTCGGCGACACGCGCATCACGCCCTTCCGGCTCGCGGAGAACTACGTCTACGCCTTCGTCTTCGAGCGGGACGGCCGCCGCGCGCTGATCGCGATGGACGAGCTCAACGGCTGGACGCCGCCGGCCGGCCTCGGCCGCTTCGACGTCGCCCTGCTGCCGGTCGGCATCTTCGAGCACGACCCGTTCACCGGCGAGCGGCTGATCCACGCCGAGCACCCGCTCCTTCGGCTGGAGGCGACGTACGACGAGACGCTCGAGATGGTGCGCGCAATCGACGCGGCCCGCGTCGTCCTTTCGCACGTCGAGCACATGGACGGCGTCTCGCACGAGATGCTCGTCCGGCTGGGCGAGCGCGACGGGTGGGAACCGGCCTTCGACGGGATGACGCTCGCAGTCGAATAGTCTTTCGCTTTACGTGACCGGGTCACGACATCTGAGCCAGCGGATCTCGGAGGGAGACGGGATCGCGATCATCGCCCGGGTGGCCGACGCAGAGGCTGCGCGGGCCGCCGAGGCGCAGGGCGCGAAGGCCCTGGCGCTCGACCGGCGGATCGACGGGATCCGCGAGGCGACGTCGCTGCCGCTCCTCTGGCTCGGCGCCGAGGCGCCGGTGGACGCCGACGCCCACGCGATTCGCCCGGACGACGACGTGCACCGCCACGACCTCGAGTCCGTCGTCGACGTGCGCGACGAGGACGAGCTCGAGCGCGCGCTCGAGCTGCACGACCCGGAGATCTTCCTGCTCTCCGCGAGGGACGCCGACGAGGACGACGATCCGCTCGACGCCGTGCTCGAGCTCTTGCCCGACGTGCCCGCCGGGAAGCTCGCGATCGCGGACGTCGAGGTGGCGACCCGCGACGAGGTGCTGGCGCTCGAGCGCGCGGGGATCGACGCGGTGCTCGTCGGGTCTGGGCACGTGGGCGAGCTCGTCGGTGCCCGACCTCCCGAGGTCTAGCCCGTCTCGCACGGCGCGGGTCGACCTGTGGGGCCGGCCGCTCGGCTGGCTCGTGGTGATCGCGGGCGGCGCGCTCGCGCTGCGGCTCGTCGGCCTCGACCACGCGCCGCGGCCGAACGAGGACGTCGTCCGCGCGGCGTGGGAGGCGACGCACGGCGCGCTCGGCCGCGACGGCGGGCTCGTGTACCTGCTCGCGCCGTTCGAGCGCTTCGCCGACGAGCCGTCGTACGAGACCGCGCGCGAGGTCGTGCTCGGGCTCGGCGTGCTCGGTGTCGCCGCCGCGTGGTGGCTCGGTCGGGTCGCGTACGGGACGGTCGCCGGGTTCGTCGCGGCGGCCGCGACCGCCGTCGACACCGCGCACGTCGCCTCGTCGCGGCAGGTCCTCTCCCTCGTGCCGCTCGCGACCTTCGCCGCCGTGGCGCTCGCGCTGCTCGCCCTCGGGAGGCTCGAGTGGGCCGGGCCGGCGATCGGTGCGGGCGCCGCGATCGACTTCTCGGGCTGGCTCCTGCTCGTGCCGCTGCTCGCGGTCGGCTGGGGCGCCTGGCGGCGGGTCGGGATCGCGGCGGCGCTCGCGGCGGTCATCTCGCTGCCGGCGTGGTTCGCGCTCGACGATCGCTTCACCGGCTGGCACGGCGGCTGGCCCACGCTCTTCTGGGACGGCCTGGGCCCGGTGCTCGCGATCTCCGCGGTGGGGCTCGCAGGCGCGCTGATCGCGCGCTCGCGGGCCGACGTCGCGCTCGCGTCGTTCGTGCTCGCCTACGGCGCCTTCCTGCTCGCCGTCGACCGGCGGGCCGTCTACACGCTGCCCGTCGTGCCCGCGCTCGGCGCTCTGGCAGGGCGATTTCGGGGCCTCGCGCCGGTCGCTCTCCTCCTCCTCGTGCTGCCCCTCACTTGGTCAATTCGGGACACCCGAGAGCTGAAGAACGCGTCTACCATGGATCGCCGTGATGCGGCCGGGTCTCCTCCTCGTGCCCGTGTTGGCGGCGCTGACGCTGCTCGCGTCCGCATGCTCGGGCGGCGAGGCGTCGAAGCTCGCCGCGGCGGCCCCTGACCCGGCGGCGAGCTGCAAATACCGGGCGGGCTGGCAGAAGCTCGCGAACAGGATCGACGCGCCCGTCTACTGCCCCGGCTGGCTGCCCGACCCGCTCACCTCGCAGCTCGGCGGGCGCTGGAACAACATCAACTCGGTCGACAAGGACCGCAGCTACCTCATGAGCTTCGTGTGGCAGGAGACCGGCGGCGGCGCGGCCGGCGGCGAGCTGCACGTGAACCTCCGCGGCTATCCGGGCCGTACCGCCATTCCGAAGTGCACGCGCGGCGGCAAGGACAAGCAGCTGATCCCGTGCTTTGCGGACGCCCGCGGCACGATCACCGCGAACGGGATCCGCGCGACGATGTACACGGTCAACCAGGACGCCGACCAGTGGCACGTCCTCCTCGCGTGGCGCCACCAGGGCTCGCTGTACACGCTGTCGGAGCACGTCGCCCCGCCGCTCACGTACCGCAAGGTCGTCTCGTACCTGAAGCACGAGCTGCGCTCGCTCGTGCGCATCGAGCCGACCACCTGAAGTAGATGAAACTCACACGGAAGCAGGTGCTCGCCGGCGCTGCAGCCGGCGCCGTCGGCGCGACCGGCGTCTACGAGCTCGTCGACCGGCTCGCCGGCTCGCCGTCGCGCGCGGCGCCCGCGAGGCTGTTCGCGGAGCAGCACCTGCTCGACGGGATCCGCACGGTCGACCTCGACGGCGTCGAGGTGCTCGTGCCGCCGCTTCACCACGCGGTGCTCACCGCGCGCGTCGCCGTCGACCCCGCGGACGTCCGCGACGCGCAGCGCACGCTCGAGGACGCGCTCACAGGGCTCGAGGAGGACTACGCGCCCTCGCCCGCCGGTCTCGGCGTCACGGTCGCGTGGGGGCTGCCGTACTTCACGCGGTTCGTCCCGGCCGCGTGGGAGGCGCACGGCCCGCACGACCGCCGCGCGGACAAGGCGGCGCTCATCGACTCGCTTCGCTTCCCCAGCGACCCCGACGAGACCGTGCTCGAGGCGAACGACGTCGCAATCCTCCTGCGCAGCGACGACCGCGAGCACGTCGACGACGCGATCGGCCGCATCCGCGGCACGAAGACGCTCGAGCTGACGTCGATCCGGCGCGGGTTCGCCGGCGGCGGCTTCGACGGCCGCCGCTCGCTGCCGAAGAAGATGGCCGTCGCCGCGGGCATCCCCGGCGCCGACCTGATCCCCGACGACGCCGAGCTCTTCCTCGGCTTCACCTCGACGCAGCGCGCGGGCATGGGGCCGGGCAAGATCGCGAACCACGAGACGCTCGGCTACGTCGACCTGCGCGGAGGCTACTTCCGCGAGGGCACGCACATGCACCTCTCGCACATCTCCGAGGACGTCGAGGCGTGGTACCTCAACTTCGACTTCCGTGAGCGCGCCGACACAGCGTTCCGCCCGAACGTGAAGGTGCGCGAAGGCGCGCGGACCGTGCGGCAGGGGCCGGAGGACGTCTCCGACGAGCAGGCGGTGCACAAGGACTTCCGCGCGTCCGGGCGCATCGGCCACAGCGCGGCGATCCAGACGACGTCGCGGCTCGTACAGGACGTCGTGGGGCCTGACGGGACCGTGTACCGCAAGGGCACCGCGATCCCGGTCCGCGCGGACTTCAACACCCTCGATAACCCGTTCGCGTGGTCGGAAGAGACGGCCAAGGTCGACCCGACGCCCGCGGCCGGCGTGCACTTCGTCGTCTTCAACCCGACGAGCGACGACTTCCATCGCAACCGGCTCGCGATGGACGGCGTCCTGCCGGGCGGCAAGATCCACTTCACGCCGCGGGCGCGCGGGCAGGGGTTCAACGCGGTGCTGCGCACGACGCACCGCCAGAATTTCCTCGTGCCGCCGCGCCGCCATCGCTCCTTCCCCCTGGCGGAAATGTGAGTCTTCGCGGCGCCGCGCTCGCGATCACGACGTTCGTGTCGGGTGCGGTGCTGCTCGGCCTCGAGCTGGCGGCGTCGCGCGTGCTCGCGCCGGCGTTCGGCAACTCGCTCTTCGTCTGGGGGGCGCTCATCGGCGTCGTGCTGACGGGGCTCGCGATCGGCTACTGGGCGGGCGGCGTGCTCGCCGACCGGATGCCGTCGCCGAAGCTGCTGCTCGGCGCGGTGTTCCTCGGCGGCATGCTCGTGCTCGCGATCCCGCTCGTCGACGAGCGCGTGCTGCGCTTCGTCGAGGACTGGGACCCCGGCCCCCGTCTCGATCCACTGATCGCGGCGACGATCCTGTTCGCCCCGGCGAGCGTCGTGCTCGCGACGGTGACGCCGATCGCCGTGCGCATCGCGTCGCGCGAGCTCGCGTTCGTCGGCCGTACGGCCGGGCGGCTGTTCTCGATCTCGACCGCCGGCTCGATTGCGGGCACGTTCGCGACCGCGTTCTGGCTCGTGCCGGAGCTCGGCGTCGACCAGCTGATCGCGACGGGTGCCGCCGCGCTGCTCCTGGCAGCGCTGCCGCTCGCGGTTGCGCATCGCGCGTGGCCGTTCGCGGCCGTCGGCGCGGCGCTCGCGTGCATCGCGGGCGCGGTCGCGCTGTCGCTCGCGCCGGACCGTGGCGGCAGCGTCTCCGCCTCCGACCTCCGCAACTACTCGCCGGTGTACCGCTCGCGCGAAGAGGTGCTGCGCACGGCGCCGGAGCTCGTCGAGAGCGGCTTCAGGCTCCTCGACCGGCGCGACACGCGCTACCACCACATCCTCGTCGCGGAGAGCGACGGCATCCGGTACCTGCGCTTCGACAACTCGTTCCAGAGCGCGATGGAGCTCGCGCGGCCGTACTTCCCGCACTTCGAGTACACGGCCGCGCTCGACCTCGGGCTCGCGTACCGGCCCTCGGCGAAGAACATGCTCTTCGTCGGCCTGGGCGGCGGCTCGGCGCCGAAGCGGATCCACCGCGACTTCCCCGACGTGCAGCTGAAGGTCGTCGAGCTCGACCCGGACGTCGTCGAGGTCGCGCGCAAGTGGTTCGCGTTCCCGCGTTCGATCCCGGTCGAGGTCGAGGACGGGCGGCGCCACCTCGAGCGGCACGACGACCGTTACGACGTGATCGTGATCGACGCGTACTTCGCTGACTCGATCCCGTTCCACCTCACGACGCGCGAGTTCCTCGAGACGGTCCGCAAGCGGCTCAACCCCGGCGGCGTCGTCGTCTCGAACGTCATCGGCTCGCCGACGGGCGACGGCTCGAAGCTCGTGCGGTCGTTCGTGCGTACGTACCGCGAGGTCTTCCCGACCGTCGCGCTGCACCCGACGTACGCGCGCGGCGGCACGTTCGAGACGGGGAACATCATCCTCGTCGCGTCGACGGGCGCTGCGCCCGAGAGGGAGGCGCTGCGCGCACGGTGGCGCGAGGTGCGGCAGTCGCATCCGCTCGCGCCGGACCTCGACCAGGTGATCCGCGGGCGGGTGGACGACGTCCCGGTGAACGACGTGCCGACCCTCGTGGACGACTACGCGCCGACGGACTCGCTGCTGGTCGAGTGAAGGTCCGAGAGCTCACGGACGCGGACGTCCGCGACATCGTCACGTGGCGCTACGAGGGCCGCTACGCGACCTACGACGTGACGGGCGGCGTCTCGCCGGGGCTCGGGTTCTTCGCGGTCGAGCACGGCGGCAGGCTCGTCGGCTACTGCTGCTTCGGCGGCGAGGCGCGCGTGCCCGGCGTCGGGGAGAAAGCCGGCACGCTCGACGTCGGCTACGGCATGCGGCCCGAGCTGATGGGCCAGGGGTTGGGGCGCTCGTTCGTGGGCGCGATCCTCGCGTTCGGCGTCGACCGCTTCGAGCCGACGCGGCTCCGGATGCTGGTCCTGCGCTGGAACGAGCGCTCGCGGCGCACCGCCGAGCGGCACGGCTTCGCCGTCGCCGGCGCGCACGGCGACTTCGACGTGCTCGAGCGCGCCGCCGCGTCTTAACCGAACCTGGTCCGGGACCAGGTTCCGTTAGGAAACGGTAAGGGCGACGCGCGCGATCTCAGCCGAAGAAGGCGCGCGCGACTTCGTACCAGTCGTCCGGCACCGTCTTGAGCTCGGCGGTCGCGTCGCGGAGCGAGACGTCCACGATCGTGTCGCCGTGGAGGGCGGCCATGCGGCCGAACTTGCCCGCCTCGACGAGGTCGGCGGCCTTGAGGCCGAACCTCGTCGCGAGGATCCGGTCGCGAGGGGTCGGCGACCCGCCACGCTGGATGTGGCCGAGCACGGTCACCCGGGTCTCGAACCCGGTGCGCTCCTGGATCGCCTCGCCGAGCGTCTCGCCGACGCCGCGCTTCGCGAGCAGCTTGTGCCCGAACTGGTCGACCTCGCCCTTGTCCTCGGCGCCGGGGAGCTCGCAACCCTCGCTGACGACGACGATCGAGAAGTTCTTCCCGCGCCCGTGGCGCTTGCGGATCTCGCCGGCGACCTCGTCGTAGTCGACGGGCCGCTCGGGGATGAGGATCACGTCCGCGCCGCCGGCGATCCCGCTCATGACGGCGATCCAGCCGGTGTGGCGGCCCATCACCTCGACGACCATCACGCGGTTGTGCGACTCGGCCGTCGTGTGCAGTCGGTCGATCGCCTCCGTGCAGATGAAGACGGCCGTGTCGAAGCCGAACGTGTAGTCCGTCGCCGAGAGGTCGTTGTCGATCGTCTTCGGGACGCCGACGACCGGCAGCCCGTGCTCCTCGTGGAGCCGCGCGGCGACGCCGAGCGTGTCCTCGCCGCCGATCGCGACGAGCGCGCCGATCCCGTCGAAGTTGGTGAGCACCTTCTCGACGCCGCCCTCGAGCTTGTACGGGTTCGTCCGCGACGTGCCGATGATCGTCCCCCCGCGGGGCAGGATTCCCGAGATCTCGCGCCGGCCGAGCTCCTGGAAGATCCCGTCGACCATCCCGCGCCAGCCCTCGCGCACCCCGACGACGTCGTGGCCGCGATCCCACGCCCGCCGCGCGACCGCGCGGATGACCGCGTTCAGGCCCGGACAGTCGCCGCCGCCGGTGAGCACTCCGATCCGCATCGGCGCGCAGTCTAGGCACGACCCTCGCGCGCCGCGCAGCAGTTCAGCAGTTTGATGCCGGAGGTGGGAATCGAACCCACACGCCCCGAAAGGCACCGGATTTTGAGTCCGGCGCGTCTACCAGTTCCGCCACTCCGGCCGGCCGAAGGATCGTAGCCCGGCACTCCCGCGAATCGCCTCGCACGGCAGGAGCGGCCGTACCCCGGTTGAAATCCGCTCCGACGGGCGCGGATACTCCCCGCACCCCCTGTGGCTGCGAACGCCTCGACCCCGAGACTGACCCGCTTCAAGGCGAAACGACCGCCGGTCGTCAGCGCGATCGGCTTCGTGTTCGTGGGGTTCGTCGTGATCGTGCTGGCCGTGAACGCGTTCAAGACGCCGGGCGACTTCCTCGACCTGCTCGTCGTCGGCCTGACCGTCGGGATGGTGTACGCGCTGATCGCGCTCGGGTACTCGCTCGTGTACGGGATCCTCGAGCTGATCAACTTCGCGCACGGCGACGTGTTCATGCTCGGCGCGATGTTCACGACGACGCTCGTCGGCGTGTTCGGGCTCTCGTCGTCGAACCACGGCGAGGTCCTCCTCCTGATCGTCCCGATCCTGCTGCTCACCGCCGCCGGCTGCTCGCTGCTGAACACGACGATCGAGTTCGTCGCCTACCGGCCGCTGCGCAACGCGCCGCGGCTCGCGCCGCTCATCACCGCGATCGGCGTCTCGTTCATCCTCCAGAACGTCGGCCTCGTGTGGAAGGGGTCGGCGCCGGTGAACCTCGAGAACGGCCTGCTGCCGCGCGGCACGATCTTCTCCGTCGGCGGCGCGGACATCCGCTGGAACCGCCTGATCGTGTTCATCGTCACGCTGCCCACGCTTGCGCTGCTGGTCTGGCTCGTGCAGAAGACGAAGCAGGGGAAGGCGATGCGCGCGGTCGCGCAGGACAAGGACGCGGCCGCGATCATGGGCATCAACGTCAACCGCACGATCTCCTTCACGTTCCTGATCGCCGGCGCACTGGCCGGGTTCGCGGGCGTGATGTACGCGATGTACGTGACGAGCGTGCAGTTCGACACCGGGTTCCGGCTCGGGCTGTTCGCGTTCACCGCCGCCGTGCTCGGCGGGATCGGCAACCTGCCGGGCGCGGTGCTCGGCGCGCTGATCATCGGCCTGATCGAGCAGTTCAACAACGGCCTCGAATGGCACATGCCGGGCAGCGACTGGACGAACTCGATCATCTTCAGCGTCCTGATCCTGATCCTCGTGTTCCGGCCGGAGGGGCTGCTCGGCGAGCGAACACCGGAAGGCGGATAGCGCGTGACCGCGTCGGCTCCCGAGGTCGTCGGCTTCCGCAACCAGCTGCGAGCGCGCTGGCGCGACCTGCCCGAGCGCACCCGGATCGCCGCGACGATCGCGATGCAGGCGGTCCTCACGGTGCTCCTCCTCCTGTGGGTGATCGAGCTCGGCTGGGCCGCGCTGATCATCTTCGCGATCTGGTGGACGCGGCAGCTGACCGGCTACTACCGGCTCGCGCTCGAGGCCCTGATCGTCGTGCCGCTCTTCTTCCTGCAGCCGATCCTCGGGATCCTCCTCGCGATCGGCTTCGTGCTCGCGTGGCTGCCCGCGCGCATCCGGAGCTGGGCGCTGCCGGCGACGGTGATCGTGCTCGGGTTCACGTACCCGTTCTGGGTCGACCACACGTTCCAGATCCCGATCTTCGGGCCGTTCCCCGACATCGCGACCGCGGTCGTGATGCTCGTGTTCATGATGATGGCCGTCGGCCTGAACATCGTCGTCGGCTACGCGGGCCTGCTCGACCTCGGCTACGTCGCGTTCTACGCGATGGGCGCGTACACCGCCGCCTGGTTCGCCTCGCAGCAGTTCGCGGGCCAGCGCTGCCCGCGCGCCGGCTTCGGGATCGACGACTGCCCGGTCGCGCTCGTGCCGAAGCACGACTTCTCGTTCGGCGGGATCGGCGTTCCCGTCGGCTCGGGCGGCTTCCACATCACGATCTGGCTGCTCCTGATCGCGGCCGGCGCCGTCGCGGCGTTCGCCGGGATCGTGATCGGCCTGCCGACCCTGCGCCTGCGCGGCGACTACCTCGCGATCGTGACGCTCGGCTTCGGCGAGATCCTCCCGCAGATCGCCCGCAACGGCGACAACTTCTTCGGCACGGGCTTCAACCTGACGAACGGCCCGAACGGCATCACGCCGATCGACCCGCCGGGCTGGGGCGCGTGGCTCTCGGAGCACACGAACGGCTTCCTGCCGGAGAACTACCTCTCGTGCTGCCAGCGAACGACGCTGGAGCACCAGATCTCGTCGCAGGACGTGTTCTTCTGGACCGCGATGCTGCTGCTCCTCTTCACGGTGTTCTGCTCCGTGCGGCTGCGCGACTCGCGGCTCGGGCGCGCGTGGATCGCGATCCGCGAGGACGAGACGGCCGCCGCCGCGATGGGCGTCCCGCTCATGCGCACGAAGACGTGGGCGTACGCGAGTGGCGCGTTCTTCGGCGGCATCGCCGGCGCGTACTACGCGAGCTTCAAGAGCGCGACCTTCCCGGGCGACTTCTTCTTCAACATCTCGGTGTTCATCCTCTGCATGGTCATCCTCGGCGGCATGGGCTCGATCTGGGGCGTGCTCGTCGGCGCCGCGTTCCTGTCGTACCTCGACCGCGCCGGCCTCGCGAATACCGGCGGCTGGCTGAACGACCACGTCACGATCTTCGGCAGCAGCCCGAACATCGACGTCCCGCTGTACGCGTCGGGCATCTACGGCGTCATCATCCTGCTCGTGATGCTGCTGCGACCGGAAGGGCTCATACCGTCGACGCGACGGAAGGCCGAGCTGCACGAAGGCGTGCACGACGAGCCGCTCTACGACACGATGGGGCCGGTCGAATGAGCGACAACGGCGTCCTCCTCGCTGCGACGGCGCTGCGCAAGGAGTTCGGCGGCCTCGTCGCGGTCAACGACGTGGACTTCACCGTCCCCGAGGGCAAGGTCGTGTCGCTGATCGGGCCGAACGGCGCCGGCAAGACGACGTTCTTCAACATGCTCACCGGCGTCTACAAGCCGACCGGCGGCCAGATCACGTTCCTCGGCGAGGACGTGACCGGCAAGCCGCCGCACGCGATCACCGCGCGCGGCGTCGGGCGCACGTTCCAGAACATCCGCCTGTTCCAGAACATGACCGCGCTCGAGAACGTGCTGGTCGGCATGCACGCCCGGCTGCGGTCGAACATGTTCAACTCGATCCTGCGCACACCCGGTGTGCGGCGCGAGGAGCGCGAGGCGGCCGACCGCGGGCGTGACCTGCTGCGGTTCTCGGGGCTCCGGCGGCACGAGGACGAGATCGCGCGCAACCTCCCCTACGGCGACCAGCGCCGCCTCGAGGTGGCGCGCGCCCTTGCCACCGAGCCGAAGCTCCTCCTGCTCGACGAGCCGACCGCCGGCATGAACCCGCAGGAGTCGGCCGACTTCACCGCGTTCGTCGGGCGGCTGCGCGAAGAGCGCGGGCTGACGGTGCTGATGATCGAGCACGACATGCGCGTCGTGATGGGCGTCTCCGACCGCGTGTCGGTGCTCGACTACGGCGAGAAGATCGCGGAGGGCTCGCCGCGCGAGGTGCAGCAGAACGAGCGCGTGATCGAGGCCTACCTCGGCAAGGCGGCGGTCGAGGACATGAAGCGGCAGGGGCTCGCATGAGCAGCACCGGAAACGGCGATACGGGCGGCGCGGTCCTCGAGCTGAACGACGTCCATACCTACTACGGCTCGATCCACGCGCTCAAGGGGATCACGATCGACGTGCGCGAGGGCGAGATCGTGACGCTGCTCGGCGCGAACGGCGCCGGCAAGTCGACGACGCTGCGCTCGATCAACGGCCTCAACCGGCCGCGGCAGGGGACGATCAGGTTCCAGGGCCGCGACATCACGCAGACGCCGGCGCACGAGATCGTGAAGCGCGGCATCGCGCAGTCGCCGGAAGGGCGGCGCCTCTTCCCGCGCATGTCGGTGAACGAGAACCTCGAGATGGGCGCCTTCCAGCGCACCGACCGCTCCGAGATCCGGCAGGACATGGACCGCGTGTTCGAGCTCTTCCCGCGCCTGCTCGAGCGGCGCAACCAGAAGGCCGGGACGCTGTCGGGCGGCGAGCAGCAGATGTGCGCGATCGGCCGCGCGCTGATGGCGCGCCCGAAGCTCCTGCTGCTCGACGAGCCGTCGCTCGGACTTGCGCCGATCTTCGTCGAGCGCATCTTCGAGATCGTGAAGACGATCAACGAGCAGGGCACGTCGATCCTCCTCGTCGAGCAGAACGCGCTCATGGCGCTCGACGCCGCGCATCGCGGCTACGTCCTCGAGACGGGCCGCATCGTCCTCGCGGACTCCGCCGAGAAGCTGAAGACGAACGAGGAGGTCCGCAAGACCTACCTCGGCGAGTCGTAGCCGCGCACCGCAACTTCGTGGCGAGAGAGGTGGAGCTGCACCGCCCCGATCAGCTGTGGTGGCGGGGGCTCGGGCTGACGAAGCGCGACGCGTGGGAGTACTACGACGCGGTCGCGCCCGTGCTCCTGCCGCACCTGCGTCGGCGGCCGTTCACGATCAAGCAGCACTACAACGGGCCGCGCTCGCCGTTCCGGTGGCTGAAGGACAAGCCGCGGGAAGCACCCGGCTGGATCCCGACGACGGACCAGCCCGCGAAGTCGCGCGGCGGCGCCATCGTGAACTACGTCGTGGTAGACGACCGCGCGACGCTGCTGTGGCTCGTCGACTACGGCTGCGTCGACCTGCACGTGTGGACGTCGCGCGTCGACCGGCCCGACCGGCCGGACGTCGTGCTCCTCGATCTCGACCCGGCCGAGGGCGGGTTCGAGGCGGTCGTGCGCGCGGTGCGCACGGTTCGCGAGGCGCTCGACGCGCTCGGGCTCGAGGCCGTCCCGATGACGACGGGCGGTGACGGCATGCACGTGCGCGTTCCGATCCGGCGGCAGTACTCGTACGAGGACGCGCGCGACTTCGCGCGCGCGATCGGCGACACGCTCTCGGCCGTCGGCGTGCGCGGCGTGAAGGTCGACGCGAAGATGAACGGCCACGGCCAGCAGATCGTCGCGCCGTACTCGGTCCGGCCGGTGCCGACCGCCGCGGTCGCGACGCCGCTCGCGTGGCACGAGGTCGACGAGCGCCTCGACCCGAACGCGTTCACGCCGCCCGTGGTGCGCGAGCGCGTCGAGCGGCACGGCGACCTCGCCGCGCCGCTCCTGCGCCTGCGGCAGCGGCTGCCGCTCTGACGCCTAGGCGTCGAGGCGCTGCGTCCACCACCCGCCGACGCGCAGCGCCACGCCGACCCACGCGAGCAGCACGATCACGGCCGTCGACGT
>JBKPLI010000041.1:0-6254 GCA_046731555.1 Actinomycetota bacterium | reverse complement strand
CGTCGACGGCGGCCGCGGCGCCGGCGCCGCCGCGCGCCGCTCCGGCTACCGGCAGGCGATGCGCGAACAGGGGCTCGAGGGCGAGATCCGCGTCCTGCCCGGCGACTACACCGACGTCGCGGGCGTCGAGGCGGCCGTGCGCATGCTCGAGGCGGGCGAGCTGCCGACTGCCGTCTTCGCCGCGAACGACCTCCTCGCCGCCGGGCTCATCGACCGGCTCGAGGACGACGGGATCCGCGTGCCGCGCGACGTCTCCGTGGTCGGCTACGACAATACGTTCCTCGCGGCGCTCCACCACGTGTCGCTCACGACCGTCCATCAGCCGCGGCCCGAGATGGGACGCCGCGCGCTCGCCGCGCTCGTCGAGCGCATCGAGGGCGGCCGCGCGACGCCGCTGCACGTCCGCGTCGCGCCGTCGCTCGTCGTCCGGTCGACGACCGCACCGCCGCGCGCGTAGGATCCGCCCAGTGAGACGGGCGATCTGGCTCGGGGTGGTGCTCGTCGCGGTCGCGGTGCCGTCCGCCACCGGAGTCGCCGCCCCGCACGCGATTCGCTGCTCGCCGACGCCGCAGGACGCGTTCGGTCCGTTCGGCCGCGGGATGCCGCCCGTCCGCTCGAAGATCGGCACGGGCCACGTGCTCACCGGCGTCGTGCTCACCTCGCTCGACTGCCGGCCGCTCCGCCGCGCGCAGGTGCAGTTCTGGCAGGCGAACCGCAACGGGCAGTACACGCGCGCGGGCAGCGCGACGGTGCTCACCGACCGGCTCGGGCGCTTCCGGTTCGAGGGCCCGTTCCCGCCGAGCTACGAGGGGCGGCCGGGCCACATCCACATCCGCGTGGTCGCGAAAGACCACGTGACGCTGCTCGCGCGGTACGAGCCGCCGCGCGGCCAGCGCGTCGGCAGCATCCGCCTCGTGCTCGTGCCGCAGGCCGTCTGACGAATAAGTCTGACAGAAGGTATACATCGCCCCATGGCGGCTCACGGGGAAGCGGCGCCCGCTGTGCACGCGGCCGGCGTCGCCGAGGCGCGCGGTCGCTCGCGCGCGTCGCGGCTCGTCGACCTCCTGATCCCCGTGCTCTCGATCGCCGCGGCGCTCGCCCTGTGGGAGATCGTCTCGCGCACCGGCCTCATCTCGCAGCGCGACCTGCCGGCGATGAGCACGACCTTCACCGAGCTGTGGTCGCTCGTGCAGACGCAGGACTTCTGGATCGCGTTCGCGCGCACGGTGCGCGGCTGGGCGATCGGCCTCGCGCTCGCGACCGTGCTCGCGGTGCCGATCGGGATCGTGCTCGGCACGAGCCCCTTCACGGCGGCGGCGTTCCGCGTGCCGATCGAGTTCCTGCGCCCGATCCCGTCGGCCGCGCTGATCCCGCTGCTGTTCCTGACGCTCGGCACGAACATCAAGAGCGAGATCTTCCTCGCGACGTTCGGCGCGTTCTGGCCGCTGCTCGTGCAGACGATGTACGGCGTGCGCGACGTCGACCCGGTCGCGCTCGAGACCGCGCGGTCGTTCGGCGTCGGCAAGTACGAGCGGCTGTGGCGCATCACGCTGCCGAGCTCCGTCCCGTACATCGCGACCGGGCTGCGCATCAGCTCGACCGTGTCGCTCATCCTCGCGTTCACCGCCGAGCTCTTCATGGGCATCCCCGGCCTCGGCCAGGCCGTGAACGTCGCGTCGTCGTTCGGTCTCGAGGATCAGCTGTTCGCACTCGCGCTAGCCACCGGCTTCCTCGGCGTCGCGATCCACATCGTCTTCAACGCGATCGAGCGCCGCGCGCTGCGCTGGCACCCGTCGCAGAGGGTGGTCCGCTTCTGAGCACGCGGACGTACCGCACGGCGAAGATCGCGGCCGAGATCGCGGTGCCGCTCGCGATCCTGCTCGCGTGGCAGCTCTGGACCGCGCACGCGGCGTCGCCGAAGTTCCCGCGCCTCTCGACGATCCTTGTCACGTTCCAGGACTACTGGCTGTTCGCGCAGTTCAACCAGCACGTCGTGCCCAGCCTCGAGCGGATCGGCGCCGGCTTCGCGATCGCCGTCGTCGCCGGCGTCGCGCTCGGCATCCCGCTCGGGCTCTCGGGCTGGGCGCGGCGCGCGGCGATGCCGCACATCGAGTACTGGCGCGCGATGCCGCCGCCGGCGCTGCTGCCGATCTCGATCCTGTTGCTGCATTCGATCGGCAACACGCAGAAGATCGCGTTCATCGCGTTCTTCTGCTTCTTCCCCGTGCTCCTGAACACGATCGACGGCGTGCGCGGCATCGACCCGACGCTGCTCGAGACGGCGCGCTCGTACAACGTGCCGCGGTCGGAGCGCATCCGCCGCCTGATCCTGCCCGCGGCGTCGCCGCAGATCGTCGCCGGCATGCGCACGAGCCTCTCGCTCGCGGTGATCACCATGGTGCTGTCGGAGTACTTCTCGAGCACGAGCGGGGTCGGCTACGTGCTGCTCATCTCGAAGAACACGTTCCAGCTCGCGCCGATGTGGGCGGCGATCGTGCTCATCGGCGTGCTCGGCTACGTCCTCAACGTCCTCTTCCTGCTTGCCGAGCGGCGGTTGCTCGCGTGGCACCGCGGCTGGCGCGCCGCGACTCCCCAGTAACCGATGCTGCTCGAGATCAACGCGCTCGGAAAGACGTACGGCACGGGCGAGAACGCGACGCACGCGATCGGTGAGGTTTCGTTCGGCATCGACGACGGCGAGTTCGTCTGCGTCGTCGGCCCGTCGGGGTGCGGCAAGACGACGCTCCTCAAGTGCATCGCCGGCCTGTTGCGGCCGACGCGCGGCGAGGTGCTGCTGCGCGGCCGGCGCGTGACCGGCCCGCCCGAGGAGATGGCGCTCGTGTTCCAGGAGTACAGCCGCTCGCTCATGCCGTGGACGTCGGTGCGCAACAACGTGCTGCTGCCGCTCCGGCACAGGAAGCTCAGCCGCGCGGAGCGCTCGCGCCTCGTCGAGGAGTCGGTCGCCGCCGTCGGCCTCACGCGCGTGCTCGACCGCTACCCGTGGCAGCTCTCGGGGGGGATGCAGCAGCGCGTCGCGATCGCGCGCGCGCTCGCGTACCAGCCGTCGATCCTGCTCATGGACGAGCCGTTCGCGTCGGTCGACGCGCAAACGCGCGGCGACCTCGAGGACCTCGTGCTCCGCGTGCGCGAGCAGTTCGGCATCACGATCCTGTTCGTCACTCACGACATCGACGAGTCCGTCTATCTCTCGGACCGCGTGATCGTGCTCACGCACGCGCCCACCGAGGTGAAGGAGAGCGTCCCGGTCGACCTGCCGCTCCCGCGCGACCAGATCGCGACGAAGGAGCTCGCCGAGTTCAGCCACCTCCGCGCCCACGTGTACCGCTTGATCAAACGGGATCAGGCGCCGGCGGCCGATCCCGCGCAGGAACCCGAGCTCGTCGCCGGACCGGAAGAGTAAAACAATTTGGCATGGGCGAGCCCACCGCTCATAATCGGCCAACAAGCGATTCCAGGGGACGTCGTAGGGACAAGGGCTGCCGACGACGGCAGACCATGACAAGGGAGAAGACATCGATGATGAGTCGTTTCGTCCGGCAGCGGACGCGTGCCGTCGGCGTGACGCTGCTCGCGGCGCTCGTCGTGGTCGGCGTCACCGCTGCGGGGGCGCCGGGCAAGTCACGCTCGGTGAAGCTCTCGACGGTGACGGTGGACACGCTTCCGATCGCCAACGGTCTGCCGCTGGACCTCGGCATCAAGAAGGGGTTCTTCGAGCAGCAGGGGATCGAGGTCAAGAAGACGCTGCTGCAGAGCGGCAACGACATCGTGCTCGCGCTCGCGAACCACAACGGCGACATCGGCTACCTCGGCTACGTGCCGATGATGATCGCGCGGACGAGCGGGATCCCGCTGCAGCTGATCGCCGCGAGCGAGGTCGAAGGGACCTCCGACGCCGACAACTGGCAGGAGATCCTCGTGAAGGGTTCGAGCTCGATCCGCACCCCGGCGGACCTCTCCGGGAAGACGGTCGCCGTGAACGCGCTCAAGGGCGTCGGCGAGGTGATCATCAAGGCGGCGCTGAAGAAGCGCGGCGTCGACCCGAACTCGGTCAAGCTGCTGGCGCTGCCGTTCCCGTCGATGCGCACGGCGCTGAACAACGGCCAGGTGGACGCGATCTGGACGCCCGAGCCGTTCCTCTCGCAGGCGCTGAACCTCGACGGCGCGCGGATCGTCATGTCGCCGGGGCCCGTGCTCGGGAACTACTTCCCGAACGGCGGCTACGCGGCGCTCGACGACTGGGCGAAGAAGAACCCGGCGCTCGCGAAGGGCTTCCGCACGGCGATCAACCAGTCGCTCGCCTACGCGCAGCAGCATCCGGACGAGATCCGCGCGCTGCTGCCGGCCGGCACGCAGAACGTGCGCCTGCCGGTGTGGAGCCCGACCATCGACCGCAAGCAGCTGCTCGACCTCGCGAAGTACGCGAAGGAGTTCGGCGTGATCGCGTCGCTGCCGAACTTCACGCAGCTCTTCCCGTCGGCGATCCGCAGCGGGACCGCGACCGGCCTCATCGAGGCGACCGTCGGCCCCGGCAAGACGCTGACGGTGCGGCAGCAGGGCCAGAAGGCGAAGCTGCTCGACCCGGGCAAGTACCTCGTGCTCGTCCGCGACCGGTCGAAGTCGCTGAACTTCCACCTCAGCGGCCCCGGCCTGAACAAGAGCACGGCCGTCGGCAAGACGGGCACGGCGCGCTGGACGGTCACGCTCCAGCCGGGCCGGTACACGTACCGCTCGGACAGCGGCGGCCTGCGCGGCTCGTTCCGCGTCAGCTGACGCGACCAATCGGCGGGGCGGGCCTCGGTCCGCCCCGCCGCTCGTCGACTGTCCCTTCGGGACATGTCCTGAAGGGCTAGCCCCAGACCTCCTGCGCGACCTCGACGATGAGGCGGAGCTTCGCCCACTGCTCGTCCTGCGTGAGCTCGTTGCCCTCGACGGTCGAGGAGAACCCGCACTGCGGCGAGAGGCACAGCTGCTCGAGGGGCGCGTACCTCGCCGCCTCTTCGATGCGCCGCTTGAGCTCGTCCTTCGACTCGAGGTCGCCGCGCTTCGTCGTCACGAGGCCGAGCACGACCTGCTTGTCGCCCTTCGGGAGGAAGCGCAGGGGCTCGAAGCCGCCGGAGCGCTCGTCGTCCCACTCCATGAAAAAGCCGTCGACCTCGAGGTCGTTCAGCAGCGCCTCGGCGACGAAGTCGTACGAGCCCTCGGCCGCCCACGACGAGCGGAAGTTGCCGCGGCACATGTGCGTCGTCACCGTCATGCCCGCCGGCCGCCCGGCGAGCGACTCGTTGATGTGCCGGATGTACTCGACGTGCTGGTGCTCCGGGTCGCCGCCGATCGACGAGATGTACTCGCGCTGGTTCGGGTCGTTCATGTACGCAAGGCTCGTGTCGTCGAACTGCAGGTACGTGCAGCCGAGCTCGCCGAGCCGGCGCACCTGCTCGCGGTAGGCATCGACGAGGCCGGCCCAGAACGAGTCGAGGTCGGGGTACACGGCGGGGTCGATCGCCGCCTTGCCGCCGCGGTAGTGGACCATGCTCGGCGACGGGATCGTCAGCTTCGGTGTCGCTGTCGTCACCGTCTCCTGCAGGAACCGGAAGTGGTCGCCGAAGATCGTCTCGGAGACGCCCAGCTTGCCGTCGATGTGCAGGGCGGCCGGCGTGAACTCGATGTCGCCATCCGCGTTGTGGAACTTGACCGCGATGTGCCCGGCGTCCTTCGAGATGCCGTCGAGCGCGTAGATGAAGTCCATGTGCCACGTCGTGCGGCGGAACTCGCCGTCCGTCGCCGACTGGAGCCCGACCTCCTCCTGCCTGCGCACGATCTCGCGGATCGCCTCGTCCTCGACGCCGCGCAGCTCGTCGGCGTCGATGCGCCCGGCCGCGAAGGCGTCGCGCGCCTCGTGCAGCTCGGGCGGCCGGAGCAGCGAGCCGACGTGGTCGGCCCTGTAGGGCGGCTTCGTCCTCGGGCCCGCCGCCGCCGTCGTCGTCTCCTGCTGCATCTCCGTGCGCCTCCTCCCGACCGCTGACAATACGGCTATTCCACCACGTCGCACGCGCGGGTGCTTGTGGTTTTGAAGTCATACGCCGCGGGCAGAATCGAGGTGCGGGTACGGCGAGGAGGGGCGCCGTGGCCCGCCTTCACGCCGTAGCGGCCGCGTCGCGGGCCGTCGCCATCGCGTCGCGCAGGTCCGCGCCGCGTCCGAGCGCGACGAGCAGCGCGCCGGCGAACGCGTCGCC
>JBKPLI010000040.1:0-10790 GCA_046731555.1 Actinomycetota bacterium | reverse complement strand
GCGACGGCTTCACGGAGGTGAGGCCGCGCAGCGTGTTGACCATCACGGGGAAGAAGCACAGCACCGCGGCGGTCGCGATCCGCGGCGCGAGCGAGAGCGGGTCGAACCAGGCGTTGAAGATGGGCGCGAACGCGATGATCGGGATCGCGTTCGCCGCGATCGCGACCGGCATGAGCGCGTCGCCGAGGCCGCGGAAGCGCGCGAGCACGCACGCGACGAGGATGCCCGCCGCGGAGCCGAGCGCGAAGCCGCCGAGCGCCTCCTTCAGCGTCAGCCACCCTGCGTGCCAGAGCACGCTGCGCTGGTCCCAGAACGCGCTGACGATCGCGCCGGGCTTCGGCAACAGGAAGCGCCGGATGTCGAAGATCTCGATCGCGAGCTGCCAGACCACGATCCCCGAGACGAACACGACGATCGCGGGGATCCAGTCGACGACCCGCGTCCCGATCGACCGGGCGATCGTGCCGCGCGGCGTGGGCTCGGCGACGACGCTCACGCCGTCTCCTCCGCGAGGACCGAGCCGTGCTCGTCCGCGCCGACGCCGCGCAGCAGCTCGCGCACCTCGGTGACGAGCTCGAAGTAGTGCGGCTCCTCGCGCGTGTCGACGGTGCGCGGTTGCGGCAGGTCGATCTCGACGATCCCCGCGATCCGGCCCGGCCGCGGGCTCATCACGACGACGCGCGTCGACAGGAACACGGCCTCGGAGATCGAGTGCGTCACGAAGACGACGGTCGAGCCGAGGCGGCGCCAGATCTCGAGCAGCTCGATGTTCAGGCGCTCGCGCGTCATCTCGTCGAGCGCGCCGAACGGCTCGTCCATGAGGAGCAGCGCCGGCTCGAACGCGAGCGCGCGCGCGATCGCGACGCGCATCTGCATGCCGCCCGACAGCTGCCACGGGTGGTGGTCGCCGAAGCCCTGCAGCTCGACGAGCCGCAGCATCTCGTCGACACGCTCCTTGCGCCGCCCGCGCTCCCAGCCGAGGAGCTCGAGCGGCAGCGACACGTTCTTCGCGACCGTGCGCCAGTCGAAGAGCACCGAGTCCTGGAAGACGATCCCGTAGTCGTGGTCGGCGCGTGCGCGCGGCGCGGGTTTCCCGTTGACCTCGACGGTGCCCTGCGTCGGCGGGACGAGGTCGCCGACGACGCGCAGCAGCGTCGACTTGCCGCAGCCCGACGGGCCGATCAGCGACACGAACTCGCCCGCCTCGATCGCGAGCGTGATGTCCTGCAGCGCCGTCACGTTCCCGCGCGTGAACGTCTTCGTCAAGCCCTCGAGCTTGACCACACTCATGTGTTCGCCTCGGGTTCGATCGTTCGCGGACAGCGGCGCAGACGGACGCGCGGGAAACCCGCGCGTCCTGAGGTCGGCGTCGACAAGCGCCGCCTCATGCGACGTGCTCCGGCGCGCGGCGGACGACGATCTTCTCCGCGATCACGATCACGAGGAAGAACGTGATCCCGAGTGCGGCGGCGATGAGGTTCGTCGCCCACAGGTTCTGCGGCTGCAGCGAGTAGTACTGGTTGAAGTTGAGGATCGCGCCGCCGAGGCCGTCCTGGATCGAGCTGGGCAGCTCGCCGATGATCGCGCCGACGACGCTCGCGGTCGCGCTGATCTTCAGCGCGGTGAAGAAGTACGGCATCGACGCCGGGATGCGCAGGTACCACAGCACCTTCCACCGGCTCGCCGCGTACGTGCGCAGCAGGTCGTGCGCGCGCGGGTCGGCGGACTGCAGTCCACGCAGCGTGTTGATCGTCACGGGGAAGAACGTGAGGTAGGCCGCGATGACGGCGACCGACTGCCACCCCGACTTCAGCCACACGACGACCATCGGCGCGACGGCGAGGATCGGGATCGTCTGCGACGCGACGATGTACGGCAGGAACCCGCGCTGCAGCAGCCGCGAGTGCACGAGCACGCACGCGAGGACGAAGCCGATCACGGCGCCGAGCAGGAAGCCGACGGCCGCCTCCTTCGCCGTGAACCACGCGGAGTCGAGCAGCACGGAGATGAGCAGCGGGCCCTGCGTGCGCGACGGCTGGCCGAGCGCCTGGAAGATCGTGTGCAGGTGCGGCATCGTCACGTCGTTGACCGGGAAGGGATGCGTCCAGCCGGTCTCCACCCAGATCCACCGGTACAGCTCCCACAGTCCCCAGAGCGCCGCGAGGACGAGCACCACCGTGCCTGCACGGACCGCCGCGGACCGCCATGCCTGGGTTCTGCGACGGCGCTCCTCGGACGGCCTCGCGACTGCGACCTGCGCCACCGATTCACTGTAACGGGGTTGTAGAGTCGCTGCCATGGCGCTTTCCCCGGCGCGCACGGTCGCGGAGCTCGACGAGTTGCGCGAGCTCACCGGAGACGACGACGGGGCGCAGCGGGTCGCATGGACCGACACGTGGGAGCGCGCGCGCGAGTGGCTGAGGGGCAAGGTCGCGGATACGGGCGCGGACGAGGAGATCGACGAGGCGGCCAACCAGTGGTTCACGCTGCGCGGCCGTTCCGAACGCGCGCTGCTCATCGGTGGCCACATCGACTCGGTGCCGAACGGCGGCTGGCTCGACGGCTGCCTGAACGTGATGGCCGGCGTCGAGGTGCTGCGACGCATCGCCGAGGACGGCGAGCCGCCGGTGACGGTGCGCCTCGTGAACTGGGCCGACGAGGAGGGCGCACGCTTCGGCCGCTCGCTGTTCGGCTCGTCCGCCGCGGCAGGGTCGATGCGCGACCAGGACGAGTTGCGCCGGCTGACGGACCGCGACGGCATCGCGCTGCCCGACGCGCTGTCCGAGCACGGCGTCGACCTCGACCGCGCACGCGAGGCGCGGAAGCAGCTCGAGCACGCCGCCGCGTACCTCGAGCTGCACATCGAGCAGGGACCTGTGCTCGAGTCGATGGACCTTCCGCTCGGCGTCGTGCTTGGCACGTTCGGCGTCGAGCGCTCGCGCATCACGTGGCGCGGCCAGGCGGCACACGCCGGGTCGACGCCGATGAACGTGCGCCGCGACGCGCTCGCCGGCGCGGCGAAGCTGGCGCTCTACATCCGCGAGATCGCGTTCGAGGTCGGCGACGGCGCGGTCTGCACCTCGGGCGGCGTCGTCACGAGGCCGGGCATCGTCACCTCCGTGGTCGAGACGGCCGAGCAGCTGCTCGACCAGCGTCACCTCGACGGCGCGAAGCTCGCGCGCATGCTCGAGCTCGCGAAGGAGGGCGCGCAGCGCTTCGCCGACGAGGAGCGCCTCGAGCACGAGTGGGAGCGGATCTGGAACATCGAGCCGATCCTGTTCGACGAGCGGCTCGTCGCGTTCGCCGACGAGGCGGTGCGCGAGGTCGCGGGCACCTCGCACCGGCTCCCGTCGGGCCCGCTGCACGACGCGGCCGAGGTCTCGCGCGCCGGCATTCCCACGGTGATGCTGTTCGTCCAGTCGCTCCGTGGGCTCTCGCACACGAAGCTCGAGGACACGAAGCGCGAGCACCTCGAGCTGTCCGTCCAGGCGCTCGACCGGCTCGCCTCGAAGACGCTCGAGAGCCTCGCGGTCTGACCTCGGCGCCCCCGCGCAACCCGATGTGAGGCTCGCGCGTTCCCTGGGTAAGGGAGAGTTCGTGCCGGTCAGTGTCCCACCGCCCGTCCCAGGGGACCCCGCAGGCATGCGGGCACTCGCCGGGCGCCTGCGCGCGGTCGCGGACTCGGTCGGCCACGACGACGACGGCATCCGCTCGTCGATCCTCGGCATGCACTTCCGCGGCCCGGCGGCGATGCGCCTCCGCCAGCGGGCCGCCGGGATCCTCGGGCAGAGCGGCAAGGTCTCGTCCGAGCTGTCCGACGCCGCCGACCGGCTGATGCGCGAGGCGACGAAGGTCGAGCAGGCTCAGAAGGAGCGTGAGCGCCTGCTGGCGCTCGCCGCCGAGGAGGCGAAGAAAGCGGGATCGATGTGACGGTCATCGAGGCCGACCCGTCGGAGCTCGTCGCGACCGCCGGGCGCCTGGGCCAGGCGCGCCAGCGACGGCTGACGGCGGCCGCGGACCTGCGCGGGCTCGCGATGCCGGAGATGCCGCCCGGGCTCGAGGGCTACATCGAGGGCGTGATCAACAGCGCCGCCTCGGGCCTCAACACGCAGGCCGGGGACTGGGCCGACATCGGCCGCGACCTGGCGTCGCGCGCGATGTGGGCGATCATCGCCGGCTACGGCGTCCTCCGGATGCCGGGCGTCGCGGCGATGCGCGGCCTGTACGGCCTCTTCAGCAACGGCGTGAAGGTCGCCGAGCAGCGACGGCTCTGGCAGATGCTCCGCGCCTGGAGCCTGTACCAGTCGGAGGTCGCGCCGATCGCCGCGCGCGGCGAGCGCTCGATGGAGGCGCTGCGCGCGTTCATGCTCTGGCAGCAGGAGCTCTCGCGCATCGTCCCGCACGGCAAGCTCGCGGCCGTCCTCGCGGGCGAGGGCGACGCCGCGAAGTACATGCGCGTGGCCGCCGGCCCGCTGAAGGGCCTGCGCGGCACGGTCGGCAAGGTCACGCCGTTCATCAGCATGATCACGTCGACCGACACGATGATCCGCGGCTCGAGCATGCCGGGCTGGCGCGGCGACGTCGACCGGTACGTCGTGGCGCCGGTGACGCTCGGCGCGTCGGGCGTCGCGGGCGCGAGCGCGCTCGGGATCATCGCGCTGACGCCGGGCGGCCAGATCGTCGTCGGCGCCGTGCTGATCGGCGCGGGCGTCTGGGTCGTCGGCAACATCGCTTGGGACCACCGCAAGGAGATCGCGCACGCCGTCGCCAAGGGCGGCAAGTTCGTCATCGACCACCCGATCGTCGCCGGGCCGGTCGGGGTGCCGTACGCGGCCGGCAAGGAGATCTACGACCACCGCCACGAGATCGCGCACGCGGTGGTCTCGAGCGGCGAGTTCGCCGTCGACCAGGTGAGCAAGACGCCGGGCCGGCTCAAGGACGCGGGCGAGACGATCCTCGACGGCGCGACGAGCGCACCCGGCAAGATCGTGGGCCTCTTCCACTGAGCGCGGAGCTCGAGGACCTCACGCTCCCGACGTTCAGCGACGCCGAGCTCGCCGCTGCGCACGACGGCCCGAGCGTCGCCCCGCTGCTCACCGGCCTCGACGAGGCCGCGCGCGCGGAGGCGGTCGAGGCCGGCCGCGCCTCGCTCGCGGAGCGCGGCTACCTCGAGGAGGGGGCGCCGGTCGAGGACCTCGCCGCCGTCGTCCGCCTGCGCACGACGGCGCGCGTCGTCGCGATCGCCGACGTGGCCGAGGGGTCGGATCAGCGCTCGATCTACCTCTACGGCTCCGGGCCGTCGGTGCTCGAGGAGGCGGTCGACGGCACGGAGCACGCCTTCACCCTCCGGACCGTCGAAGGGGCGGCACGCGGGCTGTCCGCCGCCGTCGACCCGCGCGGGCGCGCCGCCGAGGACGGTCCGCTGCACCTCGGCGCGGAGCCGCCGCCCGAGCTCGAGGAGCAGTTGAAGAGCGCCGAGACAGTGATGCGCCTGTATGTCGTCGTGCGCTCGGGCGAGGACGAGGTGCAGGAGTTCTCGATCAGCGTCGCGAGCGGGCCGTTCGGCGTGTGGTTCCTGTCGGGGCACGCCGACCCGGCGACGGGCGCGCAGGAGATCTGGGCGCGCCGGCTCGGTCGCGCATCGCTCGACGTGGCGTTCGCCGAGCTACTGGCCGGCCCGGTGGTCGAGCCCGCCTGAACGCTCGAGCGCGGCGACGAGCTCGTCGCCGTGGCGCGAGCCGACGAGCCACAGGCGCGTCTCGCCGGTGCTCGTCGCGATCAGCGCCGCGCTGTGCATCCACGGCGGCGAGATCATCCCGGCGCGCCGGTGCCGGTCGCCGATCATCGCGGCGCCGACGGCCGCGCCCGCGACGCCGGGGTCTAGCGCCGCGATCGGCAGGCCGATCTCCGCGCCGTCGATCGAGCTGAGGTTGCCGCGGATGTGCCGCAGCTCGTCGCCGGACACCTCGCGCACGCCCGCGATCTGCGCCAGCGGGATCGGCGCACGCGAGCCGATCTGCAGCGTGTCGTCGGTGACCTTGATCACGCGCCGCGCATGGTTGAGCCACATGAAGCCCGCGCCGGCGATGCCGAACACGAGCCCGTACACCAGGCCGAGCGCGGGTGAGAGCGCGTCGCCCGCGCCGAGCGCATTCGCGATCAGCGTCCCGCCGAAGAGGACGGCGAACGGCACGAGGAACGAGAGCGCGAGCACCCACCCCGGCACCCAGTGCCGCTCCTCGTAGCGGACGGCCGCGCCGTTCACGCGGCGATGGTATCCGCGCCGGCCGAACTTCATTCCTCGTCCCGCGGCGCGTAAGCTCAACGGGCACCCCGTCGCGAGGAGGTTCCCGGCAATGGCACTGAGCTTCGGCGTCACGGTTCTCCCCGATCCGCCGTTCACGCGGTTCCTCGAGCTCCTGGAGCTGGCCGAAGGTCACGGGTTCGCGTACGGGTGGACCTACGACTCGCACATCCTCTGGCACGACGGCATCCCGCTCCTCACGCTCGCGGCCGACCGCACGAAGACGATGAAGCTCGGCCACTGCGTGACGAACCCCGGCACGCGCGAGCCGACGGTGCTCGCGAGCGCGTACGCGACGATGCACGTGATCTCCGAGGGCCGGATGATCATGGGCATCGGCCGCGGCGACTCCGCGCGACGCGTGATCGGGCTCAAGCCGGTCAAGGTCGCCGAGTTCGAGGAGTCGAGCCTGATGATCAAGCAGCTCATGAACGGCGAGGCCGTGAACTGGAACGACAAGGAGCTGCAGCTGAAGTGGGCGCGCACCGAGCCGCGCATCCCGCTCTACGTCGCCGGGTACGGGCCGCGCGCGCTCGCGGTCGCCGGGCGGATCGCGGACGGCGTGATCATCCAGCTCGCCGACCCGCAGATCATCCAGTGGATCATGGACACCGCGCGCAAGTCGGCCGAGGAGGCCGGGCGCGACCCCACCGAGCTCGAGTGCATCGTGTGCGCCCCGAGCCACATCACGGACGACATCCAGGAGGCGCGCGACCAGACGCGCTGGTTCCCCGCGATGGTGTCGAACCACGTGTGGGACCTCGTCGAGCGCTACGGCGAGAACTCCGAGATCCCCGCGGCGCTCACCGACTACATCAAGTCGCGCAAGTTCTACGACTACAAGGACCACTCGCGCGTCGGCGCCGCGCACGGCGAGTTCGTCACCGACGAGATCGCCGACCGCTTCAGCGTGCTCGGCACGGTGCAGCAGGCGACCGAGAAGCTGCGCGAGCTCGAGTCGATCGGCGTCGACCAGTTCAACATCTACCTCATGACCGAGGGCCAGGAGGCGGTGCTCGAGGCCTATGGACGCGAGATCATCCCCGCGTTCACCGGCGTCGCGGCCCGAAGCGGTTAACGCGATCGTCACATGCGACCCCGAGCGAGCGGCTAGGGTCGCGTCAGGGAGCCTCCCGATGGCGTGGCCGTCGCGACTGTCGGTAGGTTGGAAGCCATGAGCACGAACGGATCGGTAGTCAACGCCGTCGACGTCACACGCCGCTACGGGGAGGGCGAAGCGGCCGTCGACGCGCTGCGCGGCGTCTCGCTCGACGTGCAGCCCGGCGAGCTCGTCGCCGTGATGGGGCCGTCGGGCTCCGGCAAGTCGACCCTGATGCACATCCTCGCGGCGCTCGACCAGCCCAGCTCGGGCACGGTCGCGATCGCGGGCACAACCGTCAACGACCTCTCGGACCGCGACGTCACGCTCCTGCGTCGCAGGCACATCGGCTTCGTCTTCCAGTTCTTCAACCTGCTCCCGATGCTGAGCGCGGAGGAGAACATCGCGCTGCCGCTGTCGATCGCCGGCGAGAAGCCCGACAAGGCGTTCTTCGAGGACCTGCTGAAGCGCGTCGGTCTCGACGACCGCCGCAGCCACCGGCCGTCCGAGCTGTCCGGCGGCCAGCAGCAGCGCGTCGCGATCGCACGCGCGCTCGTCTCGCGGCCCACGGTCGTGTTCGCGGACGAGCCGACCGGCAACCTCGACTCGAAGACGGGCGCCGAGATCCTCGAGCTGCTACGCGCGTCGGCTGAGGAATACCAGCAGACGATGGTGATGGTGACGCACGACGCCCACGCTGCCGAGATCGCCGACCGCATCTTCTTCCTCGCCGACGGCGTGATCGTCGACCAGCTGCCGCGGAGCGACGCGGCCACCATCCTCGCCGCGATCAGCCGCATCACGGCATGATCCGCGTCGCGCTCGCCGGTCTCCTAGGACGGAAGCTCAGGACGGCGCTGACCGCCATCGCGATCGTGCTCGGCGTCGCGATGGTCTGCGGCACGTTCGTGCTCACCGACTCGATCGACAAGGCGTTCGACTCGATCTTCACGGACGTCCGCAAGGGCTCGAACGTCGTCATCAGCGGCAAGTCCGCGTTCGACCTCAGCGACCAGGGCGGCACGACGGCGCCCACGCTCGACGAGTCGCTGCTGCCGAAGGTGCGCGCGCTGGACGACGTGCAGCAGGCGGAAGGCAGCGTCGACGGAGAGGCGCAGCTGATCGGCAAGAACGGCAAGGCGATCGTGTTCGGGGGGGCACCGAACCTCGGCTTCTCGATCGCGAACGGCGACTCGCCGTTCAATCCACTGGCGCTGATCGACGGGCGGTGGCCGTCCGCGAACGAGGTCGTCGTCGACCGCTCGACGGCGGACAAGAAGGACCTCCGCATCGGCCAGACGATCGGCGTTCAGGCCGAAGGGCCGGTGCAGCGCCTGCGTATCTCGGGTCTCGTGAAGTTCGGTTCCGTCTCGACGATCGGCGGCGCGACGCTCGCGGGCTTCGACCTCCCGACCGCGCAGCGGCTCTTCGACAAGCAGGGCCAGCTCGACGAGATCGCGGTCCGCGCGAAGCCCGGTACGAGCGATGCGGCCCTGCTGAAGGAGGTGAACGAGGTACTGCCGCCGACCGCGCAGGCGCGGTCCGCGTCCGATCAGGCGAAGGAGGACGCGTCCGACACGAACCAGTTCATCTCGTTCCTGCGCGGCTTCCTGCTCGCGTTCGGCGGCATCGCGCTCTTCGTCGGCAGCTTCGTGATCGCGAACTCGCTCTCGATCACGATCGCGCAGCGCACGCGCGAGTTCGCGACGATCCGAACGCTCGGCGGCTCGCGGCGGCAGGTGCTGAACTCGATCGTGATCGAGGCGCTCGTCGTCGGGACGCTCGCCTCGATCGTCGGCCTCCTCCTCGGCCTCCTGCTCGCGAAGGGGCTGTTCAAGCTCTTCGACGCGGTCGGCTTCACGCTGCCGAACAGCGGCCTCACCCTCGAGACACGCACGGTGATCGTCTCGTTGCTCGTCGGGATCGTCGTGACGCTGCTCGCAAGCCTCCGACCTGCGATACGCGCCACGCGCGTGCCGCCGATCGCGGCGGTGCGCGAGGGCGCGACGCTGCCCGAGGGCCGCTTCGCGCGCTTCCGGACGCCGTTCTCCGTCCTGCTCACGCTCGCCGGCTTCGCCGCGCTGCTCTGGTCGCTCTTCGGCCCGGACCTCGGCACGACCGGTGTGCTCGTGTGGATGGGCCTCGGCGCGCTGCTGATCTTCTTCGGCGTCGCGTTGCTCTCCGTGCGCTTCGTGCGCCCGCTCGCAAGCGCGCTCGGCTGGCCCGCGACCCGCATCGGCGGTGCGGCCGGCGCGCTCGCCCGCGACAACGCGCAGCGGAACCCGCAGCGCACCGCGTCGACCGCGTCCGCGCTGATGATCGGCCTCGCGCTCGTGACGCTAGTCGCCGTGCTCGCCGCCGGGATCACCTCGACGTTCCGCGGCGCGGTCGAGGATCTGTGGGGCGGCGCCGACTACGCGATCACCGCGCAGAACAACTTCTCGCCGATCCCGGTCGCCGCCGCGAACGCCGCGGCGAAGGCGCCCGGCGTCGAGGCGGTCGGCAACGTCCGCACCGGCGACGCCGAGGCGTTCGGCTCGCGCTTCTTCGCCACGGCCGTCAACCCGCCGACGGCGTCGATGTTCAACATCGACTGGAAGGACGGCTCGCAGCGCGTGCTCGCGACCCTCGGCGACAACGGCGCGTTCGTCGACAACGGCTACGCCGACGACCACAACCTGAAGGTCGGCTCGCCGATCGACCTCACCTTCGCAAGCGGCGAGAAGAAGGACTTCGTCGTGCGTGGCATCTTCGATCCGCCGACCGGCGGCTCGCCGTTCGGGCCGGTCACGATCTCCGCGAGCACGTGGGATCGCTACAACCCGAACCCGCGCAATCTGTACTCGTTCGTGCGCATGGACGGCGGCCAGTCGGACGCGAACCTCGCGGCGCTCGACAAGCAACTCGCGTCGTTCCCGAACGCGAAGGCGCAGACGCGCGAGGACTTCATCGACAACCAGATCAGCGGCCTCAACTCGGTGCTGAACATCCTGTACGTGCTGCTCGCGCTGTCGGTGATCGTGAGCCTGTTCGGGATCGTGAACACGCTCGTGCTGACGGTGTTCGAGCGCACGCGCGAGCTCGGCATGCTGCGCGCGATCGGGATGACGCGCCGGCAGGTGCGCCGGATGATCCGGCACGAGAGCATCATCACCGCGCTAATCGGCGGTGTCCTCGGGATCGTGCTCGGCATCGTCCTCGGCGCGCTGCTCGTCGCGCGCGTCGACTTCATCGAGTTCACGCTGCCGATCGGCTCGCTGATCGTCTTCGCGATCGCGGCGATCATCGTCGGCATCCTCGCGGCGATCTTCCCCGCGCGCCGCGCTGCACGGCTGAACGTGCTGCAGGCGCTGCAGTACGAGTGATGGACGTCGCGCCCGTCGTCGC
>JBKPLI010000039.1:0-4330 GCA_046731555.1 Actinomycetota bacterium | reverse complement strand
CTCGAGGGCAGCGCGGCTGCCGCGGCCGGGGAGGCCGGCGGCGTGGGAAGGTGCCGCGCGAGCGGCGCTCCGGGCTCCACAGCGACGGCGGTTGCGTCCGTCGGGTGAAAGGAGGCGAGCCTGGTGCCGCTCGGGAATGCGATGTGCGTCATGGCCCCACTCTCGCCGTCGCGCGCCGCCGTGTCGGTGGCGTTGGCTGGCGTCTTGCGGTGCGGGCAGCCGCACCCCGTCGTATGCTCCCCACCTCTGAGCACAGACCGGAGCTATGCCGCTGAAGGGGTCTCTCTCGCCGTCGCCGACGGTGTCGTCGAGCGGCTCCGCGCGGCGGTGGAATCGACCGGGGCGCGCGGCTTCGGCGCGTTCGCGGGCCTGCATCCGCTCGACGACCGGCGCTACCTCGCGGCCTCGATGGACTCGATCGGCACGAAGCCGATGGTCGCGAAGCCGCGCGGCGCGCTCCGGAACTGCGGCGCCGACATGGCCGCGCACTGCATCAACGACGTGATCACCTGCGGCGCCGAGCCGCTCTTCCTCGTCGACTACATGGCCGCGAGCCGGATCGACCTCGAGGAGGTGGCGGAACTCGTCGAGGGCGCGGCCGCGGTCTGCCGCGAGGCCGGCGTGGGACTCATCGGCGGCGAGACGGCCGAGCTGCCGGGCGTGTACCGCGACGGCGAGCTCGACTTCGCCGCGACGTGCGTCGGGATCGTCGCGCGCGAGGAGCTCGTCGACGGCTCGACGGTCGCGGCGGGCGACACCGTGATCGGCTTTCCGTCGGCGGGCGTCCACGCGAACGGCTTCACGCTCGTCCGCCGCGTGCTCGAGGACGAGGACTACGACGGCGACGACCTGCTCGCGCCGACGCGGCTCTACCTCGACGAGGCGCGCGCGCTGCGCGGCCGCGCGAAGGCGTTCGCGCACATCACGGGCGGCGGGATCCTCGGCAACCTCTCGCGCGTCGTGCCCGACGGCCTGCGCGCCGAGCTCGACTGGGACGCGTGGGAGCGGCCGCCCGTCTTCGACTGGCTCGCGCGCCACGTCGAGGAGGACGAGCTGCGGCGCGTCTTCAACCTCGGCATCGGCTGGTGCGCCGTCGTCGCGGACGCGCGACCCGGCGAGCTCGCGATCGGGCTCGTTCAATGAGGCGCCGCTTGTCGGCGCCGTTTCAGCATGCGCGGGTCTGCCGCGCATGCGTCTGCGACGCTGACCGGGAGCACATGATTTCAAGGACCGCTGGATGATCGGCGTGCTCGTGTCGGGCAACGGCTCGAACCTCCAGGCGTTGATCGACGCGAGGCTCCCCGTCGTCGCAGTCGCGTCGAACCGCAAGGACGCCTACGCGCTCGTGCGCGCCCGCGAGGCCGGGATCCCCGTCGCGACGTTCTCGCTCGACTGCCACGCCGACCGTTCCGAGCGCGACCTCGTGATGGCGACGTGGCTCGAGGAACACGGCGTCGAGCTGGTCGTGTGCGCGGGCTACATGCACCTCCTCACGCAGCCGTTCCTCGACCGCTTCCCCGGCCGGATCGTGAACGTCCATCCCTCGCTGCTGCCGGCGTTCCCGGGCGCGCACGCGATCGACGACGCACTGGCGGCCGGCGTCGAGACGACGGGCGTGACGGTGCACTACGTCGACGAAGGCCTCGACAGCGGCGAGGTGATCGCGCAGGAGCCGGTCGCCCTCGAGCCGCGCGAGACGCTCGAGGAGCGCATCCACGCGGTCGAGCACCGCCTCCTGCCGCGCGTCGTTTACGAACTCCTAACTGAACCTGGTCCCGGACCAGGTTCGGTTAAGGCGGTGCGCGCCGCGTGAGGGCGCTCGTCTCCGTCTACGACAAGACGGGCATCGACGAGTTCGCGCGCGGGCTCGCCGAGCACGGGTTCGAGCTCGTGTCGTCGGGCGGCACCGCCGCGTTCCTCGAAGAACAAGGGCTCGCGGTGACGCGCGTCGAGGACGTGACGGCCGCGCCGGAGATGCTCGGCGGGCGCGTGAAGACGCTGCACCCGCGCATCCACGCGGGCATCCTCGCGCGGCGCGACCTGCCCGAGGACACGGCCACGCTCGCGGAGCACGAGATCGACCCGTTCGAGCTCGTGTGCGTGAGCCTCTATCCCTTCGCGTCGGTCGCGAACCGCCGCGGCGTCAGCGAGGCGGAGGCGATCGAGATGATCGACGTCGGCGGGCCGTCGATGCTGCGCGCGGCCGCGAAGAACTTCGCGCACGTCGTCGCCGTCAGTCGGCCGGACCAGTACGAGCGCGTGCTCAGCGAGCTGCGCGAGCAGGGCGAGGTGTCGCTCGACACGCGCCGCGCGCTCGCGGCGGAGGCGTTCGCGACGACCGCGGCGTACGAGGCGACGATCGCGAACTGGTTCTCGGAGCTCGACCTGTTCCCCGAGCAGCTGACGATGACGTTCCGGAAGGTGCGCGACCTCTCGTACGGCGAGAACCCGCATCAGCGCGCCGCGTTCTACTTCGAGGCCGGCACGCGGCGGCACCTGCTCTCGCGCGTCGAGCAGCTCGGCGGGAAGGAGCTCTCGTACAACAACCTCGCCGACCTCGAGGGCGCGCGCCGCATCGAGCGCGAGTTCGCGCTCCCGGCCGCGGTGATCGTGAAGCACGCGAACCCCTGCGGCGTCGCGGTCGCGGCGACGATCGACGAGGCGTACGAGCGCGCGCTCGCGGCCGACCCCGTGTCGGCGTTCGGCTGCGTGCTCGTACTCAACCGCCCGGTCGACGCCGCGCTTGCAAAGCGGATCTCGGAGAACTTCGTCGAGGTCGTGCGCGCCCCGGGCTACGACGACGCGGCGCTCGAGCTGCTGCGCGCGAAGCCGGCGCTGCGCATCCTGCAGGACACCGAGCGACGCGGCGAGACACCGGGCGAGCGCGACTACAAGCGCGTCCTCGGCGGGATGCTCGTGCAGGAGCGCGACGCCGACGTCGACGACCGCGAGTCGATGGGGGTCGCGTGCGGCGAGGTGTCCGAGGCGCAGTGGGGCGACCTCCTGTTCGCGTGGCGCGTGTGCAAGCACGTCGGCTCGAACGCGATCGTGATCGCACGCGACCTGCAGACGATCGGCATCGGTGCGGGGCAGATGAGCCGCGTCGACGCGGTGCGGATCGCACTCGAGAAGGCGGGTGATTTCCACCACGAGCTGCGAGGTTCCGTGCTCGCGAGCGACGCGTTCTTCCCGTTCCCGGACGGGCCGGAGCTCGCGCTCGACGCGGGTGTGACGGCGATCGTGGCGCCGAGCGGCTCGAAGCGCGACGACGAGGTCGTCGACGCCGTGCGGAACCTCGACGGCGCGCTCGTCTTCGCCGCGCGCCGGCACTTCCGCCACTAGCCTCCTCCCCGAGATGGGGCGTCCGCTCGACCCAGCGCGGCTCGGCGACCACATCGACCGGCTCTACCGGGCCGCGTGGGCGCTCTGCGGCTCGCGCGCGGACGCCGAGGACCTCGTGCAGGAGACGTACGCCCGCGTCCTCTCGCGGCCGCGGCTGCTGCGGAACGACGACGACCTCGGCTACCTCCTGCGCGCGCTGCGCAACACGTTCCTGAACCAGCTGCGCACCGAGGGCCGCCGCCGGCGCCCCGACCCGCTGCCGGAGCAGATGGACCTGGTCGCCGACCCGCACGCGCGCGAGCCGCACGCCGCGGTCGAGGCGGCGGAGCTCTACGCGGCGATCGCCGCGCTGCCGGACGACTTCCGCGACGTGCTCGTCGCCGTCGACGTGACCGGGCTCTCGTACAAGGAGGCGGCGCGCGCGCTGAAGATCCGCGAGGGCACGGTGATGAGCCGCCTCTACCGCGCGCGGCAGCAGGTCGTCCGCCGCGTCGACGGCTAGCCCGACGTGTCGACCGTGCCGACGAGGACCCGCTCGCCGGACGAGGCCTGGTCTCCGTCGGCGCGCTCACGCGTGACGGTCAGCGACGAGAAGTCGACCGGCGACACGCCGGCCCACAGCGTCACGTTCTGCCCCTCGTTGAATGTCCCGATCGGGACGAGCGTTCCCACCGCGTCTTTCAGCCAAGCCTGGTAGAAGCGCCCGCCGTCGAGGCGCGGCAGCCCGCTCGCGTCGAGCTCGATCCTCCAGCCCGAGTCGGTCTTCGTCAGCGTCGCGTCGCCGGACGCGCCGGGCACGAGCCCGGTCGCGGCAAGCTGGGTGTGGAACTGCTGCCCGTGCGAATCGGAGCCGAAGACGGCGACCCCGATCACCACCGCGGCTGCGGCGACCGCGACGGCGCCGATCGCGATTCGAACGCGGTGCGCCGGAGCGCGGCGCCTGGTGTCGATCCGAGTGCGCAGCGCGTGCGGCGCCTCGGTCTCGGCC
>JBKPLI010000038.1:0-8288 GCA_046731555.1 Actinomycetota bacterium | reverse complement strand
CGGCGGTAGATGTCGCAGACCTCGACCGGGTACTCGGGGGCCTCTCGCAGCGTGACGATCGACGCGATCTGGATCGGCTGGAACGTGCCGTAGTCGAGGTACGACTTCAGCTTCGCGAGCGCCTCGACGACGTCCGCGCGGCCGACCACGAAGCCGACGCGCCAGCCGGCCATCGAGAACGACTTCGTGAGGCTGTACAGCTCGACCGCGCAGTCGAGCGCGCCGTCGGCCTGCAGCACGGACGGCGGCTCGTGGCCGTCGAAGGCGATGTCCGCGTACGCGAAGTCGTTCACGAGCACGAAGCCGCGGTCGCGCGCGAGGTCGACGAGGCGCTGCATCAGCTCCGGCGTCGCGACGCCCGTCGTCGGGTTGTGCGGGAACGACACGATCACGACGCGCGGCGCGGGCTGCGCCTGGCGGATCGCGTCCTCGATCGCCGCGAGGTGGTCGCCGCCCTCGACGCGCGCGTGCACGACCGCCGCGCCGGCGAGTCGCGGCGCGACGAGGTGGATCGGGTAGCTCGGCGACGGCACGACCGCGACGTCGCCCGCCTCGAGCAGTACCCACATCAGGTGCGCGAGGCCCTCCTTGGCCCCGATCGTGCTCACCACCTGCCGCTCGGGGTCGAGCCGCACGTCGAAGCGGCGCTCGTAGAGCTCGGCGACGGCTTCGCGCAGGTTGGGCAGGCCGCGGCTCGCGGAGTAGCGGTGGTTGCGCGGGTTGTGCGCCGCCTCGGAGAGCTTCTCGACCGCGATCGGCGGCGACGGGATATCCGGATTGCCGAAGCCGAGATCGATCACGTCGCGCCCGGCCCGCCGCAGCTCCCGCTTCAGCTGGTCGACCGTCGCGAACACGTACGGCGGCAACTCGTTGACGCGGCGGAACTCCATCGCCCGACCCAGTCTAGGAACAGCCGTGGTTGAGTCTCTCCGCTGCCGCGTCTGCGAGAGCGAGCAGCCGGCCGTCGCTAGCGGCATCTGCGTCCGCTGCTTCGGCCCACTCGAGCCCGTGTACGACTGGGATGCCGTCGCGCAGCGCACGACGCGCGCGTCGATCGCCGCCGGGCCGCGGTCGCTGTGGCGCTACGCGTCGCTTCTGCCTGTTGAGCCGCCCGCGGACGCCGACGGCGGCCCCGGGTTCACGCCGCTCGTGCCGGCGCCGCGGCTCGCGCGCGCGCTCGGCGTGGGCGAGGTGCTGCTGAAGCTCGACCACCTGAACCCCACGCACTCGTTCAAGGACCGAGTCGTGTCGGTCGCCGCTGCGAAGGCGGCCGAGCTCGGGCTCGAGACGCTCGCCTGCGCGTCGACGGGCAACCTCGCGAACGCGGTCGCGGCGCGCGCCGCCGCGACGGGCCTGCCGGCGGTCGTGTTCTGCCCGGCCGACGTCGAGCCGGAGAAGCTCCTCGCGACGTCGGTGTACGGCGCGACGCTCTACGGCGTCCGCGGGAGCTACGACGACTGCAGCCGCCTCGCCGTCGAGCTCGCGGGCGAGGTGGACTGGGCGTTCGTGAACGTGAACCTGCGCGCGTACTACGCGGAGGGCTCGAAGACGCTCGCGTTCGAGATCGCCGAGCAGCTCGACTGGCAGACGCCCGACGCGGTGTTCGCGCCGATCGCGTCCGGCGCGCTCTTCACGAAGCTCTGGCAGGGCTTCGAGCAGTTCCGCCGCCTCGAGCTCGTCGACGGGCCGCGCCCGCGCATCTACGGCGGGCAGGCCGAGGGCTGCGCACCCGTCGCGCACGCGTTCGCCGACGACCGCCGCGTCTCGCCCGTGCGCCCGCGCACGCGCGCGCAGTCGCTTGCGATCGGCAACCCCGCCGACGGCGACCTCGCGATCGCGACGGCACGCGCGTCCGGCGGCGCGATCCACGCGGTGCCCGAGGACGACATCGGCACGAACATGGCGCTCCTTGCCGAGACGGCCGGCATCTTCGGCGAGACCGCCGCGGGCGTGACGCTCGGCGCGCTGCGCGCCGCGGTCGCGGCGGGCCAGGTCGGCGAGGACGACCGCGTCGTCCTGCTCGTCACCGGCACGGGGCTCAAGACGCCGCAGCTCGTGTCCGGCGCGGGCTCGGTCCTCCAGATCGACCCCGACGTCGACGCGCTGCTCGACGAGCTGGGGGTCAGCGCATGACACGTGTGGTGTGTTTACCCGGCGACGGCATCGGACCGGAGGTGACGGCTCAGGCCGTACGCATCCTCGAACGCCTCCTGCCCGAAGCCGAGGTCGAGGAGCACCCGATCGGCGGTGCGGCAATCGACGGCGTGGGCGACCCGCTTCCCCCGGGGACGCTCGACGCCTGCCGCACGGCCGACGCGGTGCTCCTCGGCGCCGTCGGCGGCCCGAAGTGGGACGGCGGTGCGCTGCGCCCCGAGGCCGGCCTGATCGGGCTGCGCCGCGCGCTCGACGTCTACGCGAACCTGCGTCCGGCGATCGGCGACGGCGTCGACCTGCTGATCGTGCGGGAGCTCGTCGGCGGGCTCTACTACGGACGCCGCGGGGTGCTGGACGACGGCACCGTCTTCGACACGTGCGAGTACCACCCGAGCCAGATCGAGCGGCTCGCGCACCGCGCGTTCGCGGTCGCGCGCACGCGCCGCGGCCACGTCACGTCGGTCGACAAGGCGAACGTGCTCTCGACCTCCCGCCTCTGGCGCCGCGTCGTCGAGGAGGTCGCGCGCGACTACCCCGACGTCGAGCTGAAGCACGCGCTCGTCGACAGCGCCGCGATGCAGCTCGTCACCGACGCCGACACGTTCGACGTCGTCGTGACCGAGAACACCTTCGGCGACATCCTCTCCGACGTCGCGGCCGCGGTGACCGGCGGGCTCGGCCTCGCCGCTTCCGCGAGCCTCGGCGACCGCGGCCCCGGCATCTTCGAGCCG
This sequence comes from Actinomycetota bacterium, assembly GCA_046731555.1. Lineage (GTDB taxonomy): Bacteria > Actinomycetota > Thermoleophilia > Gaiellales > Gaiellaceae > PALSA-600. The sequence continues at coordinate 5,403 of JBKPLI010000038.1, read as the reverse complement.
GTCCACGGCTCCGCGCCGGACATCGCCGGCACCGGCGCCGCGAACCCGGCCGCGATGCTCCGGTCGGTCGCCCTGCTTCTCGACCACGGCCTCGGCGAGCCCGAGCTCGCGCGTGCGCTCGAGCGCGCGGTCGACGAGGCTCTCCGCACGACGCCCACCCGCGACGCCGGCGGCACCGCCGGCACCGACGCCTTCGGCGACGCCGTCCTCGGCGCACTCGCCGCCGCACCGACCCCCGAGGAGGACGCATGGACGACCCGCGTGTCGTGATCCCCGATCACGCCGTCGAGGACGACGCTCCGCCGCACTTCCCCGACGCCGCCCCGATCGTGTGCCTCTGCCCGACGCCCCTGCCCGACGTCGTCGCCCACCGCAAGGGTGCGGCGCGCACGTACTGTGCGCGGTGCGGACTGCCCGTCAGGATCGACTTCGCCCTGTGACGACGACCGTCGGCTATCCCGGCCCGCCAGGCTCGCACAGCGCCGCCGCCTCGGCGCTGCTCGCGCCTGCCGGCTCGACGGCCGTCGACCTGCCGACGTTCACGGCCGTCGTCGAGGCGACGGTCGCGACCGACGTCTCCCTCGGCGTGCTGCCGATCGAGAGCTCGCTCGTCGGCCCGGTCGCCGAGACGCACGACCTGCTCTACGACGCGCCGCTCTCGATCGTGCGCGAGGCGTCGCTTCCGATTCGGCACTGCCTCGTCGCGCGTCGGCCCGCGCCGGTCGAGCAGTTCAAGACGATCCGCTCGCACCCCGTCGCGTTCGAGCAGTGCCGCCGCGTCGTGTCGCAGCTCTCCGCAACGCTCGTCGCCGCCTCGACGACTGCGCACGCCGCGCGCGAGGTAGCCGAGTCCGACGACCCCACGGAGGCCGCGATCGCGAGTCCCGAGGCGGCCGAGGAGTACGGCCTCGCGATCGTCGTCGACGACGTGAGCGACCACCCCGAGGCGTTCACGCGCTTCGTCGCGATCGCGCCGTACACGCGCGTCGAGGGGAGCCACGAGGGCTGGCGAACCGCGCTCTCGTTCGTGACGGACCACCGGCCCGGCGCGCTCTACCACGCCCTCGAGCCGTTCGTCCGGCACGATCTGAACATGGTGCAGCTCGTGTCGCGCCCGCTCCCGCAGTCCCGGTGGCGCTATCGCTTCGACGTCGTGTTCGACGGGCACCCGCTCGACGGCGAGGTGCGCATCGCGCTCGGCGAGCTGCGCGGCCTCACACGCGCGCTCCGCGTGCTCGGCTGCTATCCGGCGGAGGTGGCGCGCTGAGCACCTTGTTCGAGAAGATCTGGGACGAGCACGTCGTGAGCGAGGGTGACGGCCCGGCGTTGCTGTACGTCGACCTCCACCTCGTGCACGAGGTGACGAGCCCGCAGGCGTTCGAGGCGCTGCGCGTCGCCGGCCGCCCCGTGCGCCGGCCGGACCGCACCGTCGCGACGATGGACCACAACGTCCCGACGCTGCCCGGCCCGATCTCCGACCCGCTCGCGAAGCAGCAGCTCGAGACGCTGCAGCACAACTGCGAGGAGTTCGGCATCCCGCTGTACGCGACGGGCAGCGGCCGCGAGGGGATCGTGCACGTGATCGGCCCTGAGCTCGGCGTCACGCAGCCGGGCATGACGATCGTCTGCGGCGACAGCCACACCTCGACGCACGGCGCGTTCGGCGCGCTCGCGTTCGGCATCGGCACGTCGGAGGTCGAGCACGTGCTCGCGACGCAGACGCTGCTGCAGGCGAGGCCGCGCACCATGCTCGTCGACTTCTCCGGCGAGCTGCCGTTCGGCCTGACCGCGAAGGACATCGTGCTCGGCGCGATCGGCCGGCTCGGCGTCGCCGGCGGCGTCGGCCACGTGCTCGAGTACGCCGGCGCCCCGATCCGCGCGCTCTCGATGGAGGGGCGCATGACGATCTGCAACATGTCGATCGAGGCCGGCGCGCGCGCCGGGATGATCGCGCCCGACGACACGACGTTCGCTTACCTCGAGGGCCGGCCGGGCGCGCCGCAGGGCGCGGCGTGGGAGGAGGCGCTCCACCGCTGGCGCGGGCTGCGCTCCGACGACGACGCGCGCTTCGACTCCGTGCTCGAGATCGACGTCTCGTCGCTCGAGCCGCAGGTCACGTGGGGCACGAACCCCGGCATGGTCGTGCCGGTCGGCGAGGTCGTGCCGTCGCCGGACGACTTCGACGACGCGGCCGAGCGCGAGGCGACGGAGCGCGCGCTGCACTACATGGCGCTCGAGCCCGGCACGCCGATCACGGACATCCGCGTCGACCGCGTCTTCATCGGCTCGTGCACGAACGCGCGGATCGAGGACCTGCGCGCGGCGGCGTCCGTCGTGGCGGGCCGTCGCGTCGCCGAGTCGGTGCGCGCGATGGTCGTGCCGGGGTCGGCGCAGGTGAAGCGGCAGGCCGAGGCGGAGGGGCTCGACCAGGTCTTCATGCGTGCGGGCTTCGAGTGGCGGCGTGCGGGCTGCTCGATGTGCCTCGGCATGAACCCGGACATCCTCGCGCCGGGCGAGCGGTGCGCCTCGACCTCGAACCGCAACTTCGAGGGCCGGCAGGGCGCGGGCGGCCGGACGCACCTCGTCTCGCCGCCGATGGCCGCGGCCGCCGCGTTGGCGGGTCACTTCGTCGACGTGCGCTCGTTCGCGCCGGATCTGGTGGCCGCATGAGGCGCCGCTTGGCATGAGGGAGCTGCGCGTGGTGTCGGGTCGCGTCGCGGTGCTCGACCGCGCGGACGTCGACACGGACCAGATCGTCCCGAAGCAGTTCCTGAAGCGCATCGAGCGCGCCGGGTACGGCGAGTTCCTGTTCTACGACTGGATGAAGGACCCCGGCTTCGAGCTGCACCGGCCGGAGTACGAGGGCGCACGGATCCTCGTCGCGGGCCGCAACTTCGGCTGCGGCTCGTCGCGCGAGCACGCCGCGTGGGCGCTCGACGACTACGGCTTCCGCGTCGTCCTCGCGCCGTCGTTCGGCGACATCTTCCGCACGAACGCGATGAAGACCGGCCTCGCGCCGATCGTGCTCGGCGCGGACGACCTCGCGCGCGTGAAGGCGGCGGTCGCGGAGTCGAACGAGCTCACGGTCGACCTCGAGGCGCAGGAGATCTCGCACCCCGGCGGGCTGACGGTGCCGTTCGAGTTCGACGCGTTCGAGCGCGAGTCGCTCCTCCACGGCCTCGACGACGTCGCGCGCACGTTGAAGCTCGAGGACGAGATCGCGGCGTACGAGTCCGCGCACGCCGGCCGCGTCGACACGAGCGCGCTTCCGGCCTGACCTTTTCGGACCTGTCGGGGCCAGAGCCCGCCATGTCCCGAACGGACATGTTGGGGCACAGTCGCGAACGCCATTTGGCTTGATTGCGCGGTTCGGCGTCCGTTCGAGACACGTCCGCCACGGACATGCCGGGGTCAGACCCCGACGTGTCCGAATCGGACCTGTCCCGACTAGGCGCGGAGGCGGCTGAGGAAGCCGCGCTTGCGTTCGGGCGCGGCGTAGGCGAACAGCCGGCGCGTGCCGTCGCGGCGGACGATCGTGCGCGCGCCGTGGCGGCCCCACGCGAAGCCGTCGCCGCGCTCGGGCACACCGAGGTCGACGAACGTGAACCGTTCGTCGAGCTGCGACGCGAACGCGCTCAGCGCCTCGTCGCCGGCGAGCGCCTCGGCGTGCGTCAGCGGGCGCGTGTCCTCGGCCCAGACGCGGTCGACCCGCGCGTCGTGCTCGTCGCCGCCGAGCCCGACGGCCAGCGCTTCTCGCACGAAGGTCGCGACGTCGGGCGTCTCGAAGACGACGACCGGCGGGTCGTGGCACGCGAAGAACACCGGCGCGCGCTCGGGCGCGTCCGGCGTGAGGTCGACGATCCAGTGGTTGCCGATGCCGTCGCCGGCGATCGCGTGGCACGCCGGGAACAGCTCGTCGTCGCCGAACGAGAGACTGCGGCCCGTGAAGTCGATCTCGACCGGGCCGTCGATCGACGCGGCGATGCGCAGCACCTCGCGCAGCTCGGCCGAAAAGGGTGTGCCGACTTCGGCCGCCAACGCTTCGATCGCCTCGTCGTCGAGCCCCGGCTCGACGCGTGCGCCCGACGCGCGAATGACCTCGACCGCGTCCACGTCAGCCCGTGTTCCGCAGCGCGGCGGCGACCCCTGCGATCGAGCGCATGAGGGGCAGCCGCGCGCTCTCGTCGCCGCCCCGCCAGCGTCGCAGCAACTCGACCTGAATCGCGTTCATCGGGTCGACGTACGGGTTGCGGAGGTCGATCGAGCGGCGGATCACCGGCTGTCGCTCGAGCAGCGCGTCGGAGCCCGACGCTGCGAGCACACGCTCGACGGCGAGCGCGTGCTCGGCCTCGATCTCGGCGTACAACGACTCGTCGCCGACGAGCGCGAGGTAGCCGCGCGCGACTTCGAGGCTCGACTTCGCGAGCGTCATCTCGACGTTGTCGACGAGCACGCGGAAGAACGGCAGCCCGTCGTACAGCTCGCGCAGCGTCTCGTCGTCGAGTTGCGCGAACGCCGTCCCGACGCCGAACCACGCCGGTAGCAGCACCCGGTTTTGCGTCCACGCGAACACCCACGGGATCGCGCGCAGCGACGGCAGGTACTCCGCGTCGTCCGGGCGCCGCGCCGGGCGCGAGCCGATCTCGAGCAGCGCCAGCTCGTCGGCCGGCGTGAACGCGCGGAAGAACGGCACGAAGCGCGGCTCCTCCCAGACGAACGCGCGGTACCGCTCGCGCGAGACCCCCGCGAGCTCGTCGAGCACGCGCCGCTCGTCGTCGTCCGGCAGGCGCGACGTGCGCTCGGGGAACGCCGCGAGCAGCGCGCCCGCGATCGCGGCCTCGAGGTTGCGGCGCGCGAGCCCGGGGAGGAGGTATTTGAACGACACGGTCTCGCCCTGCTCGGTCAGGCGCAGCCGGCCGGGCGGGCTGCCGGGCGGTTGCGAGACGATCGCCGCGTGCGTCGGCCCGCCGCCGCGGCCGGTCGAGCCGCCGCGGCCGTGGAAGACCGTCAGCTCGACACCGTGCCCGCGCGCGGTCTCGGCAAGGGCCTCCTGCGCGCGGTGGATCGCCCACTGCGCCGCGAGGTAGCCGCCGTCCTTGCCCGAGTCTGAGTAGCCGACCATCACCTCGGCACGGCCGTCGCGCGCCCAGCCGCCGCCCGCGAGCAGCTCGTCGACGATGTGCGGCGCGGCCGCGAGGTCGTCGATGGTCTCGAAGAGCGGCACAACCGAGAGCTCGCCGCCCGTCAGCTCGACCGCCCGGCGCACGTCGTCGGCCGTCGAGGTGCCCGACACGATCAGCGTGTCGAGCGCCCGCGCGCCGAACCGGCGGCACGCGTCCACGGCCGCGCTCGCCGCCTCCCGCGCGCGCTCGCCCCCGAGGTCGCGCGCGTGCAGCCGCACGT
>JBKPLI010000037.1:0-13499 GCA_046731555.1 Actinomycetota bacterium | reverse complement strand
CCGAAGTCCTTCACGCGGAACTTCCAGAGGCACTCGGGCATGAGCTCTTCCCACGCGACCTCCTCGATCTCCTCGATCTGCGTGGTCTCGAGCGCCGCGGCCCCGCCGACGATCGCGAAGTAGACCATCCCGAGCCGCTGCATCGGCTCGATCGCCTCGTCGGGGAACCCGCCCTTGCCGCAGATCGCGCGCACGCCGTACTGCGCGCCGAGCGGCTCGGTGAAGCGCACCATGCGCGCGCTCGTCGTCGTGCCGATGCAAATTTTCTCGTATTTCGCGGGGCCTACTTTCCGGACGTTCGGAGCAGTGTGAAGAAGGAAGGCCCCGCGCAGGTCCATCGGCGGCTCGACGCCCTGGTCGAAGATGCGGATCTGCGTGCGGTCGCGGATGCCGATGATGTGGCCCTGCACCGTGACCTCGTCGCCGGCCTGAAGCTTCATGATCTCGGCCGGATCGGTGATCGGGAAGGTGACCTCATGCTGCGCCATCTCAGAACTCCCGGTCGTAGTCGACGTCGCCGTCCGCCGAGATGTGCGCGGACGCGCGGCGCGCGGCCCAGCACTGGTAGTTCACGGCGACCGGGTTGAGCGTCATGTGCGTGTCGGCGTGCTCGATGTGGCACTGCAGGACGGTGACGTCGCCGCCGAGACCCATCGGCCCGATGCCGGTCTCGTTCAGGAGGCCGAACAGCTCGTCCTCGAGCTGCGCGACGATCGGATCGGCGTTGCGCGTCCCTATCGGCCGCATGATCGCCTCCTTCGCGAGGTACATCGCGTAGTCGGCCGAGCCGCCGATGCCGACGCCGACGATCCCCGGCGGGCACGGCTTGCCGCCGGCGCCGACGATCGACTCGAGCACGAACTGCTTCACGCCCTTCACGCCGTCGGCCGGCACGCACATCTTCAGGAAGCTCATGTTCTCGGAGCCGGAGCCCTTCGGCACGCACTTCACGTCGAGCCCGTCCCAGTCCTCGATGAACTCCCAGTGCACGATCGGCAGGCGGTGGCCGATGTTCGGCCCCGTGTTCTCGCGCGTGATCGTGTGCACCGCGTTCGACCGGAGCGGATGCTCGACGGTCGCGCGGGCCGTGCCGTCGCGGAGCGCCTCGTAGATGCGCGTGGGATGGAGCGGGAAGTGCTCGCCGACACGCGCGTGGTAGACGGCGATGCCCGTGTCCTGGCAGACGAGGTTCTTCTCGCTGTCGGCGACGTTGACGTTGCGGTGGATGACGTCGAGGACGCGCTTGCCCGCGACGGACGTCTCCTTGTCGCGCGCGGCCGCGAGCGCGTCGCGCAGGTCCTGCGGGATGTCCTTCAGCGCCCAGACGTAGAGGTGCGCGGCCGCATCCTCCACCGCGTGCTGCAGCTCCGTAGCTAGCAATGTCATGAGTGTCCAATCACGGTTGGCGACAGTCCTGTGAATAGAGCGCGTAGCGCGCTCATGCCTTCGCTTTCTCGGCGGCGGCGCGACCCGCACGACGGCCGAAGACGACGCACTCGAGCAGCGAGTTGCCCATCATGCGGTTGCGCCCGTGCGTGCCGCCCGCGATCTCGCCGCAGGCGTAGACGCCGGGGAGCGTCGTCTCGGCGTCCGTGTCGATCACGAGGCCGCCGTTCTGGTAGTGGAGGACCGGGTACGTGAGGATCTTCTCGCCGAGCGGGTCGATGCCCGCGCCGCGGTAGCGGCGCAGCATGTACGGCAGCGAGATCTCGGCGTCCTCGGGCGCGATGCGCGTCGTGTCGAGGTACACCGCCGGCCGGCCGTCGGGCGTCTCGACGCCCTTGCCCTTCGCGACCTCGTCGAAGATGGCCTGCGAGACCTGGTCGCGCGGGCCGAGCGAGTCGGTGAACTCCGCGCCGTCCGCGTTCAGCAGCACTGCGCCGTACGCGCGCGTCGTCTCCGGGATCGAGTAGCCCTGCATGTTCGCCGGCCAGGCGCCGCCGTTCGGGTGGTACTGGAGCGCGTCGAGGTCGCGCGACTCGGCGCCGAGCTCGAGCGCAATGCGCGTGACCTCTCCGGTCGCGCCCGGATGGTTCGTCGAGAGCTCACCGCGCTCCTCGGCTTCGCGGTAGCAGCGCCCGCCGGCGGCGAGCACGACGGTGCCCGCGTCGACCGTGTCGTCGCCGACTCGCGCGCGCCAGTGGCCGTTCACCTGCGTGAGGTCGCGGAGCGGTGCGTTCGCAACGCTCGTGCCCGAACCGCCCTCCCACGCCTCGCGCAGCGCCTTCGTGATCGCGTGCCCCGTGCGGTCGCCGACCTGGAGGAGGCGCTTGCGCGACGCGCCGCCGCAGCGGGCGAGCCGGTAACCGCCGTCGGCGTCGCGCGTGAACTGCACGCCGAGCTCCTCGAGCCAATGGATCGCGGAGTGCGCGTCGCACGTGAGCACCTCGACGAGCGCCGGGTTCGCGGTCTCGTGCGAGGACGCCATCACGTCGACGGCGTGCTGCTCGGGGGAGTCGTCGGCGCCGAACGACGCCTGGATGCCGCCCTGGGCCTTCGACGAGTTGTTCGCCTGTAGCGAGCCCTTCGTCGCGAGCGCGACGTTCGCGCCGGCCCGCTCGGCGGAGACGGCGGCGGCGAGGCCCGAGGCCCCGCTCCCGATCACGAGCACATCGATAGGCGCGGAGCGGGCCACGACCGGCGACTATACCTAATCGGTCGGATTAGCGTTCGTTATACGGTCGACAGGCCGCGCGCGACGTGAGACGCTCGCCTGCCCAGGCGATGCGAGCGAAAGGAGGCGCGGTGTCCAGCGAGAGCCACGAAAACGAGGTGCGGATGCCGCGCAGGCGGTTCCTCGCCTACGGCGCCGTCGCCGCGGGCACCGCGGCCGTCGCGCCGGAGCGCGCCTTCGGCCACGGGCCGAAGGACGACCACGCGAAGGGCTCGCTCGGCCTCGTCGGCATCGATCACGTCGGGATCACCGTCCCCGACCTGAACCAGGCGGTCGAGTGGTTCGAGGACGTGCTGGGGGCGGTCGCGCCGCTCTCGTTCGGGCCGTTCGAGGGCGTCGAAGGGGTCGTCGACGTCGTCACCGGGACGCGCGTCGACAAGATCACGATGCTGCGCATCGGCCGCAGCGCGAACCTCGAGCTCTTCCAGTACCAGGCGCCGGGACAGCGGCGGGCCATGCCGCGCAACTCCGACTGGTCGGGGCACCACGTCGCGTTCTACGTCACGGACATAGCGGAGGCGGTCGCGTACATGGACTCGCGCGGCGTGCAGCGGCTCTTCGGCCCGTTCACGCTCACGGACGGCCCGGCCGCTGGGCAATCGATCAACTACTTCAAGACGCCGTGGGGCGGGTACATCGAGTTCATCAGCTACCCGAACGGCATGGCGTACGAGCGCACCGTCCGCGAGCCGCTGTGGTCGCCGAAGCGCAACGGCCTGCGGCCGACGGTGACGAAGGTGCCCGGCCTGCTCGGTATCGATCACGTCGGCATGACCGTCCCGAACCTCGCGATCGCCGCCGAGTGGCTCGAGCAGAAGCTCGGCTTCTCGAACCCGCTCACGTTCGGTCCGTTCGCGGATCCGACGGGCGACTTCATGACGCAGCTCGTCGACGTGAACCGCGCCGCGGTCGTGCAGCAGATCCGGATGTTCCGCGGCGGCGACGGGCCGAACATCGAGCTCTTCCAGTACACGTCGCCCGACCAGGACCGCTCGATCCGCCGCAACTCCGACTGGGGCGGCCACCACGTCGGGCTGTATGTGAAGCGCATCGAGAAGGGCGTCGACACGCTGCAGGACCGCACGGGCACGAAGCTCGACGGGCCGCTGACGCTGACGGACGGGCCGGCCGCCGGGCAGTCGATCAACTACTTCGCGACGCCGTTCGGCACGAACGTCGAGCTGATCAGCTACCCGAACGGCATGGCCTACGAGCGCACAGCGCCGATCGACCTCTGGGACCCGCGCGACAACCGCTCGTGACGAGATGGCTCGGCTCGGTGGGCCGCGGCGCCCACCGAGCCGATCTCGTTGCGGGCGTCAGGCCGCGATCGCGGGTGGTGCCTCCGGCAACGGCTCCGGCTCCACCGCCTCGGGCGAGAGCGACGGCAGCCACTCAAGCCAGCGCGGGAGGTACCAGTTCCAGTCGCCGAGCAGCTTCATCGCCGACGGGAGCAGCACCGCGCGCACGATCGTCGCGTCGACGAGGATCGCCGCCGCGAGGCCGAAGCCCATCTGCTTCATGTCGATCATCGACAGCGTCGCGAAGATCGCGAACACGGCGACCATCACCGCGGCCGCGCTCGTCACGGCGCCCGCCGTGCGCGTGATGCCGTGCAGCACCGCGTCCTCCGTCTTCTCGCCGCGGTCGACGAGCTCCTTGATCCGGCTGACAATGAACACGTGGTAGTCCATCGAGAGGCCGAACAGGATCACGAACAGGAACAGCGGCAGCCACGAGGCGATTGCGCCGTTCGACTGGAAGCCGAACAGCCCTTCTGCCCACGTGTGCTGGAACACGAGCACGAGGATCCCGTACGCGGCCCCGACCGAGAGCAGGTTGAGGACGATCGCCTTCAGCGGGATCACGATCGAGCGGAACGTGAGCAGCAGCAGGACGAACGCCAGCGCGAGCACGAACCCGAACACGATGGGGAGTCGCGCCTTCATCTGGTCGTTGAAGTCCTTCGTGCCGGCCGTGTTGCCCGTGACCGCGTACTCGACACCGTCGCCGAGCTTGCCGACCGTCGATGGCAGCACGTCGTCTCGAAGCGTCTTCAGGGCCGCGAACGAGGTGTCGTCGTCGCCCGAGCCCTTCAACGCGATGTCGACCGCCGCCACCGTCCGGTCGTGGTTCACGCGAACGGAGACGGGCTGGCTCATCTGCTTCGTCGCGAGCGCCTCGCGCTCGAGGTCGGCGATCGCCGCCCGCACCGGCGCCGCCTGCACGTCCGGCGCCTTCACCACGACGGTCGCGGGCGCGGGTGAGCCCGGGAACGCCGTGTTGATCCGCTCGAACGTGTTCACGATCGCCAGGTTGTGCGGCAGGTCGGTGAAGCTCGGGAGCTTCGTGTGCAGCGTGAACGTGGGCAGCGCGAGCAGCACGAGCAGGCCTGCCGACAGCGCCGCGGAGAGCCCCGGCCGCGCGAGCACCCGGCGCAGGATCGCCGGCCAGACGCGCGGCTCGTGGTTGCGCCGCGAGAGGAACGGGATGCGTCCCTTCTCCACGCGGTGGCCGAGCTTGTAGAGCAGCGCCGGCACGACCGTCACCGACGCGAGCATCGCCACGAAGACGACGACCATCGTCGCCAGGCCCATCGACGTGAAGATCTTGTTCCCGGCGAAGAGCATGCCGGCCATCGCGACGAGCACCGTGGCGCCGGAGATGAGGATCGCCTGGCCCGACGTGGCCGACGCGGTCAGCAAGGCCTCGTGCGAGTCCTTGCCGCGCCGTCGCTCCTCGCGTTCGCGGAGGATGTAGAACAGCGAGTAGTCCACGCCGACGGCCATACCGATCAGCAGGATCACGCTGTTCACGAACTCGGCCGACGGGAACACGTGACTCAGGACCGCGAACGCGCCGATCGAGCCGAGCACGGCGAGGAACGCGAGCAGCACCGGGATCGATGCGGCGACGAGGGCGCCGAACGCGATCACGAGGATGATCAACGTGACCGGCAGCGACGTGTACTCCGCGCGCTGGAAGTCGCGGTCGAACACCTTCGACAGCTCGTGGTTCGAGCTCGCGAGGCCGAACTCCTCGACCCGGAAGCTCGGGTTGCCCTTCTGCGCCGACGCGACCGCGGCGAGCACGGGCTCGATCTTCTTGTCCGCGTCGTCCGCCTTGCCGACGACGTCGAACTGCACGAGCGCGGACGCGCGGTCCTTCGAGACGAGGCCCTCGTTCGTCGGCTCGAGCGGCGACCGGACGTTCGTCACGGCCTGCTGCCGGGAGAGCGCCTGGATCACGGACGACACGGCGGCGCGGAACTGCTGATCCGCCAGCGTCGCCTTCCCGTCGCGGCTCTGCACGAGCACGCTCTCGGTCGCGGGCTGCTTGAAGTCGGCCTTCGAGAGGATCTTCTCGGCACGCGCCGTCTCACCCGAGCCGGTGTCGGAGTCGGCGAGCACGTTCAGCCCGACGACGCCGCCGATCATCATCGCGATCACCGCCGCGAACACCGCTCCGAACGTCGCGGTTTTCCAGTGGGCCGCGCTCCAACGCCCGGCGCGGCCGGCGAGATTCGTCTTCATCATGGCGTTCCCTTCGCTTCGTTCACCGTTTCGCGAAGCAGCCTGAAGACCCTGAGCGTGATCGCCAATCGGGGTATGTCCCCAATCTCCCCGGACTGCTGCCCTTACGGTTCTAGCGCCGCCTCCCTCGTCCGCGAGGACGATTCGGGGTCGTTCACCAGATGGAACTGAGCAGCTCCTCGACCTGAGTCGGCGTGGCCTCGCGCGGGTTGTTCTTGTTGCCCGGCCGGGCCGCAGCGACCTCCGCGACGTGCGTCAGATCGTCCTGCGGGATGCCGAAGTCGCGCAGTCGCCCGAAATCGCCGAGCGCCGCGAGCTCCTCGACCTTCACGGCCGGATCGCCGCCGCGGATCGCGCTACCGAAGCGCACGACCTCCTGCGGCGCGACGATCGCGTTGAAGCGCAGCGCCGGCGCGAGCGTGAGCGCGTTCATCGCGCCGTGCGGCAGGCCGTACAGCCCGCCGAGCGCCTGCGCCATTGCGTGCGCGAGGCCGAGGCCGGCGAGCACGAGCGCGTGACCGGCGTGCGACGCGCCGCGCAGGAGCTGCGTGCGCGCCTCGCGGTCGTGTGGCGCGTCTACGACGAGCGGCAGGTGCTCCGCGATCAGCTTCGCGCCCGCGAGCGCCTCCTGGTCGCCCTCGGGGCTGCGCCCCTTCACGTAGAGGGCTTCGGCGCAGTGCGCGAGCGCGTTCAGCGAGGTGCCGACCGTGCCGGCGCGCGGCAGGTCGAGCGTGAGGTCGACGTCGTAGACGATCGCGGCGAGGTTCGCTCCGCCGCCCGCGCCCCGGATGCGGCGGTCCGGCGAGCGGATGCCGAACGTCGGCGTCCACTCGGCACCCGAGTACGTCGTCGGCACGGAGACCACCGGCAGCCCGCTCGTCGACGACGCATGTTGCGCCGTGTCGATCGCGGAGCCGCCGCCGACGGCGAGGATCGAGTCGACGCCCGGCGGCACCTCGATGCGGTCGGAGGGCACCTCGGACCAGTGCGCGACGCGCGGTACGTCGAGGCTCGTCCAGCGCTCGCTTGCGACGAGCAGCGGCCGGTCGACGCCGAGCTCTGCAAGCGTCGGGGGCAGCTCGTCGAGGCTCCAGCGGACGATCACGCGAGCCGCTCCCGCGCGAACGCGACGAACTCGCGCGCGGCGCGCGTCTCCACGCGGCCGGTGGCGCGGACGAGGAAGATGTCGCGCTCGAGCTCGAGCCCCTCGACGCGCGCCTCGGCGATCGTGCCCGCGGCGAGGTCGGGCTCGACGGACGAGCGCGAGATGAACGTCACGCCGAAGCCTGCGCGCACCGCGGTGGTGACGGACTCCTGCAGGCCGAGCTCGAGCCGCACGTCGAGATCGCGCAGCCGCGTCCCGACGCGGCGCAGCTCGTCCTCGATCATCTGCCGCACTCCCGCGCCCTCCTGCATGACGATGACCGTCTCCTCGCGCAGGTCGGCCAGCGCGATCGTGCGGCCGGCGAACGAGTGGCCCGGCGGGCACGCGAGGATCACCTGGTCGTGGAAGAACGGCTCGAACGCAACGCCGCGATGACGGCGCGCCGCGCCGACGACGCCGAGCTCGAGCTCGCGCTCGGCGACGAGCTCCACGACGGTCTGGGTGTCGAAGACCGAGAGCGCGACGTGCAGCGCGGGGTTGGCGGCCTGGAAGTCGCAGAGGAGCTGCGCGAGCACGATCCCGCCCGGGCCGGTCGACGCGCCGATCTCCAGCGTGCCGCCGAGGGCGGCCGCGTCGTCGCCGCCCGCGACTTCCGCGACGAGCTGCTCCTCGAGCCCCAGCAGCCGCTGCGCGCCGCGATACAGGCGCATCCCGGCCTCCGTCGGCTCGACACGGCGGCCGGAGCGGTCGAGCAGCTGCGTCCCGAGCCGCTTCTCGAGCGCCCGGATCTGCAGCGAGACGGCCGGCTGCGTCACGCCGAGCCGCTCGGCCGCCTGCGAGAAGCTGCGCCGCTCCACCACGGCGCAGAAGGCGGCGAGCTGGCGCGTGTCCATAAGCGATCTTTATACCGATCGCCCGGCGCGGATGCCCGCTCGGGCACCGTGTAGCGTCGCGGCTCGTGCGCGTCTGGATGGACATGACCGCGAGCGCGCATCCGCTCGTGCTCCGGCCGGTCGTCTCGCTCCTCCGCGAGCAGGGGCACGAGGTCGAGATCACGACGCGCGACTACGGGCAGACCGTCGAGCTGATCGAGCGGCTCGGGCTGTCGGCCGAGGTGATCGGCCACCACGCCGGGCGGTCGGCCCTCGGCAAGGCGCGGCAGATGACGTCTCGCCTCGGAGCGCTGAAGCGGTGGGCGGAGCCGCGCGGGTTCGACCTTGCGATCGCGCACGGCTCGCACGAGTTGACCATCACGGCGCGGCGCCTCCGGATCCCGAGCTCGACGACCTTCGACTACGAGTTCGCGTGGCTGCAGCACCAGCTCGGCTGCCGCGCGGCGCGGCGGGTCGTCGTGCCGGACGCGATCCCGCCCGAACGTCTCGAGCGCTACGGCGTGCGGCCGCCGAAGCTGCGGCAGTACGAGGGGCTGAAGGAGGAGTACTACCTCTACGACTTCGAGCCGGACCCGGCGGCGCTCACCGAGCTCGAGCTCCACCGCGAGCGGACGCTCGTCGTCCTGCGCCCGCCGCCGGACGTGTCGCTGTACCACCGGCACGCGAACCCGCTGTTCCCGCAGACGCTCGATCGGCTCGGCTCGCTCGACTCGGTCGATGCCGTCGTGATCCCGCGCACCGCCGAGCAGCGTGACTTCGTACGTTCGCTCGCGCTCCCGTCGGTGGTCGTGCCCGAGCACGCGGTGGACGCGCAGAGCCTGATCGCGTTCGCCGACCTCGTCGTCTCGGCCGGCGGGACGATGAACCGCGAGGCGGTCGCGCTCGGCGTGCCGGTGTACACGACGTTCGGCGGACGGCGCGGCGGCGTCGACGAGAAGCTCATCCGCGAGGGGCGGCTCCGGCCGCTCACGGACCCGGGCGCGCTCGACCTGTCGAAGCGCGACCGGGGCTCGAGCGAACGCATGCGGCGCGATCCGCGACGGCTGCTCGAGCTGCTGCTGACCGCGCTCGACTAGCCGCTCGCCGACCCGGGACCGCCGCCGAACGGCCGGGGGTTGCGTGTCCGCGCGACCTCGACTTCGGTGCGCCCATGGGCATCCGTCGAACGAGCGCCTCGCTTCTCGTCACCGGCGCCGCCGTGTCCGCCGCGCTGCTCTCGACGTTGCTGAGCGCGATCCCCGAGGTGAGCTCCGCGTCCGAATGCGCCGAGGCGGACCCGCCGAAGCTCGCGATCGCGCTCTTCCTCGCCGCGCCGGTCGTCGCGCTCGCCGGACTCGTCGCGGCGGTGATCGAGCGGCGCCGTGAGCGCAGGCGCGACGCGTTCCTCGCCGTCGTCGCCGGTACGGCGACGCTCCTGTGGGCCGGTGGGTTCTTCGTCTACCTGCTGGGCGAGGCGTTCGAGTGCTTCACGTTCTGAACTACGCGGCGGCGACCACCTCCAGCACGGCGTCGCCGTAGCGGTCGAGCTTCGCGGGCCCGACGCCGGGCACGGCGGCGAGCTCCTCGCGCGACCGCGGGCGCCGCGCCGCGATCTCGTCGAGCACCGCGTTGTGGAAGACGTGGTACGCAGGCACGGCGTCCTCGCTTGCCCGCGTGCGCCGCCACGCTGCGAGTGCGTCGTACAGGTCGCGTGCGTCGCCGCCTCGCGCCGGAGACGGCTGCGGCGGCGAGACAACCTCGTCCGGGAGGTCGCCGTCGAGCGCCCGCGCGAGCGTCGCGAGCAGCTCCGGTCCGAAGCGGGCGATTCGCGACGGGCCGAGCCCGTGCACGCCGCGGAGGTCGCCGACCGTCTGCGGCCGCCGCGCGAGCAGCTCCTCGATCGTCCGGTCGGGGAACACGGTGTAGGCCGGCACGCCCTCCGCACGCGCACGCTCGGCCCGCCAGCGGCGCAGCGCCTCACCCTCCGGCGTCCAGGCGGTCTTCTGGCTCGGCGCGGCACGTGCCGCCGACGCGACACCGAGCTCGGCGACGAACGGGCTCGGCCGGCGCGACCACGTCACGGCGAGCACGCGCTTCGCACGCGTCATGCCGACGTAGAGCAGCCGCCGCTCCTCGGCGCGCTCCTCGTCGGTCTTCGCGAGCCGCGACGGGAGCTCGCGGTCCTCCACGCGCGGGAGGAACACCGCCTCGAACTCGAGCCCCTTCGCGCGGTGGTAGGTCAGCAGGTGCACGCCCCGCGCAGCGTCACCGCCGGAGTCGAAGCGCCGCTCGAGCTCGGCGACGAACTCCGCGGCGGTCCGCACGCCGTCGTCGAACGACTCCGCGAGGCGCACGAGGCGGGCGAGATCCGTCTGACGCACGAGCTCGCGCTCGCCGAGCCGGTCGGGCAGGACGGGCAGCCAGCCCGCCTCCTCCGCGAGCCGGCGGACGCGGCCGGCGACGTCGGTCGCGCCCGAGCCGCGCAGCGCCCGCAACAGCCGACGCGCCGCCTCGCGCTCCAGCAGCGACGAGCCCTGGAACGGCAGCTCGGCGTCGTGCAGCACCTCCTCGAAGTCCGCCAGCCGTGCGTTCGTGCGGCAGAGGATCGCCATCTCCTCGAGCGGCACGGCCTCGCCCGCGAGCCGCCTCACCTCGCCCGCGAGCCACGCGCCCTCGGCCTCGGCCGACGCGAATGCGCGCACCTGCGGGTCAGGCCCACCGGGCCGCGTCGCGCTCAGGACCTTCTCGGCGCCGCCGAGCCTAGGCACGAGCCGGTTCGCGAGCGCGAGCACCTCGGGTGTCGAGCGGTAGTTCTCCTCGAGCCGCGCGACCGTCGCGTGCGGGAACCGCTCGCGCATTCCGAGCAGCCAGGCCGGCGAGGCGCCCGTGAACGAGTAGATCGCCTGGTAGTCGTCACCGACGACGCAGAGGTCGTCGCGCGGCCCGACCCACAGCTCGAGCAGCGTCTGCTGCAGGAGGTTCACGTCCTGGTACTCGTCGACCGTGAACGCGCGGTAGCGGTCGCGCACGTCCGCGCGCGCGTGGTCGTTGCCCTCGAGCAGGCGAACGGCGAGCGCGAGCACGTCCTCGAAGTCGAGCTCGTTCTTCGCCGTCTTCCGCCGCTCGTACTCGCGGTAGACGCGCACCATCAGGTCGGCCGGGATCGGCGGCTCGTGGCCGGCGAGCGAGTCGACGTACGCGTCGGGCGCGACCCGGCGGTTCTTCGCGCGCTCGATCTCGGTCGCGAGATCGACCGCCGGCCGGAAGCGGTACGGGCGCGGGAGCGAGTTCGCGATCTGGCGCAGGACGAGCGCCTTCGTGGGGAGGATGCGCCCAACCGCGCCCGCCGCGTACCGATGGAGCTGCCCGAGCGCCGCCGAATGGAACGTGCGCGCCTCGACGCCCGCGACGCCGAGTCTCGCGAGCTGTGCCTTCATCACGCCGGCCGCCTTGTCGGTGAACGTGACCGCGAGGATCTCGTCCGCCGGGAACGCGCCGCTCGCGACCTGCCACGCGATGCGCCGCGTGATCGTCGTCGTCTTCCCGGAGCCCGCGCCCGCGAGGATGCACACAGGCCCGCGCACGGCCTCGGCCGCGCGGCGCTGCTCCGGATTGAGGCCGTCGAGAATCACCTCGAGCGACCGTACCGGCGTGGGCGGACGCAGACGGAATCATTCCGTCACGTGACCGTCACAAAAGCGGAAAATGCGTTAGTGGAGCGTGTCCTCGAGGACCGCTTCGCGACCGACGCGACGCGGCTCGCGCACCATCGCTCCCAGCCTGCCGACCACGCCGAGGGTGTCGCCCTCCTCCACGAGGCGTTCGAGGCCGCCGAGCTCGTCGTCGAGCCACTCGCGGTCGACCGGCGGCCGGGCCGCGCGCATGATCTTCGGGTGGGAGGTCGGCCCGACGGCCTCGCCGTCGTTCCACAGCACCTCGTGCAGCTTCTCGCCCGCGCGCGCGCCGACGAAGACGATCGGGACCTGCTCCTCGGTGCGGCCGGAGAGGCGGATCATCTGCTTCGCGAGGTCGAGGATCTTCACCGGCTTGCCCATGTCGAGGACGTAGACCTGCCCGCGGCCGCCCATCGCGCCGGCCTGGACGACGAGCGACGCCGCCTCGCCGATCGTCATGAAGAAGCGCGTCATCTCCGGGTGCGTGACCGTGATGGGGCCGCCGCGCTCGATCTGGCGGCGGAACGTCGGGATCACCGACCCGGAGGAGCCGAGCACGTTGCCGAACCGGACCGCGACAAATCGTGTCTCGACGTCGTCGCGGAGCGCGAACGACTCGACGATCCACTCGCAGACCGCCTTCGACTGGCCCATCAGGTTCTTCGGGTCGGCGGCCTTGTCGGTCGAGACGAGCACGAAGCGCTCGACCTCGAACTCGATCGCGACCTCGGCGAGCGCCCTCGTGCCGAGCACGTTGTTGGCGACCGCCTGCAGCGGGTTCGCCTCGAGCATCGGCACGTGCTTGTACGCCGCCGCGTGGAAGACGACGCCCGGCCGGTAGCGCTCGAAGACCTGGCGCATCTTCGCGCGGTCGGCGCAATCGGCGAGCACGGGGATCGCCGCGGCGAACTCGCGCTCGTCGACGAGCTCGCGCTCGATCTCGAACAGCGCCGACTCGCCCTTCTCGACGAGCACGAGCCTCGCGGCCCCGAGGCGCGCGAGCTGGCGGCAGAGCTCGGAGCCGATCGAGCCGCCCGCGCCGCTCACGAGCACGGTGCGTCCCTCCACGTATGCGGCGACCGACGGGAGGTCGACCTCGACCTGCTCGCGGCCGAGCACGTCCTCGACCTGCACGGCGCGGATCTGACCGGCGAGATTGAGGTCGCCCGAGATCAGCTCGTGCAGCCCCGGCAGCGTCTTCACGGGGACGCGCGCGGCGCGTGCGGCCTCGACGACCTTCTGCCGCACCTCGCCCGGCGCGGACGGGATGGCGATCAGCACCTCGTCGGGCCGGTTGTCGCGCAGCAGGTGCGGCATCTCGTCGGTGGTGCCGAGGACACGAACGCCATGGATGCGTGTGTTCTTCTTGCGCGGATCGTCGTCGACGAGCCCGAGCGGCGTGTAGTGCAGCTGCCGGTTGCGCTGCATCTCGCGGATCAGGAGCTGGCCGGCGTCGCCGGCGCCGACGACGAGCACCTCCTTGCCGCGCGCGACGAGACCGGACGGCGGCCGCTCGATCAGCGTGCGCGCGAGCAGGCGCGTGCCCGCGACGAACGCGAGCAGCAGCAGGTAGTCGAGCGCTGCGACGCCGCGCGGAAGGCGCGACGTGTGCTCGGGCGGGAACGCGTACAGGACGAAGTA
>JBKPLI010000036.1:0-6368 GCA_046731555.1 Actinomycetota bacterium | reverse complement strand
CGGCGTACGCGTTGCTGCCGGAGGACGAGCGCGCACGCCTGCACGAGGCAGTCGCACGCTGGCTCGACGCTCGCGGCGGAAGCGACGCGCTCGTCGGCTTCCACCTCGAGCGCTCCGGCGCTGCGTTCGCCGAGGAAGCCGGCCGCCGTCTCGGACGCGCCGGCCTCGCGATCTGGCGAGCGAACGACCCGCGCGCGGCCGTCGACCTGCTCGGCCGCGCCGTCGAGCTCCTGCCGCGCGAGGACGCCGAGCGCGTCGCACTCGCGTGCGAGCTCGCCACAGCGCTCAAGGCCAGGGGCGAAGGTCGCGCCGCCGAGCGGACCCTCGAAGAGGCGGCCGACATCGCGCGCGCACACGGGTTGCGGGTGCTCGAGCTGCGCGCCGAGATCGAGCGCACGTGGCCGAGGCTGATGCGCGGCGACGGCGATCCCGACGAAGCGGTCGCGTTCGTCCAGGCCGCGATCCCGGAGCTCGAGGCCGCCGGCGACGACCGCGCGCTCGGGCGCGCGTGGCTCTGCATCGCGGCGATCCGCGGGCCGCTGCAGATGCGGAGCGAGGAGAGCGCGGCAGCCGCCGAGCGCGCGGTCGCGCACGGTCGTCGCAGCGGGTTCGCGTCGAGCGGCTACCTCTCGCTGATCGCAGCGGCTGCGCGCTACGGGCCGCTCCACGTGGACACGGCCGTCGAACGCTGCCATGAGCTGCTCGCGGAGGCCGGTCCCGACCGCGGCACGGAGACCGACATCCGCATCGCGCTCGGGTGCCTCGAGGCGATGCGCGGCGCATTCGATCCGTCGCGCGGGCACCTGAACGCAGCGCGCGCGATCTCGGACGAGTTCGGCTACGGCGGGACGTTCGCGCGGGACCTCGCGCAGGCGGTCGCCGAGGTGGAGGCGCTCGCGGGCGACGCGCGCGCGGCCGAGCCGATCCTCCGGGACGCGTGCGCGACGCTGGAGCGCGACGGGGACACCGCGTGGCTTGCCACCCAGCTCGCCGCGCTCGCCGCGCTCGTCCCCGAGCAGGAGGCGCTCCAGCTGTCCCAGCGTGCGGCCGAGCTCGCGCCGCCGGGCGACACCGTCGCGCAGGTCGCGTGGCGCCGCGTACGCGCGCCTCTGCTCGCGCGGCGCGGCGACATCGCGGACGCGGAGTCGCTGGCACGCGAGGCGCTCGAGCTTCTCGCCGAGACGGATCAGGTGAACGAGCGTGCGCGGTGCTTAGTCGCGCTTGCCGACGTGCTCGACGCGGCCGGGCGCGCCGACGAGCGTGACGTAGCCCGGGACGAGGCCCGACGTCTCTTCACGGCCAAGGGCAACACCGTCGTCGCAAGCTCGACGTGACGGGCCGGGGAGCCGAAGCTCCCCCGCTCGCGTCAGTACCGCTTGCAGACGGTGCCACAGCCGCCGGCCGGCATCGGATGGAACCGAGCCGTCGGCGACTTGCCGCCGTGTTTCGAGCCGGCGGCAAGACCGGCAGGCGCGAAGCCGAGCACCGCCACGACGATCGTCGCAACGACTGCCGACCGGCGCGTGCCGGTGCGCTGGATGTGGGTGTAGATGGACATGGCCGCCACGCTCGAAGGCGGTCCAAACCGGCCGGCAACGCGCGCCCAACGGCGCGCTAACGCGGACGCGCAGCTGGTTAAGCAACGCTGCCTAGCGTCGAGCGGCGGCCAGCACTGAGGAGGGCCGTCCCGGCGCCCGGCTACCCTTCCGTCTCATGCGCCGCCGCCTAGGCCTGATCGTCGTGGGGCTGCTCGCGGCGCCCTCGACGGCGCATGCGGCATCGCTCAGCGTGCGTCCGGCGGCGTTCTCGCCCGCGCACGCGCGGCTCTCGATCGCAGCATCCGTCGACGTACGCGGCAGCGTCGGCGTGCAGCTCGCGCGCCGGGACGGCCGCGTCGTCGGCTGGATCGTCCCGCCGTCGGCCCGGCGCTTTCTCAGCGTGGGGTGGAACGGGCGCATCGACCGGAAGCGCGTGCGCGACGGCCGCTACGTCGTGCGCCTGCTCGACGGCTCGTCGGTCGTCGCCGAGCGGCCGCTGAGGATCGATGCGACCGCGCCGGCGTTGAACAATCTGCGCATCGGGACGAGGTCGCCGCGGTTCACGGGCGACTCGCGCCTCCTCACGACGGTGAGCCCCAACGGCGACGGGCTGCGCGACGTCGCGCGCATCCGCTTCCGCCTCTCCGAGCCCGCGACCGTGACGCTCGAGGTGACGCGCACCGTGAAGGTGCCGCACACGATCTTCGCCGCCACGAAGCAGCTCGAGGCCGGGCCGCAGACGATGATCTGGAAGCCGAAGCCGACGATGAACCCGCGCACGTACCTGCTTCGCCTCACCACGAGCGACCGCCTCGGCAACCGGACGACGTACGGCGCCGAAAACGCGTTCGTCGGCCGTGCGCCGCGCGCGCCGGTCGTGCGCATCCAGGGCATCGACGCCGGCTTTACGCGGCAGAGCTACCTGCCCGGCCAGACGGCCGTGATCAAGGTCGCGACCGACGCGCCGTCCCTGACGCTGCGCATGTTCCAGTCGGGGCCGGAGCGCGACATCGTCTACGCCGACAACCAGATGGCCGGCGTCGAGGTGCCGGGATTCGCCCCGCAGACGCTCGACTGGTCGCTGTGGCGGCGCACGCCTGGGGAGATCCGCGTGACGATCCCGAACGTCCCGAGCGGCCTCTACTACGTGCAGCTCGGCTCGCCGGACGGTCGCGTCGGCTACGCGGTGTTCGTCGTGCGCCCCTCCCCGCTCGGCGCGACGAGCCGCGTCCTCGTCGTGCTGCCGACGAACACGTGGGAGGCGTACAACTTCCAGGACGTCGACGGCGACGGCTACGGCGACACGTGGTACGCGGGTGCGCCGCACCAGAAGGTCGACCTGAGCCGCGCGTACATCGCGCGCGGTGCGCCGCCGCGGTTCTACCGCTATGACCTGCCGTTCCTGCACTGGTTCTACTGGGGCGGGCGCAAGGCCGAGTTCATCTCGGACTCCGACTTCCAGTTCGTGAAGTCGGGCGACGACCTCGCGCGCGCGTACGACCTGATCCTGTTCGAGGGTCACGAGGAGTACGTGGGCGCGCACGAGTACGACGTGATCGAGCGCTACCGCGACCTCGGCGGCAACCTCATGTTCCTCTCGGCGAACAACTTCTTCTGGCGCGTGACGAAGCAGGGGTCGGTGCTGCGGCGCGCGGGGACGTGGCGCACAGCGGGCCGTCCCGAGGCGCGGCTGCTCGGCATCCAGTACCGCGCCAACGACGACGGCCGGAAGCAGGGCCTGTACGTCGTCACGAACAGCGCGGCGGTGCCATGGCTCTGGAGCGGCACGGGCCTCGTCGACGGGTCGACCTTCGGCCAGGCGGTCGGCGGCTACGGGATCGAGATCGACGGCACGTCGCCGGACTCACCGCCGGGCACGATCGTCGTCGCGGGCATCCCGAACCTCTTCGGTCCGAACGTGTCGGCGGAGATGTCGTACTACGAGACCCCGGCGGGCGCGAAGGTCTTCGCCGCCGGCTCCCTGGACTTCGGCGGCTCGGCGACCTTCGCCCCGACGACCAGGATCCTCGACAACCTCTGGGCCAGGCTCGCGGCGCCCTAGCCGGGCCGTCGCCGCGCCGGTCCACGCGCAGCGCAGGCCCCATCCCTATCCCCCACCCACCCTGAGGGGAAAAAGAACATGGTGGCCGACGAGGTGTGACGCGCGTGTGCCAACTTCGCACCATTTCACGCACAGACACGCGCGTCGCCTTAGTGAACGAAAGATCGCGGAAGCGATCGACGCCCCTCCGGTTCACGGGCGGCCGGCCAATGCACCGTGAGCCGCCACGAGTGCCGGCTCAGCCGGCGCTCGCCGCCCACAGTCGCCAAGTGTCGGATGGGGGGACGCCTAGTCGCCCCAGTCGAAGTCGCGCGAGCGCGACCAGAGGTTCTCGTCTGAGACCTCTTCCGACTCGGCGTCGGGCGCGGCGGTCTCGGCCGGCGGGTCGATGAACGTGTCGTCGGCCGACGGCCAGTCGAGTGACGTGGGCTCGTCGACGATCGACTGCGCTCCGTCCATCGTGTCCTCGACCCGGGCCTGCTCCTCCGTCTTGAAGAGCGGGTGGTTCTCGAACGGATCCTCCGCCATGTACTTCTCGATCGGCATCTCGTGCTCGAGCGCGGCGTTGCGGCGCTTCAGCTCGAGGTGCTCCTGGATCACCGCCGCGAACAGCGACGGAGTGTCGACCGCCATGGATTCCTCCTGCTCCTGAGCCATTCTCGTCCGGCGCGGCAGTCTACCGCCTGGATACCTCCGCCGCAGTCACGACGCGGTTCTTGCCGGCGCGCTTGGCGCGGTAGAGCGCGGCGTCGGAGGCGGCCACGAGCGTGGGCATGTCGCCTCCGTCGGGGAACGCGGCGACGCCGAAGCTGGCCGTGACGGGGATCCGGTCGCCGTTCGGCGCGCGGATGACGCGGCTCTCGAGCCGCGCACGTGCGCGCTCAGCGAGTGCAGCACCGCCGGCGGCGTCCGTGCCGGGCAGGATGAGCGCGAACTCCTCGCCGCCCCAACGACCGGCGACGTCGATCTCGCGCACGGTCTCCTCGAGCGTCTGCGCGAACTCGCGCAGCACGTCGTCGCCGCACGGATGGCCGTAACGGTCGTTCACCGACTTGAAGTCGTCGAGGTCGGCGAGCACGAGGCAGACGGCGTCGCCGAAGCGGCCGGCGCGCGCGAGCTCGGCGCGCAGCGTTTCCTCGAGCGCGCGCCGGTTCGAGAGCTCCGTGAGCGGGTCGACGAGCGCCTGCCGCTCGACGACGTCGTGCAGGCGCGCGTTCTCGAGCGCGATGACCGCGTTCGACGCGAGCGCCGCCGCCTTCTCGACCTGGTCGCTGTCGAACTGCGGCGCGGCGAGCACGAGCGAGCCGAAGTCCTCCGCGCCCGTTCGCAGGGGGAACGCGATCTTCTGGAGGCCCGCGTCCGG
Source organism: Actinomycetota bacterium (assembly GCA_046731555.1). Lineage (GTDB taxonomy): Bacteria > Actinomycetota > Thermoleophilia > Gaiellales > Gaiellaceae > PALSA-600. The sequence goes on along the minus strand of JBKPLI010000036.1, from coordinate 1,405 downwards.
GTCGCCGGTGCGCGCGATCTCGCGGCCGTTGTCGAGCACGAGGCCCCCGTACGCGCCGGTGACCTCGACTGCCGTCTCGACGATCACGCGCAGCAGCTGCTCGACGTCGTGCGTCGCCTCGAGCGCCTCGCCGAAGCGGGCGGTCGACTCGCGCAGCCGGTGACGCTCCTCCTCGAGCTCGACGAGCCGCTGCTCGAGCTGCGCGGCCATGCGGTTGAACGCAGCGCCGAGCTGCGCGAACTCGTCGCGGCCGCGCACTTCGACGCGCTGGTGGAAGTTGCCGCGCGCGATCTCGTCGGCGGCACCGGCGAGCTGGCCGAGCGTGCGCACGATGGAGCGGCCGACGAAGTACGTCACGAGCGCGAACAGGAGCAGCGACGCGAAGAGCCCGGCGAAGAGCCGCCGCTCCGTGCCGGCGGTCGCGGCGTCGATCGCGCTCTGCGGCGTGAACGCCGCGAGCTCGACGCCGGACGGGTCGTCGAGCGGCTCCGTGCTGAGGCCGCGGTACGTCTTGCCGCCGAGCGACACCCGCGCCGCGCGGCCCGGCGTCGTCGCGACGAGCGACTCGCCGCGGTGCCTCCCCGCCACGATCTCGCCGTCGCGCACGGCCACGAGGACGTCGTCCGGGTCGAGCCCGGACTTGACCGCGCGCAAGAGCTTGGCGTCGACCGGGACGACCGCGACGACCTGGCCGACGACGATGCCGCGGTCGACGATGTCGACCGACCGGCGCGCGACGAGGCGGGGCTCCGTCCCGAACGTCCTCGAGCCGCGGACGACGAGGAGCAGCGTCCGCGTGTTGACGAACGCGCGGATGTCGTCGTCCGTGCCGTTGCGCAGGACCTCCTGGAGGCCCGGCTCGCGCGCGACGAGGGTCGCGCGGCGCTGCGCGTCGTCGAGCCGCGCCGCGTAGCCGGAGAGCGTCGCCCGCAGCCCCGCCTGGAGCCGCGCGTCGACGCGGCTCGTCTCGGTCCGTTGGGCGAGCCTGTGGAAGCCGTAGAACGCGATCGCGCTCGGAAGCAGTGCGAGGAGCGCGAAGTAGATGACGAGCTTGACGCGGAACGATCCCATGGCGGCTGCGGGGTTAAAGCAATCGGCGGAGCGTGCCGATACCTTGCACTAGTCGTTGTCGGCCCAAGGGGGGTGGACCATGAGACTGAATTGGAGGCATGCCGCCACGGGGGCGCTTTTCGCCGCGGCACTGGCCGTCCTCTTCAGCCTGCCCCAGCACCTGATCGGGGTCGATGCGCCGGTGCCGCACGAGGCCCTCATCATGCCGGGCGCCGACGCGCCCAGCGCCGCAGTGCAGGTTCCGCCCGTCCCGACGGCGGCGCCCGCGCGGCCGCAGAAGCCTGTCCGCCGGACCGCTCCGGTGCGCCGTGCGCCGGTCGCCGCGCCCGCGAGG
>JBKPLI010000035.1:0-12990 GCA_046731555.1 Actinomycetota bacterium | reverse complement strand
GTGCAGGGCGCCGCGGGCGACGCGCGCCTCGACCTCGCGGTCGCGCCGGCCGGCCGCGGTGCCGCCGCGGGCCTCGCCGCCTACCTTCCGCTCGTCGCCGCGTACGGCAGGTCGAAGCCTGCCGGGACGCCGCCGGCCGGCGGTCCGCCTCCGCCTGCGCGGAACGGGACCGCGAACCTCTGGGTGGACACGAACGGCGGCGCGTGCACACGTCTCGCGGTGCCTGCGCCGTACGCCGACTCGGCCGCGTGCGGGACGTTCGACAGCGCGTACCAGGCCGCGTCCCCCGGCGATACGATCGTGATCCGCGGCGGGTCGTACGGGTCGCAGCGGATCCGCGACCGCTCCAATCTCTCCGTCGGCTCGAAGGCGATCGTCTTCCACCCGGCCACAGGGCAGGACGTCACCGTCACCGGCTCGGTCCAGATCTACGCGCACGACCTCGTCTTCGACGGCGGCGACACCGTCGGCGTCAACGAACCGAACCGGATCACGATTACGGGCGAGTCGGACAGCGAGGAGTCGCTCGGCATGCGCGACAGCCAGACATCGGCGCAGCGCGGACAGCACCGCAATCTCGTTGTCGAGGACGTGCACATCCGCAACGTGAAGACCAGCTCCGACTACTCTGTCCTGCGCTTCAGCGAGGTCGGCCCGAGCGACCTGAAGGGCAACCTCTGCTCCGACCTCGTGCAGACCGCGGACGAGCCGACGCAGGGCTGGGTGGTCGAATACAACCTCGTCCACGACAACAAGAGCGCCGGCTGCGGCGACGCGCACATCGACGCCTTCGACGTCTACATGGTCGAGGGCGTGATCCGCGGCAACCGGATCTGGTGGTGCGGCACGCAATGCATCTTCACGGGCGACCCGAGCTCGATCCTCGTCGAGAACAACATGATCGAGGAGACGCGCGCGTGCGGCTCCGGCTGCGCCGGCCCGCAGGAGCTCGCGCTGATGGGGACGTTCACCGTCCGCTACAACACGATCGAGGGCGACGACGGGTACGGCAAGGACGACCCGAGGGACACGCGTCGCGGAAGCGGCGAAGTGTACGGCAACGTGTTCCTCGGTCCGGCGAAATACACGTGCCGCGACCAGGGCTCGAGCGTGATTCGCGTCAACCGCCACAACAACGTGTATCCGCCCGGCAGCTCGAGTTGCGGAAGCGCGCCGAAGTTCTGCACGCCGCGGCTCGCGAACGGCAGCCTCTACACCGACGGCGACCGCCAGGCTGACTTCCACATCGCGGCGAGGGACACCTGCGCACGCGGCGCCGGCCCGCCCGGCTACCCCGCGGTCGACCTCGACCAGGAGGCCCGCCCGCAGGCCGGCACCCCCGATGCCGGCGCCGACGAGCGCTAGCGCGCTACAGGCCGCACACGCTGCACAGCTCGGCCGTTCCCGGCCCGCGCGCGAAGAACGCTACGAGCGCCCAGATCGTCGCGGTGATCGGCACGAAGACGCGGCGCGCCCGCAGCGCGTGTGACTCGGGCTGGCCGGACTCGGCGAGCGACGCGAAGCCCTCCTCGACGATCGCGCGCAGCGGCGCGTCGCCGGTGACGACCACGTACACCGGCCGCGGGCTCGCCGAGACCGAGTCGCGGATCGACGCGAGCACCCTGCGGAGGATCGGCTCGGCGAACGGGTTGTAGAAGTAGAGGACGCACGGCTCGTCGGGCACCTCGTACTCGACCGCGTCTATGCACACGACCTCGAAGTCGTCGCACTGCTGGCGCTCGCTGCGGAACGCGGCGACGTTGCGCGTGGCGACCTCCGCGAGCTCGGGGGAGAACTCGACGCCCACGATCCTCTTGAACGGGAACTCCGAAGCGAGCACCAGGGCGCGGCCCTTGCCGGCGCCGTAGTCGACGAAGACGAAGTCCTCGTAGTCGATCGGCAGCCAGTCGACGAGGTCGCGGAACCACTCTGGGTTCGTCGGCTCGTAGCGGACGCCGTGCTCGGCGTTGCCGCTCGCGATGTCGAGCGTGTGCAGGTGGACGACGCCGGCCGTGTCGATCGCGTGGGCGGCGTCGAACGCGCGCTCCGAGCGCCGCCAGTGCAGCCGCGCCGGCGCGTGGCGGACGGCGGCCAGCGCCTTCCGGACCGTGCCGAGCACGCCGTGGCGTCTGAGCGCCCGCCTGACGCGGAACACGATGGAGGCGACGGGCCTCACCGAAGCTAGGCGGCTGCCCGGATCGGTGGGGCAGCGCGTGACGAGGCCCTCGTCGAGACCGCCTCGATCACATCGGCGACCTCGCGGGCGAGGCTCCGGCGCTCGAGCCGCGCGAGCAGCTCCTCGTTCGCCGCCGGCTCGGCGCTCCCGGCCTCGAGCGCGTCGAGGAGGTGGGCCTTCATGGCGGCGACGTCCGTCGGGCGGCACACGCGGGCCGTGCCGGACGCCTCGAGGAAGTCGCGTGCGTCGCCGTCGGGCACGGCGGCGAGGATCGGCCGCCGCGACGCGAGGTACTCGTAGGTCTTGCACGGCACGATCGCGACCCGCCGTCCCTGGGGCACGTCGTGCATCGGCAGGAACAGCAGGTCCGCCGAGCGGACGAGATCGATCGTCTCGCCGTGGACGAGGAAGCCGTGCTCGTGCACGAACGGGAGGTTCGCGAACACGGCACGGTCCGCGTCGGTGAGCCGCCCGGCGAGGTGGAGCTCGATCCGGTCGGCGAGCTCGGGCCGTTCGCGCAGCAGCTCCTCGAGCGCGCGGGTCAGGTAGACGAGCGAGCGCGACAGCACGTGGACGTCCTTCTCGCCGCCGAGCAGGCGGCGCACGCCGGACCGTTCGGTGCTGCCGAGGCTCGTGTGCAGCGAGCCGGTGTGCACGATGCGGAAGCGACCGTCGTCGCGCGCCGGCGCCGGGGTGCGGAAGTCGTCCGCGTCGTAGCCGTTCAGGATCGAGGTGACCGGGATGCGGTCGAGGTACGGGAACGTCGAGCGCACGCGCGCCGCCGACTCCGGCGTGTTCATCACGATCGAATCGGCCTTCGCGAGCGCGTGCCCCATCGCCCGCCTGTCGAGCACCTCGTGCAGGGCGGTCTCGTGCACGAGCATCTCGTCGAGCGCCCACGGGTCCTCGAGGTCCATGACGAGCGGCCTCGCGAGGCTCCGCGCGATGCGCGCGGCCGCGCGCGCCGTCGAGTACGGCGACACCGACGCGTACACGACGTCCGCGTCCCGGCCGTGCGCGAGCGCGAGCGGCACAGCGTGCTGCTCCCACCACGCCTGCCACGCGCGCGTCAGCATCAGCCACCGCTTCACGCGCGACCCCGTCCACGACGGCTCCGGCGCGGGCAGGCGATGCACGGCCACCGCGGGTGGAACCTCGGCGGCCATCGTCTCGTCGAGCGGGCTCCAGTGGTGCTCGGGGCGCCCCGGGCCGGTGACGACCGTGAGCTTGTAGCCGAGCTCCGTCAGATGGTGCACGACCTTGGTGTTGCGCTGCACGCCCGCGCCGCCGAGCGGCGGGAAGTGGTACGCGAGCAGGAGGACGTGCTTCACGACGGCCTCGCCGCCACGCGCAGCGTCTTCCACCAGCCGGCCCGTGCAGGACGTCCGCCGCGGCCGACGAGGAAGTGCGTCGCCGCCTCGAGCCCGATGCCGAGCCGCTCGCCGAACGCAGCCGTGCGCGAGCGATGGAGCTCGGCGTAGCGCAGACGGCTCGCGGCGAGAATCGGCAGCGTCGACGACCACGGCGCCGACTGCCCGCCCTCGTGGGTCACGACCGCCTCCGGCTCGAAGCGCACCTCGAGGCCGAGATCCTGGACGCGCTTGCAGATGTCGATGTCCTCGCAGTAGAGGAAGAAGCCTTCGTCCCAGCCGCCGAGGCGCTCGAGCGTCTCGCGCCGGAGCAGCATCGCCGCGCCGGACACCCACTCCTGCGGGCCGGCGACCTCGTAGCGGCTCGGGTCGCGCACCTGCTCCTCGGCCCACTGCGCGCGCGTCGCGATGCGGTGCAGGAAGAGCGCCTGCGCGTAGGTCGAGAGGAAGCGCGGGTAGAGGCGCAGCGAGCAGTTGAGCGTGCCGTCGTCGTCGAGGATCTTCGGCGCCACGATGCCCACGTCCGGGCGAGTCTCCAGCACGTCGACGAGCCGGCGCAGCGCCGCGCCCTCGATGCGCGCGTCCGGGTTGAGGAACATCACGTACGGGCTCGAGCCCGCCCGCCAGCCGACGTTGTTCCCCTTCGAGAAGCCGAGGTTCGCGCCCGTCTGGATCGCCGTCACCGGCAGGTCGGAGACGAGCTGGAGGCTGCCGTCGTGCGAGTCGTTGTCGACGACGATCGCGCGGACCCACGGGGTGCGCGTGAGCGGCTCGACCGTCTCGCGCAGGTGATCGGCGCTGTTGTACGAGACGACGACGACGTCGACGAGCGTGCTCTCGTCCATGCGCTACGCGGCCCGCCGTCCGAACGACTCGAGCATGCGGTGCGGGAGGTGCCGCAGCCGCTGCTGCCGGCGCAGGTAGTCGCGCACGTCCCGATCCTCGTACACGGGCTCGCGCTTCGCCTTCGCGCTCGCGAACCCCCAAAGCATCGCGAACACGGCGAGGTCTCGGTCGCGTGCGGCGCGGCCGAACGTCCGCGCGACGAGGTACGGCACCGTGTAGTCCATGTAGTGCGCGCAGCGTCCCTCGGCGAGCCAGCGCTTCGTCGGCGCGCCGTCGCGCGCGCCCACGAGGCGGTGGTGGTAGAAGGGCAGGTCGGCGACGATGTACGTCTTCCAGCCGTGCACGCTCGCCTTGAGCTCGTCGACGCCGTCCCAGCCGACGACCTCGGGCAGCGGCGTCACGAGGCGCAGGCAGTCGCGCCGGTACGCGCGCGTCGCGCCGCGGACGTGGCCGACGGTGACGTGCTTCGGCACCCATTCGCCGTCTTCGAGCTCGTAGCAGACGCCGCTCGAGATGCCGAGCTGCGGGTCGGCGACGAACGCGTCGAGCTGCCGCTCGAAGTACGCGGGCTCGAACGACACGTCGGCGTCGAGCTTCACGACGACGTCCGGCAGGTCGTCGGCGAGCAGGGCGAGCCCCGCATGGAACGCACGCACGACGGGCGCACCCGGCGCCATCGTGTCCCCCGGCACCGCGGTGACGCGGATCCAGTCGTGCTGCGCCGCGAGCTCGGCTGCGACCTCGGGTGTCTCGTCGGTCGAGCCGTTGTCGACGATCACCCACACGTCGGGCCGCACGGTCTGCTCGGCGAGGGCGCCCGCGAGGCGCCGGAGGTTCTCGACCTCGTTCTTCGCCGGCGTGACGAGCGCGTACGAGAGCATGTGGCTCACCGGGCGACGACGATGCGGTCGCGGCCGCGCTCGGCCGGAGCCAGCGCGCGCGGCAGGACGTCGGACAGCCAGACCTCGAGCATCAGGATGGAGAGGAGCGCGTGCTCGGTGCCGCGCTCGCTCGAGCCCGCCGCGTGGTCGGCGACGAGCCGCTCGACCTCCGAGCGCTCGAGCAGGCCGCCGTACGCCGCGTCGGGGGCGAGCAGGTACTCCTTGATCACGCCGTTCGTCTGCGCCTTGAACCACTCGCCGACGGCCGCGTTGAAGAAGCCGATCTTCGGCTTGTCGATGATCCGGTCGGGCACGATGCCGCGCGCGGCGCGCTTCAGCAGGTACTTCGTCGTCATCCCGTGCACCTTCAGCTCCGTCGGGATGCGCGCCGCGAACTCGACGACGTGATGGTCGAGGAACGGCACGCGAACCTCGAGGGAGTGCGCCATCGACGCGCGGTCGAAGTAGTGGAGCATGTCGTCGACAAGCCCGAGCTGGCCGTCGAGGAAGAGCATCGCGGCGAGCGGGTCGCCGTCGACGCCCGCGAGCTTCTCGGCGACCGCCGTGCGCGCCGGCATCCCGTGCCGGTCGACCTGCACGAGCCGGCGCCGGAGGTCGTCGTCCATGTTCGCGTTCGCGACCAGGTAACGCTCGACCGGGTCGGCCGCACGCAGCGTCGCGCCGACACGGCGGAAGCGGCCCGGTGCGAAGCGGGCGGCCGCGGTCAGCGGTCCGCGCACGGCGCCCGGCAGGCGCAGCACGCGCGCGGCGAGTGCCGCGTTGCGGTGCCGCGAGTAGCCGCCGAGCAGCTCGTCCGCGCCCTGGCCGGAGAGCGCGACGGTCACGGTCTTCGCAGCGAGGCCCGACAGCGCGAGGAAGCCGAGCGACGAGAGATCCGCGAGCGGCTCGTCGAGGAACCACGCGAGGTCCTTGAGCTCGACGTCCTGCTGGGCGAACGAGAGCTCGAGCTCGTGGTGGTCGGCGCCGAAGAGCGCCGCGACCTCGCGCGCGTCGGCGAGCTCGTTCGACTCGGCGGCCTCCGTGAAGCCGACGGAGAAGGTCTTCACCGGCTCGCTCATGTTCCGCGCCATGAGCGCGACGATCAGGCTCGAGTCGAGCCCGCCGCTCAGCATCGCGCCGAGCGGCACGTCGGACATGAGCCGCAGCCGCACCGACTCCTCGACGATCTCGAGGAGTTCCGCCGCACGGTCGTCGACGCTCCGGCGGCCGAGCGCCTCGGGCGCCGGCGCCGGGTACGTCCAGTAGCGGTCGAGCGTCACCTTGCCGTCCTCGACGACGAGGCGCTCGCCAGGCATGAGCTTGCGAACGCCGGCGAGCGGTGTCCGCGGGCCCGGGAAGAAGCCGAGGGTGAGATACGCGTCAATGCCGTCGAGGTCGAGATCGGGGTGCACGAGCCCGCTCGCGAGCACGCATTTCAGCTCCGAGCCGAAGACGAGCAGGTCGTTGCAGCGCGCCCAGTAGATCGGCTTGATGCCGAGGCGGTCGCGCGCCACGACGGCGCGGCGGCGCTTGCCGTCCCATACCGCGACGCCGAACTTGCCGCGCAGGCGCTCGACGAAGCGAGGGCCGTGCTGCTCGTAGAGGTGCGGGAGGATCTCCGTGTCGCAGCGGCTGCGGAAGCTGTGCCCGCGCCCCTGGAGCTCGCGGCGGATCTCCACGTGGTTGTAGAGCTCGCCGTTCTGGATCCCCCAGATCGTCCCGTCCTCGTTCGCGAACGGCTGGTGGCCGCCCTCGACGTCGACGATGCTCAGGCGCCGGGCGCCGAGCGCGACGCCGGGCTCCGCGAAGGTGCCCCGGTCGTTCGGACCGCGATGCACCATCGCGTCCGTCATACGGTCGAGCGTGGCCGCGTCGACAGGAGGACGCGCGTCGCCCGTGATCTGGATCACTCCGCAGATGCCACACATCGCTGCCGCTCACGCTAGCCGCCAACCCGGGCCCCGACGACGGCTGAACGGCCAGACCCCCGGCGCCTCCGACCTAGCCGCTCGGCTAGTCGCCTGTCTGAACCAATGACGGTTGGCCTCGCGTGAGGGCCGACCTAGCATCGGTGGCGTGGAGGAGAACACTCAAGTCGACCTGCCGCTGACCGCGCGCCTGTCCCGCCGCGAGCTCGAGGTGCTGGGCATGACCTCGCGCGGGATGACGAACAGCCAGGTCGGCCGCCACCTCAATCTGAGCCTGCATGCGGTGAAGTTCCACCTGGCGTCGATCTACCGGAAGCTCGGGGTCGCGAACCGCACGGAGGCCGCGGTCGTGTACCTGCAGAGCCAGAACGGGAACGGCGTCCACTGGCCGACGGCGTCGCAGCCGGAGTAACCCTTGGATCTCCAGCTCTTCTTCCGCGTCGTCTCCCGCTTCAAGGTGCTCGTCCTCCTGGGGTTCGCCTGCGCTCTCAGCCTCTCGTTCCTCTCCTACGTCAAGGTCGACGTCAAGGGCGGGAAGCCCTCGCTGTCGCACCGCGGCGAGGAGCTCTGGGAGAGCAACGCGCGCCTGCTCGTCACGCCGCGCGGCTTCGGCTGGGGCTCGGCGCGGCCCGGCGCCGACGCGGGCGAGGTCGAGGGCCGCCTGCCGACGCTGACCGCCCTCTACTCGAGCTTCGTCACGAGCGACCCGGTGCGGCGGATCATGCTCAAGAGCGGCCCCGTGCGCGGCGCGATCTTCGCCTCGCCGCTGCCGGCGGACGCGAACGGCAACGGCACGCTGCCCGTCGTGAGCATCACGGCCGACGGCTTCTCGCTCATCGACTCCATCAACCTCGCGAACCGCGCTGCCTCGGCGCTCAAGCAGTACGTCGAGGAGCAGCAGGCCAAGGCCGACATCCCCGACGCGCAGCGGATCGAGCTCCGGCCGATGAACATGGCCTACACGCCGCGCCTGCTCGAGCCGCGCTCGAAGACGATGCCGGTCGTCGTGTTCGTCGCGATCATGTTCGCGACGATCTCGATCGCCTTCCTGCTCGAGAACCTCCGGCCGAGGGTGCGCCCGGCGGCCGATCTCGCGCCGCTCTACCGCGCGGACGAGCCCGTCCGCGACCGCACCCAACACCTGGCGTGATCCACGCCGGGGGGTACGCGGCCCGTCGCGGCGGCAGGGCCCCCGCGTTCGGGGTCATCGGCCTCGGCCTGACCGTGGTCGGGATGGCGGGCGCGATCGTCGCCGACCGCTCGCCGATCCCCTTCGTCGCGCTCATGGGCATCGTGGTGGCCGGCACGCTGCTCGCGCTCTCACCGCGTGCCCTCGGCTGGCGCGGCCTCCTCGTCTCGGTGATCGTGGTGATCCTCTTCATCCCGATCCGCCGCTACACGCTGCCCGGCAACCTGCCGTTCCAGCTCGAGCCCTACCGGCTCCTGATCGGCATCGTCGGCCTCGGCTGGCTCGCGTCGCTCCTCGTCGACCCGCGCGTGAAGTTCGTGCGCGGCGCGATCTTCGTGCCGATGGTGACGATGGTGGTCGTCTGCTTCGCGTCCGTCGTCGTGAACGTCAGGCGTGTCCAGGAGCTGAACGTCTCCTCCGACGTGCTGAAGCAGTTCACGTTCCTCCTGAGCTTCGTGCTCGTGTTCTTCCTCATCCTGAGCGTAATCCACCGGTTCGACCAGATCGAGTCGCTGCTGCGCTGGCTCGTCGGCGGCGGCGCCGTGGTCGCGTTCTTCGCGCTCATCGAGCTGAACACGGGCGTGAACGTCTTCAACCAGCTCGCCAGCGTCTTCCCGTTCCTGCAGTGGACGGGCGGCCCGACGGACAGCCTCGTGCGCGCCGGCCGGCTGCGCGTGATGGCGTCCGCCCAGCACCCGATCGGCCTCGGCGAGCTGCTCGTGCTGCTGATCCCGATGGCGATCTACATCGCCGTCGCGACGAAGCGCCGGATCTGGTTCCTCGCCGCGCTCGTGCTCGGCATCGGCTCGTTCTCGACCGTGTCGCGCACCGCGATCGTGAGCCTCGTGGCGATCGGGATCGTCTACCTGATCCTGCGCCCGAGCTCGACGCTGAAGTTCTGGCCGCTGATCATCCCGGGCCTGTTCGCCGTCCACGTGGCGATGCCGGGCGTGCTCGGCAGCATGTACAAGGGCCTCTTCCCGAAGGAGGGCCTGATCGCGCGGGAGGCCGGCGCCCCGGTCGGGAGCAGCCGCACCGCGTCCTTCGGCCCCGGGTTCCACCAGGTGAAGCTGCGGCCGCTCTTCGGCGGCGGCTACGGCACGCGAATCCCCATCGGGCCGAACAAGAACTCGTTCATCGTCGACGACCAGTGGCTGTCGACCGGCATGGAGATCGGCTTCGCGGGCGTGTTCGCGTGGGTCTGGATCTTCGTCAGCTTCATCCGGCGCATGTTCCGCGCGGCGAGGAGCGACGACAGCCCGCGAGGCTGGCTCTTCGTCGGCTGCGCCGCCGCCGCGACGGGCTTCGCGGTCGGCATGGCGACCTACGACTCGTTTTCGTTCATCCAGGCAACGCTCGTGCTCTTCATCCTGCTCGCGCTGGGATGCGCCGGCCTGAGAGCACGCGAGGAGGAGGGCAATGACCCCGCAACGGCATGACGACCGCGTGAGAGTGCTGTACAGCTTCCCGCACAAGATCGGCGACGGCCGCATCTGCTACACGGCCTGGCACCAGGTCGCTGGCACGGCCGCCGCCGGCGCGGAGTTCACGGTGTTCCCGGGCGTCGTGCACCGGCCGCTGCCGGAGGGCGTGCGGGTGTCGCCGACGCTCGCCCGCGGGCGCTGGCGCCTCCCCTACCGTGTGCTCGGGCGCATCAAGACGCTGGCGCTCCACGACCGGATCGTGGCGCGCCGGCTCGAGCGCATGGCGGGCGAGGTGGACGTCGTCCACGTCTGGCCGCTCGGCGGCCTCGAGACGCTGAAGACGGCGCGCCGCCTCGGGATCACGTCCGTGATGGAGCGGCCGAACGCGCACACGCGCTTCGCGTACGAGGTCGTGCGCGCGGAGTGCGAGCGCCTCGGCGTCGAGCTCCCGCCCGACCACGAGCACGCGTTCAACGAGGAGATCCTGCGCAAGGAGGAGGCCGAGTACGAGCTCGCCGACTACCTGCTCTGCCCCTCGGAGTTCACGGCGCAGACGTTCGTCGACCAGGGCGTCCCGCCCGAGAAGCTCGTCCGGCACTTCTACGGCTACGACACCGACCTGTTCTTCCCGCCCGCGTCTCCGCCGGAGCCGCGCGAGGGGCTGACGATGGTCTACGTCGGCGTCGCAGCGGTGCGGAAGGGCCTGCACTACGCGCTCGAGGCGTGGCTCGCGTCACCGGCGAGCGAGCACGGCACCTTCCTCATCGCCGGCGGGTTCCTGCCGGCCTACGAGGAGAAGCTCGCGCCGATGCTCGCGCACCCGAGCGTGCAGGCTCTGGGTCATCGGGACGACGTGCCCGACCTGATGCGGCAGTCGGACGTGTTCGTGCTGCCGACGATCGAGGAGGGCTTCGGGCTCGTCTGCACCGAAGCGATGGCCTGCGGCGCGGTGCCGCTCGTGTCGAAGGCGTGCACGGAGATCTGCGCGCACGAGCAGAACGCACTCGTGCACGAGATCGGCGACGTCGACGCGCTCACGGAGCACATCACGCGCCTGCACGAGGATCGGGCGCTGCTCGCGCAACTCCGCGCGGCCGCGCTCCGCACGGCGCCGGAGGTCACGTGGGACCAGGCAGGGAAGCGGCTCCTCGACGTCTACCGCGACGTGATCGGCCGCGCCCCGGCCCGCGCCGCGGCCGCCTGATCTAGCCGATCGCCGTCCAGGGCACGAGCTCGTGGCCCTGGGCGGCGGCGGCCTGTGCGAACGCTCCGAGCGCGCGCCGCTCGGTGTCGCGCCAGCCCTCCTCGCGCCCGGGGTGCGCCCCGACCTCGAGCGTGCCCTCGCGTGGCAGCGTGGCGAGGAGCGGCGTCCAGTCGGGATCGCCGCCCCAGCGCGCCATGTAGAAGTGGTCGGTCGTCGTGAAGCGGCGCATCAGCGCCCGGCGCCAGACCTTGCCGAAGAGGAACGTGGGACTGACGAGCGGCCGGCTGATGTACAGGTCCTGCACGTTCCGCACGCGCGCGACCCCGAGCCGTGGCAGCACGCGCGCCAGGGCCGCGCGAAACGGCGCGTACTTGTGCAGGTGCCGGTGCGAGTCGACGTGCGAGACCGGGATCCCCCGCTCGCGCACGGCGTCGACCTGCGCGGTGACCTCGCGCTCGATCTGATCCTGCGGCAGGCGTCTGAGGAGCGCCTTCACCCGGACGGGGTTCGTGGAGGGAAAGCGTCCTTGCGCATCCACGAGCCCGGCAATCTCCGACGGCGGCGCCGACGAGCGCTCCTCCCCGCCGCCCACGAACGTCAGGTGCACGCCGTACGAGAACTCGGGGTGCGCGGTCGCGAACGCGATCGCGTCGTCGAACGCGGGCATGCCGGCCATGAGCGACGCGCTGGTGAGCTGCCCGGCCTCGAAGCACTCGATCGTCGCGGTGACGGTGTCGGCGTCGAGCCCGAAGTCGTCGGCGTTCAGGACTATGCGCACGGCGGCGATTCTGCCGATCAGGGCAGGCGGCCGGCGGAGTCCGGCAGCGCGACGAGGTCGAGCCGCTCGGCGCGCGCGACGTCCGCGAGCGAAGGGTCGGCGGTCGCAATCGGACCGCCGTCGCGGAGCGAGTGCGCGAGCAGGAACGAGTCGGCCATCGAGATCGGACACGACTTCTTGTCGTAGTGAGCCGCCCGCACGTCCGCGGCGGCCCAGGCGTGCTCCTCGTCCGAGCGGACGATCGCAAGCGCGCCCGCGAGGAGGAGCGGCGCGAGCGCCGCGCGGGTCTCGGAAGTCGCCATGCCGTGCACGCGGCTGGCGACGTCGACCGCCTCCGCGAGGTTGACGACGACGACCCGGGCGTCGCCTTCGCGCAGCAAAGCCTCGACCTGCTGGGCCGCCGGCTCGTCGGCCACGAACGCGACGAGCGCGTACGCGTCGAGGAGCGTCAACGCCGCGACTGCGCGCCGGCGTCGTCGGCTCTCGCGCCGGCCCGCAGCGCCGTCGTCGAGCCGACCCGGCCTTTCAGGGCACCGCGTGCCGCCGCGACGGGGTCGTCCGGCAGTGGTCTCACGACCACGTGGTCGCCGCGATCCTCGACCGCCACCCAGCTCGTCGACCAGCGGCCGCGCACGCTCGCGGGCAGCGAGATCTGGCCGTTGGCGGTCACCTTGCGCCGCTTCATACGCCTCCAGTCTACATCACATGAATCGCTCGGTTTTATATGACAGTGCCGAAAGTGTGAAGTCCAACCGCAGCGGCCTTCGACTACAGTCCGGCGCCGTGACGGCGACCGCGTCAGGAACCGAAGTCCGCGTCGCGCGCACGCGCGAGGAACTCGAGGCGCTGCGCGGCGACTGGGACAAGCTCGCGTGGCCGCGCGTCGAGGCCGACATCGACTACTTCCTCACGACGCTCGGCGACGCGAAGCCGTACGCGGCGCTCGTCCTGCGCGACGGCCGACCGGTCGCAGGCGCGATCGCGCGGCTCGAGCGGTCCCCGTTCGCGACGAAGGTCGGGTACCGGACGGTCTACGAGCCGACGCTACGCACCGTCAACGTGCCCTACCACGCCGTCGTCGCGGAGGACGACTCGGCCGCCGACGCGCTCGCGGGCGAGCTGTTCGGCGGCGCTGCGCGGGCCGACGCGGACGTCGTCTCGCTGCTCGGGCTCCGCACCGACGGGCCGCTGCAC
>JBKPLI010000034.1:0-6050 GCA_046731555.1 Actinomycetota bacterium | reverse complement strand
CCTCGAGGCGGTCGCCGACGGCCGCGACCCGCTCGCGCGCCGGCTCGGACCCGCGCCGAGCCTCGGCCTGCAGCGGGTCGCCCGTGTTCGCGACGGCGGGTTCGAGATCGAGCGCGGGACGCTCGCGCTCGAGGACGGCCTGCCGCTCCGCGTCGGGGTCGACGGGCCGACGGTGGCGCTCGTCGAGGCGCTCGACGGCCGCCCGCTCGGCGAGGTGCTGGCGGGCCAGGAGGTGCCCGAGGAGCACCGTGCCGCCTTCGTCCGGGCGGCTGTCGGCGCCACGGAGCGGCTCCGTCTCCTAGGCTTCCTCCACGATCCGAACCGGCAGGGCTCTGACAGGGCTTTGTGATACAAGAACCGCCGCGCCGAAGCCATCGGCGCTTGACTTTGTGAGGGAGCGAAAACGATGGATTGGTTCATGGATCACCCCGTGCTCCTCGCGCTGGTGTGCGGAGTGGTTGCGGTGGCCTACGGTGTCTGGCTGACGCTCTGGCTCCTCCGCCAGCCGGCGGGGAACGAGCGCATGCAGGAGATCTCCGGCGCGGTCCAGGAGGGCGCGTCCGCGTATCTGAAGCGGCAGTACAAGACGATCGCGATCGTGGCGGTCGTCCCGTTCCTGCTCCTCGGCTTCTACAACAAGCTCGGCTGGGGGACGGCCATCGGGTTCGTTCTCGGGGCCGTGCTCTCCGCCGGGGCGGGCTTCATCGGCATGAACGTCGCAGTGCGCTCGAACGCGCGGACGGCCGAGGCGGCGCGCCACGGCCTCAAGCCGGCCCTGAACGTGGCGTTCCGCGCCGGGTCGGTCACCGGCCTCCTCGTCGTCGGGCTCGGCCTGCTCGGCGTGGCGGGCTACTACTGGTTCCTGACCGGCGTGCTCGACAACTCGCCGACCTCCGCGATCGACGACCTCGTCGGCCTCGCGTTCGGCGGCTCGCTCATCTCCGTCTTCGCGCGGCTCGGCGGCGGCATCTACACGAAGGCCGCCGACGTCGGCGCCGACCTCGTCGGCAAGATCGAGGCGGGCATCCCCGAGGACGACCCGCGCAACCCGGCCGTGATCGCCGACAACGTGGGCGACAACGTCGGCGACTGCGCGGGCATGGCGGCCGACCTGTTCGAGACGTACGCCGTCACCGCCGTCGCCGTGATGCTGCTCGGCACAGAGTTCCCGTCGTCCAGGCTCTACCTGCTGCCGCTCGCGATCGGCGCCGTCTCGATCCTCGCCTCCGTGATCGGCACGTTCTTCGCGCGCGTCGGCCGCGGCGAGAACGCGATCATCAACGCGCTCTACAAGGCCGTGCTCGTTGCGACGCTGCTGTCGGCGATCGGGTTCATCCCGGTGATGCTCGGCTTCGACTCCGGCGTCTTCAGCTTCTGGAACCTCTACGGCGCGGCGCTCATCGGCCTCGGCGTGACGTTCGCCCTTGTCGCGATCACCGAGTTCTACACGGGTACACGCTGGGGCCCGGTGAAGTCGATCTCGCGCGCCTCGCAGACCGGGCACGCGACGAACATCATCGAGGGCCTCGCCGTCGGCATGCAGGCGACGGCCGCGCCGGTGATCGTGATCGCGGCAGGCATCCTCGGTTCGTACTACGCCGCGGGCGGCGACCACGGCGCGTCGCGCGGCCTGTTCGGCATCGGCGTCGCCGTGATGGCGCAGCTGTCGATGACCGGCCTGATCGTCGCGCTCGACGCGTACGGGCCGGTGACCGACAACGCGGGCGGCATCGCCGAGATGGCCGACCTGCCCGAGGGCGTGCGTGCGATCACCGACCCGCTCGACGCGGTCGGCAACACGACGAAGGCCGTGACGAAGGGCTACGCGATCGGGTCGGCCGCGCTCGCGGCACTCGTCCTCTTCGACTCGTACACGACCGGCCTCCGCGACGAGGGCCTCACGACGCGCTTCGACCTCTCGAACGCGTGGGTGATCGCCGGCCTCTTCATCGGCGGCCTGATGCCGTTCCTGTTCGCGTCGCTCGCGATGCAGGCGGTCGGCCGCGTCGGCGGCGAGGTCGTGCAGGAGGTGCGTCGCCAGTTCCGCGAGAACCCCGGGATCATGGAGGGCACGACGCGCCCCGAGTACGGCCGCGCGATCGACATCGTCACCGGCTCGGCGATCAGGTCGATGCTCGCGCCGGCGCTGATCCCGATCGCGTTCCCGATCATCGTCGGGATCATCAACCCGAAGATGCTCGGCGGTCTGCTGATCGGCACGATCGTCACCGGCCTCTTCCTCGCCATCGCCATGACCTCCGGCGGCGGCGCCTGGGACAACGCGAAGAAGCTGATCGAGGACGGCGCCTACGGCGGCAAGGGCTCGGAGGCCCACGCAGCCGCGGTCACCGGCGACACCGTCGGCGACCCGTACAAGGACACGGCCGGCCCGGCGATCAACCCGATGATCAAGATCGCGAACCTCGTCGCGATCCTGATCATCCCGCTCATCGTCTCGATCCACGGTTAGCTCGGTACGACGCGGGGCCGCGTTCGGCGCGGCCCCGCGCGGTACCTTCTCGGCACCCGCGCCGCTGCGAGGTCTTCCGCTAGCCGGAATAGCATGCGGCGGTGCCCAGGCGGCGCCAGACGCACGGCCTCGAACGCGTCCTCGGCGCGCCCGCATTGTTCGCGACGGCCTACGGCAACGTCGGCTCGTCGATCTACTACGCACTCGGGCTCGTCGCCGGGATCGCGCTCGGCCTCACGCCGATCGTCTTCATCATCAGCGGGCTCATCTTCGCGGCGACGGCCGCGACCTACGCCGAGGGGACGGTCCGCTACCCGGAGGCGGGCGGGTCGTCGAGCTTCGCGCGGCACGCGTTCAACGAGCTCGTGTCGTTCGGGGCGGCGTGGGCCCAGATGCTCAACTACGTGATCACGATCGCGATCTCCGTGATCTTCGTCCCGCACTACCTCTCGATCTTCTGGGAGCCGCTGAAGACGAACCCGTGGGACATCGTGGTCGGGATCGCGCTCACGTGGCTGCTCGTCGCGATCAACATCATCGGCATCCAGGAGGCCGCGAAGCTGAACATCGGGCTCGCGGTCATCGACTTCGCGACGCAGCTGCTGCTCGTCGTGCTCGGGTTCGCGCTGATCTTCCACCCGCAGGTGCTGCTCGACAACGTGCACTGGGGCGTCGCGCCGACGTGGAGCCAGTTCCTGCTCGCGATCCCGGTCGGGATGATCGCGTACACGGGGATCGAGACCGTCTCGAACCTCGCGGAGGAGGCGCGCGACCCCGTCCGTTCGATCCCGCGCGCGATCTCGTGGGTCGCGATCGCGGTCTTCGCCATCTACTTCACGCTCCCGTTCATCGCGCTCTCGGCGATGCCGGTCGAGCAGGTGAACGGCGAGTACGTGACGCAGCTCGGCGAGGATCCGCCGGACGGCTTCAAGAACGACCCGGTGCTCGGGCTCGTCGAGAACCTCGGCCTGCACGGTGCCGTGCTGGACGCGGCGAAGGTCTACGTCGGCATCCTCGCCGCGACGATCCTGTTCATCGCCACGAACGCGGGTGTGATCGGCGCGTCGCGGATCACGTACTCGATGGCGAGCTACCGGCAGCTGCCCGAGGTCTTCCGACGGCTGCACCCGAAGCTGAAGACGCCGTGGCTCGCGCTCATCGTCTTTGCGGGCATCGGCTCGTCGATCTTCCTGCTCTCCGGCCAGGTCGACTTCCTCGGCCGCATGTACGCGTTCGGCGCGATGCTCTCGTTCACGATCGCGCACGCGGCGGTGATCCAGCTGCGGCGCAAGCATCGCAACATCGAGCTGCAGTACCGCGCGCGGCCGAATCTGCGCTTCCGTGGGATGGACTGGCCGCTCTTCGCGATCGTCGGCGGGCTCGGCACCGGGATCGCGTGGTTCGTCGTGATCGCGCAGGACGCGCCGACGCGGTACGCGGGCCTCGCCTGGCTCGCGTTCGGCTTCGTCGCCTACGCGCTCTACCGCCGCCGGCTCGGGATCCCCGTGCGGGAGACGGCGCGCGCACCGCTGCTGCTCGGCGCTGCCGTCGCGCTCGAGTACCGCTCGATCCTCGTCCCGATCGTCTCCGGGCGCGAGTCACGCGAGGCGATCGACCTCGCTGCCCAGCTCGCCGCCGAACGGCGCGCGACGATCGTCGCGCTGCGCGTGGTCGTCGTGCCGATGGAGTTCCCGCTCGACGCCGAGCTGCCGGAGCAGGAGGAAGAGGCGAACCGCCTCCTCGACGAGGCGCACGCGATCGCCGAGTCGTACGGCGTGCGCAACGTCGGGCGCCTCGTGCGCGCGCGCCACGCCGGCCGGGCGATCGTCGAGGAGGCGGAGCGGCGGCAGTCGGAGATCGTGCTCCTCGGCGCGCCGCGCGGCCGCCACCGCCAGATCTTCGGCCACACGGTCGACTACGTCCTCAAGCACGCGCCCTGCCGCGTGATGGTCGCCGCGGGCAGCCGGCCGCTCCAGCCGGCATGAGCGGCTACAGGAGGGTGACCCAGCTGCTCGCGCTCGCGATGATCGGGCTCGGACTCGTCATGCTCGCGATCACGGTGGCGGGCGGCGGCGGGGTCGGGATCCTGCTCGGGCTGCTGTTCGTCGGCGCGGGCGCAGGGCGGCTCTACCTCGTCCGGCGCCGGTAACGTCCGGCCGTGGCAAGGAAGCTGCCGGGCCTCCGGCGCGAGCTCGACGCGCAGTCGCTGTTCTCGGTCGCCTACGGCGAGATCGCGTCGTCGATCTACTTCGCCCTCGGCGTGATCGCGCTCTACGCGGTCGGCTTCGCGCCGCTCGTGCTGCTCGTCGCGGGCGTCGTCTTCCTGATCGTCTCGCTCTCGTACGCCGAGGCGACGACGGCGATCCCGGAAACGGGCGGCGCCGCGACCTTCGTGCGGCGCGCCGCGAACGACCTCGCCGGCTTCATGACCGGCTGGGCGCTCTTCCTCGACTACCTGATCGTGATCGCGCTCTCGGCGCTGTTCGTCCCGCACTACCTCGCAGGAGCCCTGCACGCCGACTCGCTGCGGGACAACCCGTGGGACGTCGTCGTCGGCGTGAGCGTGATCGTGCTGCTCGCCTCCATCCGCCTCGTCCGGCGGCCGTCGCTCTACAGCCTCGGGATCCTCGTGCCGGCGCTCGACCTCGTCACGCAGCTCCTGCTCGTCCTGCTCGGCTTCATGCTCGTCTTCTCGCCCGACGCGCTGACGCACGGAACGTCGCTCGGCACGTCGCCGAGCTGGCACGACCTGCTGTTCGCACTGCCGCTCGCGATGCTCGCGTACACCGGGCTCGAGACGGTGGCGAACCTCGCGGAGGAGGCGCGGCGCCCGGGCGTCGACATGCCGCGGATCCTGCTCGGCGTGATCGGCACGGTCGTGACGGTCTACGTCGCGATCGCCGTGGTCGGACTGTCGGCGTTCCCCGGCCCGCAGACGGAGCTCGGCACGACGTGGCTGCGTGCGCCGCTGCTCGGTGTCGCGACGGCGATCGGCGAGGAGCTGCCGAACGTCCTCGAGGAGGCGCTGCGCTTCTTCGTCGGCGTGTCCGGCGTCGTCGTGCTGATGGCGGCGATCACGACGTCGATCTCGGGCTTCTCGCGGCTCGCGTACTCGCTCGGCGAGCACGGGCAGCTGCCGCACACGTACGGCCGGCTGCACCGGCGGACACTCGTGTCGCCGTGGGCGATCGTCTCCGCGGCCGTAATCGCGAGCGCGATCGTGATCGCGAGCGCATTCGTGCCGCGCGACGTGACGTTCCTCGCGAGCCTGTTCTCGTTCGGCGTGCTGCTCGCGTTCACGGCCGCGCAGCTCGCGGTGATCCGGCTACGCATCGTCGAGCCCGACCTGCCGCGGCCGTATCGCGCCCCGTTCAACATCAGCGTCGGCCGTGCCGAGATCCCGCTGCCGGCGATCGTCGGCTCGATCCTCACCTTCGCGGCGCTCGTCGTGTCGCTCGTCACACACGCGGGCGCGCGCTACGCGGGCCCGGCGTGGCTCGTGGTCGGGCTCGTCGTCTACGTGCTCGTCCGCCGCGCGCACGGCGAGCGCCTCACCGCCCGCGTCGTGGCGCCGGACGAG
>JBKPLI010000033.1:0-2912 GCA_046731555.1 Actinomycetota bacterium | reverse complement strand
GTCCGTTGGGGACATGGCGGGCTCTGACCCCGACACGTCCCGAACAGACGTGTCCGCTCGGGTCAGTGGGGCGCCCAGGCGTCGGGGTCGGCGGCGAGCGCCGCGACCTCGGGCGGGAGCTCGCCGGCCGCGATGTCGGAGACCGTGACCGTCTCGAGGACGTTGCGGAGGCTCGCGCGCACCGCGACCCACACCTCGCGGAGGGGCTCGGCCGAGCCGTGGTACTCGATCTCCTCCGAGCGGCGGCCGCGGACGTTCGCGAGCGGGCCGTCGACGGCTCGGATCACCTGCGCGATGCTGATCTCGTCCGCCGGCCGCGCGAGCCAGTAGCCGCCGTCGGCGCCGCGCTGGCTGCGGACGAGCCCGGCCTGGCGGAGGTCGGCCATGATGTTCTCGAGGAACTTGAGCGGGATGTCCTGCGCCTGTGCGAGCCGCTCGGCCTTCGTCGGCCCGTCGCCCGACGCGGCGAGCTCGACGATCGCCCGCACCGCGTAGTCCGCCTTCGCCGAGACCTTCACGCAACCATTCTGCCGCGTCCCCCGTTGCACCCTCGCATGCGGCGCGCGGCCATCGTCCTCCTGACCCTGACCGCCGCGGCCGCGGCCGCGCTGGTCGGGTTCGTCCACTCCGGCGCCGCCGGCGACGGCACGGCCTTCCGGACGCCCGACGCAGGCGCGGCGTGCCGGCTCGAAGGCGCGCGTCTCGTCTGCTCGAGCCTCGGCTCCGAAGGCTCGCTCGCGCTCCCGGCGCACACGAAGCCCCGCGTCGTCAGCCGCCTGCCGTGGTGGGACGCCGCCACACCCGTGCTCGGGCGCTTCCGCCACGGCTCGATCGACTGCACGGTCGGCGCGGCCGCGATCGTCTGCCGCAACGGCGCGACGACCGTGACCGTCGACGCGGCCGGCTTCGCAGTGCGCGGCTAGCGGTCGAACGCGTCCAGCAGGATCCGGATCTCGCAGACCGAGCGGAAGCCGAGCCGCTCGAGGATCGGCCGCGACATCTTCCCCGCCTGCGTGACGAGCACCGGCGTGCCGCGCTCGACCGCGTCGTCCCAGCGCGCCGCCACAAGCGCCCGGTAGGCGCCGCGGCCGCGCGCCTCCGGCAGCGTGGCGCCGCCGAACAGCGTCGCGCCGTGCTCGCTGAACGAGCCCGTCGCGCGCGCGACCGGCTTGCCGTCGACGTACGCAAGGTAGACGACGTTCTGCGGGTCCGGCTCGCCCTCCTCGCGCCCCGCCGGCTCCGGCATCCCGAACGCGACCGCCGCGATCCGCGCAGCCTCGAGGTGATCCTCCGGCGTCTCGGCGCGCCGCACCTCGACGTCGGTCGGCGCGTGCGCCGGCGGCCGGTCGAGCACCATCCCGATCGCGAGGTAGTCCGGCTCGTCCGGCACGAGCCCGAGCGCGAGCAGCCGGTCGACGAGGTCCGGCGGCGTCGCCGACGAGCCGACCTCCCACGTGCACGACGTCCGGCCGCGCGCGCGCAACGCCTCGTGGATCTCCGCCCGCACGGACTCCACCTCGTCGGCCGCGAGCCGAAAGCGCTGCGCGACGTTCCAGCCCGGCTCGTCGCCGCGGCCCATCCACAGCACGTACCGGTCGGTCACGAGCCGCTCGTCCTGCGGGCCGAGCGGCGTGTACGTGTTCGCGTTCTCCGCGAGCTCGAGCACGTTCGGGTCGATCACGAGTAGCCGAGCTCCTTCCGCCACGCCTCGCGGTAGATCGCGCGCAGGTCCTGCACGCGGTCGACGTAGTGCCGCGTCTCGGCGAACGGGATCTCGCCGCGCTGCTCGCTCAGCCACCTGTCGACGTTGCCCTGCCCCGCGTTGTACGCGGCGAGCACGAGCTGCCAGTCGCCGTACTTCTGGTACAGGTGCCGCAGGTACCAGCACCCGTAGCGGACGTTGATCTCCGGGTCGGAGAGATCGCTGAGGCGGAACGCCGACCCGCCGGTGCGGATCGCGATGCCCCTCGCCGTGTCGGGCGTGAGCTGCATCAGCCCGACGGCGCCGGAGCCCGACTTCGCGTTCGTGTCGAACTTCGACTCCTGGTAGATGACCGCGGCGAGCAGCGCCGGGTCGATGCCGTAGTTCTTCGCGTGGCCGCGCACGATCGTCTGATACCTCAGCGGGTAGCGAAGGCGCTCGTACCACGGCGGGCTCGTCTCGTTGACGACGAGGAAGGCACCGGCTGCGACGATCAGCACGCCCGTGATCGCGAGGAGACGCTTCACGTGGTGAGATCGTGCATCACGCCGGCGACGAAGTCATCGAGGTCCTCGAGCGACCCGGTGTTCACGTAGGAGTAGTCGGCGCGCTCGCGCTTCTCGGCGTCCGGGATGAAGCGCTCCTCGCGCCCGTCGGAGCGGCCGTGCGTACGCGCGTCGCGGAGCTTCCTCGGCGCCGTCACGAGCACGACCTTGTCGAAGCGCTCCTCGCCGCCGACCTCGTAGAGGAGCGGGACCTCGGTGACGCACACGCGCGGTGCGTTCGGCAGCGCGGCGAGCCGGTCGCGCCACTCGAGGTACTCGGCGGCGACGAGCGGGTGCAGGAGATCCTCGAGCCAGGCGAGCGCGTCGCGGTCGTTGAAGACGACGGTCGCGATCGCGCCGCGGTCGAGCCTGCCGTCCGGGCCGACGACGCCGTTCCCCATCCGGCCGACGACGCGCTCCCGCACGTCGTCGCGCTGGAGCAGGTGGTGGACGATCTCGTCGCTCGACACCGTCGCGGCGCCGTGGCGCGCGAAGGCGGCGAGCGCCTCGCTCTTCCCCGCTCCGACGCCGCCCGTGATCGCGACGGCTACGGGCCGCGTCACTCCGTGTCGGCGGGCGACTCTGCGGCGGCGGGCTCGCGGGCCGGCTCGTCCGCGGGCGGCGCGGCAGCGCCCGCGCCCGTCGCGTCGGCTTCGGCCGTGACC
>JBKPLI010000032.1:0-17049 GCA_046731555.1 Actinomycetota bacterium | reverse complement strand
GCGTTGCGCGCGGCCCGCGGGACCGGCACGGGCACGTGAGGCGGCTCGCGCTTCCCGCGCTCGCCGTCGCGGCGCTGCTGGTCTTCGCCTACCGGCGCGTGCTCGGTTGCCCGCAGCGCCCGAGCTGGCCGCCGCCCGAGGACGCCGTGACCGCCGAGGCCGCACAGGCCGCGACGGAGGCGTTCGCGGCGCGCAGCGTCGGGACGCGCGACGCGGCCTTCCAATTCGCGTGGTCGACTGCGGCGACGATCGAGCCGTTGGTGGAGGGGAAGAGCTTCTTCCCGCGGATCTTCGCGGACGTCGAGGCGGCGGGGTCGTCCGTGCACATCCTCATGTTCGGCTGGCGCGAGGGGACGATCGGCACGAGCATGGCCGAGCTCCTCGCGCGCAAGGTCGCCGAGGGCGTCGAGGTGCGCGCGATCGTCGACTCGTTCGGGTCGCGCCCGTACAAGCAGGCGCGCGAGATGTTCACCGGGCTCGCGGAGGCGGGCGCCCAGATCGTCGTGAACGACGTGAAGCCGCCGGATCGGAACGGCCTCTACCCGAACGGCGCGATCGATCCGCGGCAGGACGAGGTCGGCCGCGCCGACCATCGCAAGCTCTACGTCATCGACGGCGAGGTCGCGTGGACGGGCGGCGCCGGGCTCGAGGACCACTTCGAGAACGGCGGCTTCCACGACGTCATGGTCCGGGTCACGGGCGACGTCGTGCGGCAGGCGCAGGCGGCGTTCCTCTCGAGCTTCCGCGGGCACGGCGGCCCGCTGCCGGACGACCTCTCGCGCTACTTCCCCGAGCCGGCAGACGCGGGGACGACGCCGGTCGCGCTCGCGCAGGTGATCCCCGGCGGCCACGTCGCGGCGTCTCAGGCGATCCGCGAGCAGCTCGACGGCGCGCGCGAGCGGCTCGACGTCATGAACCCGTACCTCACCGACCGCGACATGATCGACCGGATCCTCGCGGCCGCCCGCCGCGGCGTGAAGGTGCGCACGATCGTCTCCGAAGTGTCGAACAACGCGCAGGCGACCGCCGCGTACAAGCACCGCTACGCGGAGCTGCGCGAGGCCGGCGTCGAGCTCTGGGAGCTGCCCGGCACGGTCGTGCACGCGAAGGTGGTCGTCGCCGACGACGTCGTCAGCTTCGGCACGGTCAACCTCGACGCGTGGGCGCTCTACCGCAACTCGGAGATCATGATGCTCGCGCGGAGCCCCGAGGCCGCGGCGCTGATGCGGGAGCGTCTGATCGAGCCCGACATCGCGCGCTCGAAGCCGGGCGAGTCGCCCACGGGAACGCACGAGCGCTTCCAGGCGTGGGTCTGGGAGAAGCTCGCATTCGTCCTGTGAGCGCGTGTCAGCGGGGCACGACGACGGTGACGCGGACGCCGTGGGAGCCGATGTCGTCGCCGTGATGGTGCTTCGCGCCTCGCGCGTACGCGATCATCCCGATCACGACGAGCACACACGCGGCGAGGACCGCCCAGCGCACGATCAGGTCCATCGCGAGCCTCCTTTCCGGCCGCTCATGCCACGGCCACCGACACGACGAGCACGACGATGCAGAGCACGCTGAGCACGAGCAGCAGCGGCCATACCCAGCGCAGGTAGCGGTCGTAGGGCACGCGGGCGATCGCCAGGCCGCCCATCACCACCGCGGAGGTCGGGATGAACAGGTTCATGACCCCCGACGCGCTCTGGTACGCGGTCACGACGGCCTCCTCGGGCACGTGCAGGAACCGCGCGAGCGGCGCCATGATCGGCATCGCCACCGTCGCGAGGCCGGATGACGACGGGATCAGGAACGACAGCGGCAGGAAGAGCAGGAACATGACGATCACGAAGGTCGTCGAGCTGGTGTCGCCGAGCGCCTTCTCGCACCAGTGCAGCACGGTGTCCGTGATCTCGCCGTTGTTCATGATCACCGTGATCCCGCGGGCGATCCCGATGATCAGCGCCACACCGAGCAGATCGCGTGCGCCGTCGACGAACGTGCCCGTGAACGCGCCCTCGTTCATCCGGCCGATCAGCCCGATGATGATCGAGAAGAGCAGGAACGACGCGGTCATCTCCGGGAACCACCACCACCACGTCGGCAGCGGGATGCCCATGTCCGCCCACGGGATGACGCCGTACATCATCACGAGGAACGCGAGCCCGAACACGGCGAGGATCACCTTCTGCGTGCCGGTCATCGCGAAGTCGCCGTCCTCGGTGTCGGCGCGGAACCGTGCCTCGTTCTCCTCGCGCATGTCGCTGACCATCGACTTCGAGGGGTCTGCCTTCACGCGGTCGGCGTAGCGCAGCACGAACCAGATCCCGATCGCGAGGCCGAGGACGAGGATGACGAGCCGGCTGATCAGGCCGTCGCTGATCGACACACCGGCGAAGCCGGACGCGATCCCGGTCGCGAACGGGTTGATCGTCGACCCGAGCGTCCCGATGCCGCAGCCGAGCAGCACGACCGCCGCGCCGGTCAGCGCGTCGTAGCCGGCGGCGATCAGCACCGTGATCACGAGCGCGTAGAACGCGAGGCTCTCCTCGGCCATCCCGTACGTCGTGCCGCCGAGCGCGAACACGCACATCAGCGCCGGGATCATCAGCCGCTCCTTGCCCTCGAGCCGCCGCACGAGCGTGCCGATGCCTGCCTGGATCGCGCCGGTCTTCATCGTCACGCCGAGGAAGCCGCCGATCACGAGGATGAAGAGCGCGACGTCGATCGCGCCGAAGAGCGTCCCCGAGTTGTAGTAGTTGATGTTCCCCTTCGCGTTTTCGATGCCGTAGAGGCCGTTGATGGGCGCGGTCAACGAGTCGACGAGGATGCGCGCCGGGTGCGACGCGACCTCGTGGTACGTGCCGGGGACCGGAGCCCCGTCGGTGCCGAGGTCGTACGTCCCCGCGGGCACGATCCACGTCGCGATCGCGGCGAGCACGATCAGGATGAAGAGGATCGTGTAGGCGGAGGGCAGCGAGAACCCGCGCTTGCGCGGCTCGCTCGCGGCAGGGGCCGTGGCCTGCGTCATGTGGGTCTCCCTTCGGTCAGCATCGCGGGCACCCCGTCGGAACCCTGTGTCGCACTCACGCCGAGGGGCGCGATCAGCACGACCGGCAGGATCGAGTCGAGCAGGGGCGTGCCCAAGGGTTGGCCTCTCGTGTCCTCTAGCTCACGCCTGCGAGCTCCAGCCCGGCGGCGTCGAGCGTGACGACCGTCCCGGCCTCGCCGCGCACCAGTGCCTGCGTGTCGGCGATCGAGCCGATCGCCGCGCGCTTGCCTGTCCGCGCCACGAACTCGCACGCGGCCCGCACCTTCGGGCCCATCGAGCCCGCGGCGAACTCCGAGCCGGCGAGCGAGTCGGGCGACGCGCGCCGGATCGCGCGCTGGTCGGGCGTCCCCCAATCGGAGTAGACGGCGTCGACGTCGGTGACGATCGCGAGCATGTCGGCCTCGAGGTCGATCGCGAGCAGCGCGCTCGCGAGGTCCTTGTCGATGACAGCCTCGACGCCGACGAGCCGCTTCCCGGCCGGGACGGCCTCGTCGACGTACCTCGTCGGGATGCCGCCGCCGCCCGCGCAGATGACGACGCACCCGTGCTCGAGCAACGTCCTGATCGCCTCGATCTCGAAGATCCGCTTCGGCAGCGGCGACGGGACGACGCGCCGGAAGCTGTCGCCGTCCGGCCTGAACTCCCAGCCCTTCTCCTTCGCGAGCCGCTTCGACTCGTCCTCGTCGTAGATCGGGCCGATCGGCTTCGTCGGGTCGGCGAACGCCGGATCGTCGGAGTCGACCTCGATCTGCGTGAGCAGCGTCGCGAGGTGCCGCTCCTGCGGCAGCTCGTTGCCGAGCTCCTGCTGCAGCATGTAGCCGATCATCCCCTCGGTCTGCGCGCCGAGGACGTCGAGCGGGTAGGTGTCGACGGCCGTGTACGCCGAGCCCTGCAGCGCGAGCAGCCCGACCTGCGGGCCGTTGCCGTGCGCGATCACCAGCTCGTGCTCGAGCGCGACCGGCGCCAGCGCCCGGCACGCCGCCCGCGCGTTCTCGCGCTGGTTCTCGGCGCTCAGCTCCTGGCCGCGCCGCAGCAGCGCGTTGCCCCCGAGCGCTGCGACGACCCGCATCGTCAGCTCCCGAGCGTCGCGACCATGACGGCCTTGATCGTGTGCAGCCGGTTCTCGGCCTCGTCGAAGACGATCGACGCCGGCGACTCGAACACGTCCTCGGTGACCTCGAGCGACTCCATCCCGAACTTCTCGAAGATCTCCTTGCCGACCTGTGTCTCCGTGTTGTGGAACGCCGGCAGGCAGTGCATGAACTTCACGTCGGGATTGCCGGACGCGGCCATCGTCTCCGCGTTCACCTGGTAGGGCTTCAGCAGCTCGATGCGCTCGGCCCACACCTCGTCGGCCTCGCCCATCGAGACCCACACGTCGGTGAGCAGCACGTCGGCGCCGCGCACGGCCTCCGCCACGTCGTCGGTGATCGTGATCTTGGCGCCCGTCTCCTCCGCGGTCGATCGTGCGAGCTCGACGATCTCGTCGCGCGGCCACAGCGACTTCGGGCTCGCGATCCGGACGTCCATGCCGAGCTTCGCGCCGCCGATCAGGTACGAGTCGGCCATGTTGAACCGCGCGTCGCCCAGGTAGCAGAACACGACGTCGTTCAGCGGCTTGCCCAGGTGCTCGCGGAACGTGAGGAAGTCCGCGAGGATCTGCGTCGGGTGCCACTCGTCGGTGAGCCCGTTGTAGATCGGCACGCCGGCCCACTTGGCGAGCTCCTCGGCCGTCTCCTGCGCGAAGCCGCGATACTCGATCGCGTCGTACATGCGGCCGAGCACGCGCGCGGTGTCCTTCACCGTCTCCTTGTGGCCCATGTGCGAGCCGGACGGGCCGATGAAGGTCACGTGCGCGCCCTGGTCGTAGGCCGCGACCTCGAACGCGCAGCGCGTCCGCGTCGAGTCCTTCTCGAAGATGAGGGCGATCTCCTTGCCCACGAGCTTCTGCTCCTCGCGCCCCTCGCGCTTGGCGGCCTTCAGCTCGGCGGCGAGGTCGAGCAGGTACGTGATCTCCTCCGGCGAGAAGTCGGCCAGCTTCATCAGGCTCCGGCCGCGCATGTCCGTGACGGTGCTCATGTCGCTGTCTCCTTTCAGGCGTCGCGGACGACGGGACAGGTCATGCAGTGGCCGCCGCCGCGGCCGCGGCCAAGCTCCTGGCCGGCGATCGCGAGCACCTCGACCCCCGCCTTCGCGAGCTTCGCGTTCGTCGCCTCGTTGCGCTCGTAGGCCACGACGACGCCGGGCTCGAGCGCGACGACGTTGTTGCCGTCGTCCCACTGGTTGCGCTCCGCCTCGAACTCGTCGCCGCCCGTCGTCACGAGCTTCAGGTCCTCGATCCCGAGCGCGTCCTTCACCTCGTCGATGAACGAGCGCTCGGAGACCTCACCCTGAACGCCCGTTGGGCCGCCCGGGCGGAAGAGGATCGGGACGATCTGCGACACGACGGGCTCGTACAGCGTCGCGACGTCGCGGTTGCAGAACGTGAACACCGTGTCGAGATGCATCGCTGCGCGCTCGCGCGGCATCTGCGCGCCGATCACGAGCCGCGCGGCGCCGGCGGCGAACATGTTGCGGGCGAGAATGCTGACCGCGCGGGCGTTGCTGCGCTCGCCCATCCCGATCAGGACGACGCCGTCGCCGACAGGCATCATGTCGCCGCCCTCCATCCGGGCGCTGCCCCAGTCGTGGTCGGCGCCGCCGAACCAGATCTCGAACTCGGCGTCGCGGAAGCGCGGGTGGAAGCGGTAGATCGCCTCCAGGTTGAGCGTCTCCAGCTGGCGCGCGGGCCAGTACATCGGGTTGAGCGAGACGCCGCCGTAGAGCCAGGCGCTCGTGTCGCGCGTGAAGAGCTGGTTCGGCAACGGCGGGAGGACGAAGTCCGTCTCGTGCATCGCCTTGCCGATGACCGAGCGCAGCTCGTCCGGCAGCTCGAGCACGGTGATCCCGCCGGTGAGGTGCGTCGCGAGGTCCTCGGCGGGCATGTCGCTCAGCCACTCCCGAATCGGCTCCGTGAACATCACGGTGACCTCCTCCGGGCGGACGCGGCGCGAAAGCAGCCAGTCGCGCGCCTCGCGGTCCTCGAGCGTCTGCGTCAGCAGCTCGTGGAGGAGCAGGACCTCCGTGCCGCGCTCCCGCATCAGGTCGACGAACGCGTCGTGCTCCTGCCGCGCGCGGCGGACCCAGATCACGTCGTCGAAGAGGAGCTCGTGGCAGTTCGTCGGCGACAGCCGCTCGTGGGCGAGGTCGGGCCGGTGCACCATCACCGTGCGGAGCTTCCCGACCTCGGAGTTCGTACCGAGGGCGGTCGAGGTGGCAGTGCTCATCGAGCTCTCCTTTCGAGGCGCACGGTGCCCGCGGGGTGGGGCGCCGCGAGGGTCGCAGTCACGCGCAGGCTCGGACACCACCCGCTGCGGGTGATTCCGGTCAGCCGTCGGTCTCCGCGTACTCCTCGTCGGTCACGTGCTCACCCCACGTGGCGGCGTTGCCGTCGTCGTCGACCTGGTGGATGGCGACGTGCGTCATGAACCGGTCCGGCGCCGCGCCGTGCCAGTGCTCCTCGCCGGGTTCGAAGAAGACGCGGTCTCCGGGGCGGATCTCCTCGACCGGTCCGCCACGGCGCTGGCAGCGGCCGACGCCCTCGAGCACGTAGATCGTCTGCCCGTTCGGGTGCGCGTGCCACGCGGTGCGCGCACCCGGCGTGAAGTGGACGCTCGCCGAGGCGGCGCGGGACGTAGCGGCGGGCACGGCGACCGTGTCGACGAACACGGCGCCGGTGAACCACTCGCCCGGCCCGGTCTGGGTCTCGGTTCCGTTTCTCGTGATCTGCATCTCGGCCTCCTCGTCGTGTCGTTAGGCGGCTGGCGTCAGCAGGTCGCGCACGCGGACCTGCTCGGTGAGGAGCGTGCGGAAGCGTGCGGGTTCGCCGGCGACGTACGCGCGGCAGAGCTCGTGCCCCGCCTCGTACGTGAGGACGTAGGTGCGCGACGTCGGCTCCTGGAGGAAGCGCAGCACGTGGTTCGCGACCTGCTCGGTCATGAGGCCCCAGCGGCGGAGGTACGCGAGCACTTCGTCCGTGCCTACGCCCTGTTCGTGGAGCATGAGCGCGGCGTTCACGCCGACCCAGCCGCACGGCCGGCGGGCCTCCCGGACGGCGAGCGTGTGGTCGAGCCTCAGCTCGACGCCTGCCTCGCGGCACACAGTGGCGAGCGCCTGCCCGCTCTCGCCCTCGAGCAGCAGGTCCGGCGCGAGCGACGCGATGCCCTCCGAGACGACCGACTGCGGCGTCGGCACCATTACGATCGTCTCCTCGAGCAGGCCGCGGCCGCGGACGAGCAGCTCCTCCTTCGCGCAGCGCTCGGCGTGGTGGCCCGGGTACGTCTCGTGGATCGTGAGCACGAGCGCCTCGATCGCCGAGATCGGCAGGTCGACGTTCACCTGGATGCGGCTGCGCAGCTCGCCCTCGTACGCGCAGAACGCGAGCCACGGCTCGTCCTGCACGATCTCCAGCTCGACACGCTCGCCCTCCGGCAGCTCGATGTAGTCGCGCGTGCGCGCACGCGCCTCCTCGATCGCGGCGGCGACGACGCGCTCGACGTGCTCGGTCGGGATGCGAATGGTTTTCTGCCACTCCTCGTGGCGCTCGGCCAGCGAGCCCTCGCCGGGCAGCAGCTCCTCGAGCCGCTCGTGCGCGGCTGCGAACACCGCCTCGTCGGTGAACGTCGGCCGCACGCCGTAGCAGCGCTCGACCTCGTCCGGGTACGAGAGCGACTCGCCGGCGAGCACGCCCGCGAACGTGTGCAGCCCCACGACCTGGTCGCGCAGCCACCCGTCGTCGAGTTCGTCGAGCAGCGCGTCGGCGTCGGCGACGAGCGTGCGCGGCTCGGCGAGCAGCTCGGCGTCGACCGCGTCCGCCAGCTCTCGCGGGCCGAAGTACGCGTCGACCATCCCGTCGACGTGCCGGCCGATCCGAAGGCCGAGGCGCAGGTACCGCGTTGCGGGCGACTCGTCCACGCGCGCGAGCCTAACCGCCGCCGGCGCGCATGACGCGGACTGCTTCCGCGCTGCGCAACGGAAGCTCATCCTCGGCGGGTGACGTGTCGTCGTTCGCCCGCATGGCTCGATTGCGGCTCTCGCAGGAGGTGGTGATTGGCGTCTGCCGAACGCACGCCGGACGAACTCTCGCTCGGCCGGTTGGAGGCGTTCAGCGACGGCGTGTTCGCAATCGCGATCACGCTGCTGGTTCTCGAGCTAAGCGTGGAGTCGAATGCAGGCGACCACCTGCTCACGTCGATCCTGCACGAGTGGCCCGCGCTGCTCGCGTACGTCACGAGCTTCAGCACGATCGGCGCGATCTGGCTGCAGCACGCCTCGATCACCAGCGCGCTGCGCGCGTCCGACGTCACGCTCTACCGGCTGAACCTGCTCGTGCTGCTGCTCGCGTCCTTCCTGCCGTTCCCGACGCGCCTGCTCGCCGAGTACATCGGCGACCGCGAGCCCGAGCGTGTCGCTGCGGTGTTCTACGGGCTGACCCTGCTCGCGCTCGACCTCTCGCTCACCTTCTTCGTGCGCTACGCGGCCGAGAACCGCCGGCTCGTGAAGGACGAGGTCGCGGCGGACACGGTCGAGTCCGCGCTCGCGCACCAGCCGAGCTTCCTCCTGTACGGGCTCGGGATCACGGTCAGCCTCCTGTTCCCGACCGTCGGCGTCGGCCTCTACCTCGGGACGGCCCTGTACCTCGCGATCCCCGGGCGCACGATCAGACGACTGCTGCGAGGACCGTTGCGACCGCGAAAGGAGGTGACGTGAGCGGGCTCGACGACTTCGAGCGCCTTCCCGACGCGAGGCAGGTGCGCGAGGCGCTCGAGGAGGTGAGCGTGCCGAGCTTCGCGGTCGACCGCGACGGCGTGATCCGGTGGGTGAACAAGGCGGCGATCGAGCTCGTCGGCGACCCGCGCGGCCGGCTCTACACGTCGGTCGTGCCGGCGCACCTCGTGCCGCGTGCACGCGAGCGGTTCGCGAGCATCGTCGTCGGCGGACGCGCGCGCGACCTCGACTCGGAGCTGATGGCCGCCGACGGCAGCCGGCTGCACATCGGGCTCAGCGCGGTGCCGTTGCGAAACGGCGAGGTGGTCGTCGGGCTCTTCGGGCAGGCGTTCGAGCTCCCGCGTCGCGGCGACGCGCCGAAGGAGCCGCCGCCGCACCTCACGCCGCGGCAGTTCGAGATCGTCCGCCTGCTCGCCGACGGGATGAGCACGCGCGCGATCGCGACGCAGCTCGGCATCAAGCCGCAGACGGTGAAGGCGCACATCCGCGGGCTCTTGCGCGCGCTGCGCGTCAACTCGCGCCTCGAGGCGGTGGCCGCGGCGCGGCGCGACGGGCTGCTGCGCGATCTACCCCAACGGGGGTAAGCGCGCGAGAGCGCTTACACGGCAAGCTCACGCCGCTCCCGGCACCCCTCGGCTCGGGGGCAGGGCAGGCGGTCCTCGTGCACCCGGAGCTCCCGCATGGCTCCCTCCGGGTGCACGAGGCCCCGCCGTCCGTCGTGACCTCTGACCACGGCGGCGCCCGGATCAGGACGCGCGCGGGGACCCCGAGCCCCGCGCGCGTCGTGACTCTCGTGAGGAGGGCGCGCGGGCCCCGCTGCCATGCCCCCTCGCGGCGATTGCGGGGCCCGCGCACTTGGGTGGTCAAAAGGCTGCACGCCACCCGGGTGACGCGCTATCGCACGCGGCGGGTGGTCAGCTCGGAGGCGTCGAGGCGGGCGGCGACGACGTCCGCGAGTCCCAGAGCCGGCGGAACGGCGCGCTCGCGGGCTCGTCCGCGGCGTGGGGATGCTCCCGCATCGTGATCCGCCGCAGCGCCCAGACGCCGAGTCCCAGCAGCAGCGCGAATACGAGCACGAACTCGATGCGCTCGAACTGGACGGTCGGCGCCCACCACACGAGCAGCAGGAGGAACGCCGCCGCAGCGCCGTACGCGATCTCCCAACGCGCGATGAGCGGCGCGAGCTCGCGGCGCGCGGCGACGCCCGAGCGCGTCTCGCCCGCGAACCACACGCCCACGAGAGCGATGAGGCCGAGGCCCGCGAGCGTGCGCCCGCCGTCCATGAGCAGGCTCGTGAGGACGTTCCATGTGTCGCGCACCACAGCGCTCGAGGTGCCCGGGCTCGTGAGCGCGTCGATGACGTAGTTCCCCGCGATGCGCCGCACGACGAGCACGAGGAGGCCCGCGATTATGCAGCCGATCGCGAGCGCGCGCAGCGTCTCGCGCCTGCGCCCGGCGGCGATCCACACGGCGAGCGCCGCGATCAGCAGCGTGACGAAGCCGAGGTAGCGGCCGAGCACGTCCAGCAGGTGCGTCGCGCGCTGCGCCTGTCGCAGGTCGTCCGACTTCATGATCTCGATCTGTCCCGCGTCCGGCGGCAGCCGCTGCGCGAGGTCGCCCACGATCGCGATCTGGTCGCCGAGCTGGATGATGAGCGGTCGCAGGTTGAGCACGACGACGCCGTTCGTCGTACGGATCGCGGTCGCGCGGTCGTCGAGCAGGCGGACGAGCTCCCGATGCGCTGTTGCCACCGAATCCACCCACAGGCCCTGCACGCGCGGACGTTCGAGCAGGCGTGCCGCTGCACGGTCGGAGAGCTCGCGCACCGCGCCCGCGATTGGGCCGGCGAGCTGCTTCTGGTCCTCGGGCAGCCGCGTCTGCAGCGCGGCGGCCACGTCGACGTTCGCGTACAGCCCGTCGACGAGGTCGGCCGCGATCTCCTCGCGCACGGTGTCCTGCGCGATCAGCTCGCCTGCCGTGTCCCTGACCGTGTCCGTGTCGAGCGCCTGGTAGCGGACGTACCCGGCGACGACGCTGACCGCCGCGAGCAGCGTCGCGAGCACGACGAGGATGCGCGACGCGATCAGCCGCGCGCGGGCGTGGGATACCGTCTTCTGCGAAGCCGCTTCGGGCCCGGTCGTCGGCGTGCTGCTCACGGCCGCTGGACCGTCCCGCCGCAGGGCGGCACGGAGCGTCACCCACATCGGATGAATCGCCTCGGCGGGCGCGGACGCGGCGTGTGGCGAACGTACACTCGGGCGCATGTCGAAACTGCGCACGATCGGCGGTGACGTCGAGAGCGCGATGGAGGACATCGGCATCCCGAGCTACGTGATCGACGCGTCGGGCGTCATCCGCTGGACGAACGAGGCGGCGCGCAAGGTCGTCGGCGACGTGTGCGGCAGGCAGTTCACGTCGCTCGTCGCGCCCGAGGACGTGCACCGCGCCCGCGCGTTGTTCGCACGCAAGATCGTCGGCAATGCGAAGGCCACCGAGGGCGAGTGCTGTCTCCTCGATCCGGACGGCGAGCGCATCGCCGTCGACGTGAGCTCGGTGCCGCTGATGCGCGGCGGCCACGCGATCGGCGTCTTCGGGCAGGTGCTGCACGCGGCGCCGGCGACGACGCAGCCGCACCATGCCCTCACCCCTCGGCAGGCGGAGATCCTTCGGCTCCTCGAGCACGGACGCTCGACGCCGCAGATCGCCGAGGAGCTGCACCTCAGCCTCGCGACGGTCCGGAACCACATCCGGCACATGCTGCGCGCGCTCGGCGTGCACTCGCGGCTCGAGGCGGTCGCCCTCGCACGCCAAGAGCAGCTCGTCGCGTAACGCCCTCTCACGTGTTTGATCCGATTGGATCATGCGGTCGCGCGCGCGCGTGGGCACCTTGGTGGCCATGCAGCTCGACGACACACTCGCACTCCACGTCTCGCGGCAGACGCATGCTCATCAGCTTGCGGCGCGTCTTCGGTCGGCGTGGGTCGCCTGGTCCGAGCCGGGCGACGCGGGATGGGCGGTCTTCGTCGAGCTGCGCCCCGACGCCGAGGACCTCGCACGCCTGCTTCGCGAGGTCGCGGCCTGGGCCGTCGAGAACAGCCTCCAGAGCGTCGCGTTCGAGCTGGACGGCCGCGTGTACAGCGTGGTCGCCGCCGCACGGGTGCCGGTGGCATAACCGATCAGGCCCAGTACAGCGCTCCACCAGTCGTCGTCGCACGCCGGTCACACCCCCTCTCCCCCCGCCGGCGTGTGGCGGCGCACCTCTTCGATCGATAGCCTGGGCGACTTGATCCGCGCCTTCCGCGACGGTTGACTCGTGTCACCCACCCGGCGAGGTGACCTCGATCGACGAGCGCAGAGCCCAGCCCCCGCGACATCCCGACGAGACCCCAGAGGGTCTCGCGATCCCGCAGGTCGAGCAGCGGGAGCTCCGGTACTTCGTCGCCGTCGCGGAGGAGTTGCACTTCACCCGGGCGGCCGCACGCCTCGAGATCTCGCAGCCGCCGCTCTCCGTGACGATCGCGCGCCTGGAGGCGAAGCTCGGGACGCCGCTCTTCAAGCGCGACAGCCGCAACGTCGCGCTCACGCCGGCCGGCGTGGAGCTGCTGCGCCGCGCCCGGCGCATCCTCAGCGACATCGACGAGGCGATCGACGCGGTCCGGCGCGCGGATGCAGCGCCCTCGGCGACCGTTCGCATTGCCGCGTCCCGCGCATGGCGCGTCTCGCTTCTGCCGGCGTTCGAGAGCGCGCTGGAGCGCGTCGACCCGTACCTGACGGTCGACGTCGAGTCGCACCGCCCTGCCGCGATCCCGCAACGCGTGCGCTCGGGTGCCGTCGACTTCGGCGTGCTCGTCGCCGACGATTGGATCGACGGGCTCTCGATGCGCCTTCTGCGTCGCGCCGCGCCCGCCGCCGCGTTCCACCCGACGCATCCGCTCGCGCGCCGGAAGAAGGTGATGCCCGGCGACCTCGCCGCGTATCCGCTCGCGCTCTGGCCCGAGTCCGACGCGCCGGCGTCGCACCGCCTCGTGCGTGCGATCTTCGACGGGCTCGACCTCGAGCACGCGATCGTCCCGCTGCCGCTCGGCGCCGACGGCTGGGCGGCAGGGCTCCCCGACGGGACGTTCGGCATCGTCCCGGCCGACGCGCCGCTCGCCGACGGGCTCGTGTCGCGGCCGGTGCGCGGCACCGACGTCGTGTTCCGCACGTGGCTCGTCTGGAACGAGGACGTGACGCCGCCGTTCGTCGACGCGATGCGCCAGGCGGCTGCGCAGCTGCTCGCCGGCGACTAGGCGCGGTCGATGGGAATCAGGCCGGGACTGTCGTCTCGTCCTCGGCGAAGGTCTCGCGGAGCTTCTGCTCCTGCTCCGCCGTCAGGTTCGTGTGCAGCAGCGTCACGTGGCCCTTGAGGCTCTTGAGCTCCTCGGCAACCTTGTCCTTCACCGTGTCGGAGGTCATGAGGAAGAGGGCCGAGGTGCCGGGCGTGATCTTGCTGCGCACGTCCTTGATGAAGGCGTCGTCGATGCCGACGTCGGTCAGCGAGCCGCCGAGCGCGCCCGCCGCTGCGCCGACGGCCAGGCCGAGCAGCGGCACGAAGAAGATGAGGCCGAAGAGGAGGCCCCAGAACGCGCCGCCCATCGCTCCCGCGCCGGCGAGGTTGTGCAGCTGCCGCGTCTTCGGCTTCTTCGCACCCTCGGGCCACTCCACGATGGCCGCGTCCTCGATCCGGATCAGCTCCTCCTTCTGGAGGCGCTGGAGCGTGCCGAGGACCTGCTCCGCGCCGTCGGCGGAGTCGAACTGCGAGACGGTGAACGTCGCCATGCACTCTCCTCTGTCGGGTTTGGCGCGAGCGTCCGTAGGCGACGGGTGAAGCGGCGTCACCCGTTCTGAGTGACGGCTTTACGAGTACGGCATGCGCTCGGTCAGGCCCGTCGGCTCCGGCACGTGGACGGCCGCCTCGCGCACGATCGCCTCGTCCTCGGGGTCGATCGTGAACGACGTGATGTGGCTGTCGGACGACTCGCGCACCTTGCCCTCGATCGCGTCGATCGACGCGTTGTCGCCCATCGCGAACACCACCGCCTCGCCGCTCGCGATCATGTTCCCGACGCTCTTCATCAGGTCGTCGTCGACGCCCCGGTCGCGGAACTTCCCCCACAGCGCGCCGATGCCGGCGCCGACCGCGGCCGCGCCGAGGATCGGCGGCGCCGCGAGCCCGACGAGCGCGCCGACGAGCGTGCCGCGCTTCGCGCCCTTGCCGGCGGTGACGTCCTTCGTCTGGCGGATCTGCACCTTCCCCTCGTCGTCCTTCGTCACGAGCGCGACGTCCTCGAGGGTCACGCGATTCGCCTTCGCGGCGGCCTGCAGCGCGTCGAGCACGAACTCGCCGCGGTCGACGGTCTCGACCTTGATCCCGATGATCTTCACGTCTCCTCCTCCGGGCTACCGCGCCAAGCGCCAGCCGCGCCAGAGACGGCGCAGCAGCCACACCGTCGTCGCGACGCGCACCCACGCGTGCTCGACGGCGACGACGGCACGGTTGCGCTTCCGTCGTCTGAGCCTCATGCGCCGATCGTGTCGCGCGCGCGGGTGGCGCGTGCTCACCCTCCCCGGATGACGATGGGTCACTCCGGCCGTGCGGATCATCGCGCCATGTTCATGCGCAGACGCAGGCCGCTGATGCGCGCGGCCATGATCGGCGGCACGGCGTACGCCGCAGGCAGGGCGGGGCAGCGGGCGGCCAACCGGCAGGAAGAGGAGCAGCAGCAGGAGTACGAGCAGGAGCAGCGGCTCGCCGGGCTCGAGGCCGCCCAGGCGCAACCGGCCCAGCCGACCGACGTCGTCGGCAGGCTCACCGAGCTGAAGGGCCTGCTCGACAGCGGCGCGCTGACCCAGGACGAGTTCGAGGCCGCGAAGCGGCAGCTGCTCGCGAGCTAGAGGAGGGACGATGCCGGTGGGACCCGTGCAGTTGCTCGTCGTCGGCTTCGAAGGAACGGAGGAGCGCCCCGAGATCCGCGCGGAGCTCGACCGCCTGCGCGACAGCGACGCGGTGCGCCTCATCGACCTGCTCGTGATCCGCAAGGACGAGTCCGGGAAGGTCACGGCTGAGCAGCGCAGCGACCTGTCCGTCGACGAGGCGACCGAGATGGGCGCGCTCGTCGGCGCGCTCGTCGGTCTCGGGCTCGGCGAGGGCGACGAGGACGTGGCGCTCCGGGCCGCCGAGGCGGGGGCGGCTGCAGGCGAGGACGGCCACCTGCTCGACGAGGACGCCATGTGGTTCGTGGAGGACGAGATCCCGCCGGGCACCACGGCCGCGGTCGCGCTCGTGGAGCACGTGTGGGCGACTCCGCTGCGCGACTCGATTCAGAACGCCGGCGGTCAGCTGCTCGCCGACGCGTGGATCCACCCGGCCGATCTCGTCGGCATCGGCCTGATCGCGGCCGAGGAAGCGGCGACGCACTAGGCCACCGCCGGGCAGTCGGGGTTCATCCCGGCTGGGTGACGCCCGCCGCTCCCGGTCCGCGCGAACGTCCGGGCATGTTCTTCCTGCTCGCGATCGCGCTCGTGGTCGTCCTGCCGGACCCGTGGAACTGGATCGGGTTCTTCGTGTCGATCGTGCTCGGCTGCTTCGAGGTGCTCTTCTGGCAGCGCAAGGTGCGCGACCGGGGCCGCGTGGTCGGCGCGCAGACGCTCATCGGCCGGCAGGCCGTGGTCGTCACGCCGTGCGAGCCCGTCGGCCGCGTGCAGATCGACGCCGAGACGTGGGCGGCCGAATGCGAGATCGGCGCCGGCGAGGGCGCGCTCGTGCAGGTCGTCGGGCGGCGCGGGCTGCAGCTGCTCGTGACGCCGGTGGGCGCACCGGAGCACGTGTCCGTCACCCGTGCGGAGTGAGGGCTCGTCACCCGTGCGTGGCGGACGTTCACCGCTCGTGCCCCGGGCGAACGGACATCCCCTGCCCGTAGGCGGGCAGGCCCGCCGGTGAGCGAGGCGGCGCAACCGGCCGAGCAGCTCCCGGCGCCCTCGCGCCTGCGCCGCACGGCGCGCGTCCTCCTCTGGCTCGTCGCGGTCGCGCTCGCGATCTGGATCCTCGACCTGCTCGGCGTCGACGTCTCGGGCTGGCTCGCGGACCTGTGGGACCAGATCGACGCGATCCCGTTCTCGTACATCGCCGCCGGGGTCACGGTGCAGAGCGGGCAGACGATCTTCGCCGGGCTCTCGTACTACGGGATCCTCACGGCCGCCTATCCCGGCGAGGTCGCGTTCTGGCCCGTGGTCACGGCGTACGCGGTCGGCGTCGCGATGAACGGCTTCCTCCCCGCGAACATCGGGACGTTCGTGACGCTGATCATGTTCGTCGCGATCATCCCGAGCGCGACCGTGGGCGGCGCGATCGCCGCGTACCTCGTCCAGAAGATCTTCTTCACGGTCATCGGGACGTTCGTCTACCTCTACCTGTTCCTCTCCGTGCCGGGCACGTTCGACGTCAACCTCGGCAACATCAGCGAGCATCCCGCTCTGACCATCATCATCGTGGTGGGCGGCGGGTTCCTCCTCGTCGTCGTCGGCCGCATCTTCTGGCGGCAGGTGAAGAAGCTCTGGCAGCAGGCGAAGCAGGGCGGCGTGATCCTCGCGACGCCGAGGCGCTACCTCACGCGCGCGTTCCTGCCGTCGTTCCTGTCGTGGTGCTGCAAGGTTGGCGTGATCGGGATCTTCCTGGCCGCGTTTGCGATCCCGGTCACGTTCGAGTCGCTGATGTGGATCGTCGGCTCGGGCTCGCTCGCAAACGTCGCGTCGTTCACGCCGGGCGCCGTCGGCGTCACGCAGGCGACGAACGCGCTCGCGCTCGACACATGCTGCGACGTCGCGAAGAACACGACGATCGCGTACTCGACAGCGCAGCAGCTGATCATCACGGCGTGGAACGTCCTCTTCGCGTGCGTGCTCGTGATCGCGGTGTTCGGGCTCACCGGCGGCAAGCAGCTCGTCGGCGGCGCCTACGTCGACGCGAAGGCGCGCGCGGCGGACATGAAGGAGCAGCGGAAAAAGAAGAGGCACGG
Source organism: Actinomycetota bacterium (assembly GCA_046731555.1). GTDB lineage: Bacteria > Actinomycetota > Thermoleophilia > Gaiellales > Gaiellaceae > PALSA-600. Next base: position 135 of record JBKPLI010000032.1, on the reverse strand, counting down.
CGGCGACGGTGGGGACGAGTGAACGAGCGCGACGTTTCGGCAGGGCTGCTCGTGATCGGCGTCCGCGCCGGGCTCGCGGCCGGGCGGCTCGTCGTCCTGCCCGTGCGCGTCCTCGCCCGCGGGCCGCTGCAGCCC
>JBKPLI010000031.1:0-13399 GCA_046731555.1 Actinomycetota bacterium | reverse complement strand
CGCGAAGTCGCCGCGGGCCGCCGCGACCTGCGCGAGCCCGTCGAACGCGTAGACGTAGCCGGGGAACGCGCGCAGCGCCGCGTCGAAGCGCGAAGCCGCGGCGGCGTACCGGCCGCGCGAGAGCTCGAGCTTGCCGAGCTGCGTCTCCGTCCACGCGGTCGGCTCGCCGCGGCCCGCAGCCGCGTCGCGCGCGAGTAGAAGCGCCTCGCGCGCCGAGTCGGTGCGCCCGAGCAGCTCGCGTGCGTACGCGACGCGCGCGTACGAGGCGACGCTCGGCTTCAGCCGCACCATCGTGTCGAACGCGTCGAACGCCCGCGTGTAGCGCCCCAGCTCGACGAGCGCGTCGCCGATGACGCCGTACGACGCCGCTGTCGAGGGCGACAGCGAACGCGCACGCTCGCCGAGCTCGAGCCCCTCACGGAAGCGATGGCGCGACAGCGCGAGCGCCGCGAGCCCGGTTGCGGAGTCGAGGTCGCGCGGTGCGATGCGGAGCGCCTTCGTCAGTGCCCGCTCCGAGAGCGCGTAGTACGACGGGTCGCCTGTCTCGCGCGCCCGCTGCTGGTAGGCGAGCCCGAGGAGGCCGAGCCCGCGCACGTTGCCCGGGTCCGACCGCAGCTCCTCCTGCAGCGTCGCGACGAGCGCGCGCGTGTCGCCCGCGGCGAATCCCGCGTGCAGCGCGGCCGTGTCGGGACGTGTCCGGTTCGAGCCGGACACGTCCCGGGTGGCCAGGCCGCCGAGGGCGAGGGCGGCGGCGACCACCGCCGCCGCCGCGCCCACGATCAGCAGTCGCCGCGTCACGGCTTCTGCAGGCCCTTCGTGTTCGCGAACCCGCTGGCCGGATCGGCCTCGTACGGGAACGTCGACAGGTGCGGGACGTCGTTTCCGTCGACGCCGTCGCCGAGCGGGAGCTTCTTCCCGACGAGGAAGCCGCCCACCGCCTGCTCGGCGATGTCGATCACGTCGTCGTTCAGCCGCCGCCCGTTCGGGAAGCCCTGGTTGTCGCCGCCGAGCACGCCGAGCCGGGACTGCTTGCCGGCGGGCGTGACCGGGGTGGACAGGTTGATGCGGAGCTCGTCCGCGGGGTTCTTCCCGGTGAACGTGACGTTCGGGATGCCCGTGAGCAGCACCTGCACGAGGTCGTCACGGTCGGTCGCCGGAACGCCGAGCTTGTACAGCTTGTTGATCACGGCCGCGAGGAGCGGCGTGCGGTAGTACTTGACGAACCGCTCGTCGTCCGCCGGCGTAAGCCGGTTCCACAGGTCCTTCTGCGTGGTCGGGATGACGACCTCGTTGATCAGCGGGTTGCCGAGGCGCGAGACCTGCACCCACTTGCCGCCCTTGCCGTTCACGTCCGCGACCTGGCGCTCGACGGCAGTCCAGATGCCGATCGTGTGCGAGGGCGTGTCGAGCTGCGAGATGGGGACCTGCAGCGCGAGCGCGTGCACGCCGTAGCCGGCGAAGAAGTCCTTTCCGCCGCCCATGTTGCCGGTGCCCTTGCGGATCGCGACGAGGTCGAAGATCGCGCCGATGTCGCCGAAGAACGCGTCCTCGCGCTGGCCGGCGAACACCTTGCCGCCGCCGGTGAGCGGGACGATCGACTTCTGCACGAGGTCGTGGTAGTTCGGCGTCGTGCGCGGGCCGATGTTGTTGGGCGGCGTCGTGCCGTGCGCGACGCCCTTCGCCTTCCCGTCGCCGACTGCGCGCCAGACGAAGTACGGCTGGCTCGTGTCGCCGAGGAACAGCTGGCCGTCGTTCCGCTTGAAGCGGAAGTAGTACGAGATGTCGGCCTTCCCGTCGCCGTTCTTGTCGATGTAGATGCCGTACCGAGCGGTCGGCGAGAAGGTGTAGTAGTTCGGTCCCGCCGCGGGGTCCTCGCCGGGCAGGACGTTGCTGATGATCGTCAGCGTGTCCGGCTTGTCCGGCGAGCGGAACGCGTACAGGTCCGTGTTGTCGGCCGACGGGTCCTCCGCGATCTGCGGCGCCTCCCGGTGGCTCGACGCGCGGGCACCGTCGGGTGCCGGACCACGGACTGCGGCTGCGACGACGGCGAGCACCGCCAGCGCCGCTGCCGCCAACGCGACTGCGAGCTTACGCATGAGCTACTCCCTTGATGTATGCGCGGCGGTCGTGCGGCCCCGCCGCGATCTCCCGATGACGCGCGTGATTCGCGCGACCTCGCGAGTCGGTTCAGTGGGAGTTGCGCTTAGGCCGCGAGGCCTTCGCGCACGCGGTCCGCGACCGACGCCATCTCGAGCGTCGCGCCCGTCACGTCGCGCAGGAGCTCGTCGGCCGTCGGCCCCTGGCCGAGCGACCACAGCTCGCGCAGCAGCTCGCCTGCGTCTCCGCGCGCGAACCACTCGTTGCCGAACTCGCTGCGGAGGAAGTCGCGCAGCTGCGCCTCGAACGCCCACGAGCGCAGGTACCCCGTGACGTAGAACGAGCTGTCGATGTCGGCGAGGTAGCTCTCCGGATGCGCCGGGATCTTGAGCGCGTCGCCGAGCAGCTCCGCGTAGCGCTCCTTCATCGATGCGGGATCCTCGGCCTGGAAGAACTCGATCTCGTACAGCAGCTTCGCGGAGTAGCGGCGCACGAAGTAGAGAAGCGACGAGGCGCCCTCGTTCGCGAGCTTCGCGACGCGCGGTACGTCGAGGCGGCGGTTCAGCCACGCGGGCTCGGTGACGAGGTGCTGCAGCAGCATCGCCCAGCCCTCCGTGACCGCCATGTCGCCGAGGCGGCGCGCCTCCATCGGCAGGTCGGGCGACGTGTTCGCGTAGTGCTCGGTGTGGCCGGCCTCGTGGAAGAGCGCCTCCCAGTCGTCGCGGCCGCCGATCGGCTGGATGACGAGCATCACCTTGTCCGGCACCTCGATCGGCGCGCAGAACGCGCGCGGGCTCTTGTTCGGCCGCGCGACGAGGTCGATATGCACGTTCGACTGCGAGCGCAGGTCGATGCCGAGGTCCCTGAGCGTGCCCTCGAGCGCCGGCAGCATGCGGTCGGCCGGGTAGGCCTCGTCCCACTCGGGGGCGCGGAAGAGGCGCGGCACGTCCCACGGCCTCGCCTCGGAGAGCGAGATGCCGAGCCGCTCGCGGAACAGCGCGTCGCCCGCGTCCTCCCACGGGCGCTCCGTCTCGTCGAGCAACGCGCGGCACTGGTCGGCGAGTTCGTCGAGCCTGAAGCCGAAGCGCTTGTAGAGCTCGTAGTAGTTCGGCGCGCCGAGCCGGCGAACCGCCTCGTGGTCGATGCGGGCGGCGTCGAGGTAGACGGGGTTCAGCCGCTCGTCGGTGAGGCGAACGCGCACCTCTTCGAGCCGTTGCCGCTTCGCGCGGTCGGGCTCGTTCGCAAGCGCGACGCGCAGCATGCGGAACGGGATCGTCTCACCGTCGACCGTCGCCTCGAGCTCGGCCTCGACGGAGGCGAGCTTCTCCTGGTGCTCGCGCGTGAGATTGCCGAGGAAGCCCTCGCACGCGAAGCGCCAGAGCTCGGCGGGCGCGCCCTCGAGCGAGTGCGCGGTTTCGAGCCTCGTCAGGTTCTCGTGGCGCTCGTAGATCGGCTCGATCTCGAGCGTGTCCTTGAGACCCGCGTAGTGGAGGTAGTACTCCTCGTCGAGCTCGGCGATGAACCGGTCGGCGTCGTCGCGGAACGCGTCGATCTCGCGTGTCGGCGGGGCCTGGGTCGACATCGGTCCGTACGATACGTGCGCCGTGAGGGAGATAACCGTCAGAACCGAGCGCCGCACGCAGTTCCTCGACATCACGCGCGACGTGCGCGACGCGGTCGAGGGCGACAGCGGCAGCGCGGTGCTCGTCTACGTCCCGCACACGACCGCGGGCGTGACGATCAACGAGCATGCAGATCCCGCGGTCGCGCGCGACTTCGAGGCGGCGCTCGAGCGGATCGTCGGCGACGGCTGGGGCTGGCAGCACATCGAGGAGGGCGAGGAGAACGCCCCGTCGCACATCCGCGCCGCGCTCGTCGGGCCTCAGGTGCTCGTCCCGCTCGAGGACGGGAAGCTCGCGCTCGGCACGTGGCAGGGCATCTTCTTCGCCGAGCTCGACGGGCCGCGCACGCGCTCGGTCTACGTGACCGTCCTGCGCTAGCCGACGGGCGCGTTCATGTCGGCGCCGATCTCGACCGCGGTCAGCGCCCGGTTGTAGATCCGCAGGTCGTCGAGCGAGCCGGAGAGGTACTCGCCCCACACGCTGTTGCCGCCGATGCGCAGCGCGCCGTTCGAGGTCGTCAGCGCGCCCGTCGCCGCCTGCGTCGCGACCTGGCCGCCGTTGACGTAGAGGCGCAGGGTCGAGCCGTCGTACGTCCCGGCGACATGCACCCACGTGTTCGCCGCCGGCACCGCGACGTTCGGCGTGCGCGGCTCCGAGCTGCCGGTGCGCACCTGGAGCGTCGGTCCGCCGGCGTTCGTCTTGCCGTAGAGGCCGTAGCACATGCCGCTCGGTCGCTCCTTCAGCGCGATCGTCGACCATGCAGCCGTCGTAGTCGCGAGGCGCACCCACGCCTCGATCGTCAGCCCGGTCGTGAGGTCGAGGCTCGCCGAGTCGGGGACGGTGACGAGCGCGTTCGTGCCGTTGAACGTCAGTGCGCCGCCGTTCTTGCCCCCGGCCGTCCAGGTCGTGCCGCCGCTCGTTGTGCCGTGGTTCGCCTTGCCGGACGAGTCGTTGACCCCTGTGCCCGAGCCCTCGTTGAAGGAGTAGGCGCCCACGAGGCCGGCCGGCGCCTGCTGCTGCACCGTCGCCGTTCCCTCGCCCGACGGTGGGCCGACGTTGCCCGCGGCGTCCTCGGCGACGACCTTGTAACGGTACGTGCCGGGTGCGAGGCCGTTGTCGGCGAACGTCGTGCCGGTGGCCGTGCCGACCTGGTTCGCCGCGCTCGGCGTGAAGCCCGCGGTCGTCGAGCGGTGCACGCGGTAGCGCGTCACGCCGACGTTGTCCGTCGCGGCCGACCACGAGAGCGAGACGTTCTGACCGCTCAGGGTCGCAGCCGGCGTGCCGGGCGCGGTCGGCGCCTGCGCGTCGGGCGGGGGCGGAGCCGTGCCGCCTACCGGCGTGCTCATGTCGGCCTGCACCTCGCCCTGCGACAGCGCGCGGTCGTACACGCGGACGTCGTCGAGTTGGCCGCTGAACCATTCGCCCCAGATGCTGTTGCCGCCGATGCGCAGCGCGCCCGTCGACGTCGCGAGCGTCCCGGGCGCCGAGACCGAGCTCGCGGGCTGGCCGTTCACGTACAGCCGGATCGTTGACCCGTCCCACGTGACGGCGAGGTGGCTCCACGCGTTCGTCGCGAGCGCGGCGGAGCCGGTCGCGGTGCGCTCGCCGCTCAGGTTCACCTGGCCGATGGGGACGCCCGACGACTGGCTCGCGTAGAGGCTGTACACGATCCCGCCGGTCGCCTCCTTCATCGCGACCGTGCGCCAGCCGGTCGTGCTCGCCGGCCGGACCCACGCCTCCATCGTGAGCGCGCCCGTCATGTCGAGCGAGCTCGAGTCGGGCACGACCACGGCGCTCGAGGTGCCGTTGAAGCTGAGCGCGCTTCCGGTGTGGCCGGCGGTCGTCCACGTCGTGTTCGAGAGCGAGCCGGTGTTGCCCTTGCCCGACGCGTCGACCGTCGTCGTGCCGGAGCCTTCGTCGAACGCGTACGCGGCGACGAGCCCGGCGGCCGACTGCGGTATGTTCGCGACGGTGACGGTGACGCCGGCGGAGGTCGCCGTGTTGCCGGCGCCGTCGCGCGCCACGGCGCGGACGACGTGCTGGCCGTTCGTCGTCCGCGTCGAGTCCCACGAGCCGGTGTACGGGCTCGACGTGTCCTCGGCGCCGGCGTCGACGCCGTCGACGGTGAACTTCACGCCGGCGACGCCGCCGGCGTCGGACGCGCTCGCGCCGAGCGAGACGATGCCGGAGACGGTGGCGCCCGCAATCGGCGACGTGACGCTCACGGCCGGCGGCGTCGAGTCCGGCACGGTGGCCGAGGCCTCGCTCGACGGCGCGCTGACGTTGCCGGCGGCGTCCGCGGCGAGCACGCGGTAGTAGTAGGTGCCCTGGGCGAGGCCGGTGTCGACGTACGTCGTCCCGGCCGGCTGCGCGACGCGGTTCGCCGCCGAGGGCGTGAAGCCCGCCGTCGTCGAGCGATGGACGTCGTACCGCGTGACGCCGACGTTGTCGACCGACGCGGACCACGAGAGCGCGACCTGCCCGGGGCTCGCGGTCGCCGTGGGCGTGCCCGGCGCGGTCGGCGCCTGCGTGTCGGGCGGCGGGGGAGGCGGGCCGGTGCTTCCCACGGGCGTCGTCATGTCGGCCTGCACCTGCGCCTGCGTCAGCGCGCGGTCGTACACGCGCACGTCGTCGAGCTGCCCGCTGAACCATTCGCCCCAGATGCTGTTGCCGCCGATCCGGAACGCGCCCGTCGACGCGGCGAGCGCGCCCGTCACCGCCGTCGAGCCCGTCTGCTGACCGTTCTGGTACAGCCGCAGCGTCGCGCCGTCGTAGGTGACCGCGAGGTGCGTCCACGTGTTCGTCGCGAGCCTCGTGCCGGTCGTGTTGCGCTCGCTCCCGAGGTAGACCTGCCCGAGCGGCAGGCCCCCGTTCTCGCTGCCGTAGAGGGCGTAGACGATCCCGCCCGGGCGCTCCTTCGCCGCGAGCGTGCGCCAGCCTGTGATCGACGCCGGCCGCACCCAAGCCTCGAGCGTGAGCCCGGTCGTCAGGTCGAGCGAGCTCGAGTCCGGGACGACGACGGCGCTCGACGTGCCGTTGAAGCTGAGCGCGTTGCCCGTGTGGCCCGCCGTGGTCCGCGTGGCGTTCGAGAGCGTCCCGGTGTTCCCCTTGCCCGACGCGTCGGCGGTCGTCGTGCCCGAGGCCTCGTCGAACGCGTAGGCGGCGACGAGGCCGGCCGGCGTCGCAGGGCTCGTGAACGTGGCGGTGTAGGTCGAGTCCGTCGTCGGCGTCGTGATCGTGTGCGTGCGCGCGCCGCCGTCGGACCACGAGGAGAACACCCACGGCTTGCCGCTGCCGTCGGTCTGGTCGGCGGCCGACAGCTTCAGGTTCCAGCCCTGCCACGACACGAACGTCGAGGAGGGCGGCGCGAGGTCGTTCACCGTCAGCGCGAGCCCGGCCGGGCTCGTCGCGAGCGTGACGTTCGCGGTCGCGGGTAGAAGGCTCGCGCTGACCGTCTTCGACAGGCCGCGCGAGTCGGTCGCCGTCAGCTGCACCTCGAGGTAGCTGTTCGCGGCGGCCGCGACGTCCTCGGGCTCCGGCGCTGCGAAGCCGACGCTCGCGCCGGTCGTCGGCGGCAGGAACGGGTGCGTGTGCGTCGCGTGGTGACGGAGCACCGTCCAGCTGAGCCGCGAGCCGGGCTCGACGCCGTCTTCCGCGTCGGTCGCGCTGCCGGAGAGCGTGATCGTCTGGCCGACACGGAAGCGGAACGACGGCGTGGGCGAGTCGATCGACGGCTGCGGCGGCGTGTTTCCCGCGTCGATGCGCGTCGTCACCGGCTGCGAGGAGAGGCCACGGTTGTCGCGCACGACGAGCGTCGCCGTGTAGGTGCCGACGGCGGTGTAGCGGTGCGTCGTCGTCGGCGTCGACGTCTGCACGACGGCGCTCCCGTCGCCGAAGTCCCAGCTGTAGGTGAGCGTGTCGCCGGGATCCGGGTCGCTCGAGCCCGAGCCGTCGAACGAGACGTCGAGCGGCGCGGGGCCGGACGTCGGATTCGCCCTGATGACGGCGGTCGGCGCACGGTTGAGCGTGCCGGTGTACGCGATGCGCCGGATCTGGCCGCCGCCCGTGTAGGTCGTGTAGTAGAGCGCCTGCGTCGAGCCGAACGGCCCGAACGCGAGGTGCACCGCGGGGCCGACGCCGGTTGCGAAGCTCGTCGCCGAGTAGGTCGAGCCGCTCTTCGTGAGCGTGAAGAGCTCCTCGCACACGTAGTCGGCGAAGAGGTACGCGCCGTCGTAGGCGGGCGGCCACACGCCGTTCGGGATGAAGGCACCGCCCGTGATCGCGTTCGTGCAGCCGTCGTGCCCGTAGTCGTAGATCGGGTTCGTCATCCCGGCCGGCGGCGCGCCGCAGTTCGTCGTCGAGCCGTTCGCGCAGTGCCCCTCGCGCACGCTCCAGCCGTAGTCGGCGCCGGCGGCGCCTTCGTCGATCTCCTCCCAGTCGTTCTGGCCCGTGTCGTCGATGAAGAAGCGCGTGCCGGCCGCGTTCGGGTCGAACGCGATGCGGAACGGGTTGCGGAGACCCCAGGCGAACGTCTCCTGGCATTTGCTCCCGGCCGGGCCGGTGCCGGTGCTGCAGCGGACGGTGCCCGTGCCCTGGAACGGGTTCGTCGGCGGGATGCCGCCCGTCGCCGTGATGCGCAGGATCTTCCCGACGAGGGCGTTCTCGTCGCGCGCCGCGTCGTTGCTCCCGCCGCAGCCGCTGTCGCCCTTGTAGTCGCAGCCGCCGTCGCCGACGCTGACGTAGAGGTACCCGTCCTTGCCGAAGTGGAGGTCGCCGCCGTTGTGCGTGCCCGACGGCGACGGGATGCGGTCGACGAGCACGAGCTCGCTCGACGGGGCGATCGTGTTGCCGGTCATCGTGAAGCGCGAGATCCGGTTCTCGCATGCGCCGGCGCGGTCGTTCGTGTAGTAGAGGTACACGAAGCCGTTGCCGGCGAAGCCCGGGTCGACCGCGACGCCGAGCAGGCCCTGCTCCTCCCCGGTGCAGACCACGCCGGAGAGCGAGAGCGCGGCCGGGCTGACGAGCGACGTGCCGTTGAACACCTCCAGGTCGCCGCCCTGGGTCGTGATCAGGAGACGGCCGTCCGGCGCGAACGCGAAGGCGGTCGGCGCGGCCACGGAGACGACGAGCGTGTCGGCGAACTGCGGCGGCGGGGCGGGGGTGGCGGCGCGCGCGACGGCGACGACGACGGCCGCGAGGAGGACGAGCGCGACGAGGACGACGCGACGGCGTGCAGGCAAGAGGGGGTTTGCCTTTCTTAGTGTTTGTTGACCCGCGCGCCCGCTTCGCCGGCGGGTCGGACGCGAGACCTTACCAATGCGGTGCGGACGGGGTCCCCGGGTGTGCGGCTAGCCTCTCGGCATGGCCGCGCCGGTCCAGCGGGACCAGGAGCTCGAGCTCACGATCGACTCGCTCGCGTACGGCGGCAACGGCGTCGCGCGCCTGGACGGCTTCGTCGTGTTCGTGCGCCGCGGGCTGCCCGGCGACACGGTGCGGGCACGCGTGACGAAGGTGCAGCGCCGCCACGCGGAGGCGCTCGCCACGGAGATCGTCGCGCCGGGGCCGAAGCGCGTCGCCGCGCCGTGCGCGCACTACCCGGCGTGCGGCGGCTGCCGCTTCCAGGACCTCTCCTACGAGGCGCAGCTCGAGGCCAAAACGGGGTGGGTCGAGGACTCGCTGCGGCGCATCGCCGGCATCGAGGTCGAGCTCGAGCCGATCCTGGGCGCGGAGTCGCAGTTCGGCTACCGCAACAAGATGGAGTACTCGTTCGCGCAGCTCGAGGACGGGCCGACGCTCGGCCTCCACAAGGCCGGCCGCTGGGACGAGGTGCTCGAGATCGAGCGGTGCTGGCTCACGACCGACCTCGGCAACGCGATCCGCAACCGCATACGCGAGTGGGCGCGCGAGGAGCGCCTCCAGGCCTACGACCAGGCGGCCGAGAAGCCGACCGGCTACCTGCGCCACCTCGTCGTGCGCGAAGGCCGCAACACGGGACAGGCACTTGTGCAGCTCGTGACGTACAAGGGCGAGCGCTTCGACCGCGACCGGCTGATCGAGGTGCTGACGGCGTTCCCGGAGGTGCGGTCGATCCACTGGTCGATCAACGACACGCCCGCGGAGGTGACGAACCTCCCGACGGAGGTGCTGTGGGGCGAGGAGGCGATCGAGGAGGAGATCGGCGGCCTGCGCTTCCGAGTCCGGCCGAACGCGTTCCTCCAGACGAACACCGCGATGGCCGCGCACCTGTACGAGCTCGCGCGCGAGTACGCGGCGCTCACCGGGCGCGAGACGCTCTACGACCTCTACTGCGGCATCGGCACGATCGGTCTCTCGATGGCAGAGCAGGCGCTGACGGTCTGGGGCGTCGAGATCTCGGAGGAGTCAGTCGCCTGCGCGATCGAGAACGCGGAGCTGAACGGGATCGGCAACGCGGCGTTCTTCGCCGGCAACGTCGGCCAGGCGCTCGAGGAGCTGCGTTCGCGCGCGGGCGACCCGGGCGTGGTCGTCGTCGACCCGCCGCGCGCAGGCCTCGCGGGCAAGGCGCTGAAGCGGCTCGGCGAGATCGGCGCGCCGCGCATCGTCTACGTCTCGTGCAACCCGACGACGCTCGCGGGCGACGCGAAGCGGCTCCGCGACGACTACGGCTACCGGCTCCTGCGCGCGCGGCCGGTCGACATGTTCCCGCACACGCCGCACGTCGAGTGCGTGTCGCTCCTGGAGCGCGACGCGTGACGACGTGGCTCTGCCGCGCCTGCGCGACGCAGTACCCACCGTCCGACGAGCCGCCGCCCGCCTGCCCGATCTGCGAGGACCCGCGGCAGTACATCCCGCACGACACGGGCCAGCAGTGGGTGTCGTGGGGCGAGCTCGTCTCGAAGCACGATGCGGTCGTGCGTGACGACAACGGCATCCTCGGCATCGGCTGCGAGCCGGCGGTCGCGATCGGCCAGCGCGCGCTGCTCGTGAAGAGCCGCGCCGGCAACGTCCTCTGGGAGTGCATCCCGTACCTCGACGACAAGCTCGCGGCGCGCGTGCGCGACGAAGGCGGGCTCGCGGCGATCGCGATCTCGCACCCGCACTACTACTCCGCGATGGTCGAGTGGGCGCACGCGTTCTCGTGCCCGATCTACCTGCACGAGGCCGAGCGCAAGTGGGTGATGCGGCCCGACACGTCGGTCCGTTTCTGGTCGGGCGAGACGCACGGGCTCGGCGGCGGGCTCACGCTCGTCCGCTGCGGCGGCCACTTCGAGGGCGCGCAGGTGCTGCACTGGGCCGACGAGCGCGCGCTCCTCTCGGGCGACATCGTGATGGTGATCCCGGACCGGCGGTACGTGAGCTTCATGTACTCCTACCCGAACCTGATCCCGCTGCCGCCGGCACGCGTGCAGGCGATCGCGGCGGCGCTCGCGCCCTTCGAGTTCGACCGGATCTACGGCGCGTGGTGGGACCGCGTGGTGCTCTCGGACGGCAGCGCCGCGGTGCGCCGGAGCGCCGCCCGCTATGGGCGCGCGGTCGCGGAGCCCGGTCTGCCGAGCTAGCGGCTCGCGCCCTCGACGGCCGCGTCGTCGCCGCGCGCCGTGTTGCGCAGGCGGCGCCAGAGGATGTCCGCGTTCGGAATCAGGAAGCCGAGCGAGAGGCCCGGCAGCGCGGGGAGGCCGCCGACGTCCCACCACGTCGCGAGGACGATCGTCAGCGAGAGGCCGGCGACGAGGCCGATCCACGTCCAGAACGGGCGCAAGTCGAACCGCACCGACGCCGCGAGGAAGAGCGCGAAGAACAGCACGTCCGGCAGCCCGAGCCGTGCCGCGCCGCCGCCCGGCACGACGAAGCCGATCGAGAGCGCCGAGAACACCTCCTCGTGCTGCGAGGTGATGTGCTTCGTCGGGCCGCGCCAGACGGAGTACGCGTCGACCCACGGGATGATCGCGGCGACGAGCACGACCCACGAGACGTTCTCGAAGTAGCCGAGGAACCACCACGCGAGGAACGTCATCGCGCCGAGCTTCGCGAAGTTCGAGGCGACGTCGAAGTCGGCCTTCTCGAACACGATCGCCAGCAGGGCGAACGCGACGCCGACGGGGAGGAGGCCGCGCGCGTTCCAGAGCGGCAGCGCGAGCCAGATCAGGAACAGGACCGCCGGCAGGATCACGAACGCGAGCAGCGCGACGTCCTGCCGCGTCGTCAGCGGGTCGAGATGCGGTGCGATCGCGTACCACGCCGCGATCGCGATCCCGAGGCCTAGTAGGGCGGCAGCTCGGCCCACCAGGGGCCGACCAGCTTGAAGGCGTTCCAAAACGAGGTCTTCGCGGGCTGCTCGTCGAGGGACGAGTCGATGTCGGGAACGTAGAGCGCTTCGATCGTGGGCGTGAACCGCTGGAGCTCGCCCACCTTAGCTTCGACCGGCTTCGAGAGCGGGAACGACAGGCCGTTCAGGAAGCCCAGGGCATCCTCGCCCATCACGACGACGAGCTTCGGCTGCACGATTCGCAGCTCGCGCCCGAGCCACGCTGCGGCCTGCTCGTCCTCGCCGTCGGCGAACTTGTGGCAGTTCGTGCCGTAGACCTCCATCGGGTCGACGTGCAGGCGCTGGAACGACTTGATGAGCGCGTTGCCGGCGCGGCCGTGGAAGGCGATGCCCTCCTGCAGCTCCTGCGGCTGCGGACGGTGCTTCAGCAGGAAGATGTTCGCGAGGGGATGCCCGGTCGGGAGCACCGGGATGCGTCCTTGCGCGGCCTGCGAGATCTCGTCGGAGAGACGGTTGACCTCCGTGATGGCCTTCTTGAGGTAACGCTCGTAGATCTCGTCGGTCGTCACGGCGGTCACGGCGCAGGGGGACCTTTCGCGCCTACCGGACCTTCTCCTTGACCTGCGCCATCCACTTCAGCGACTGGAGGTAGGCGAGCGACTTCGGCCTGCGCAGCACCTCTGCGGTGCGCAGCGACAGCATGAACTCCTCGGGATCCTCGAAGGCGCGCATGCGCAGCGCGCCGGTGCCGACGCCCTGCAGCACGTGCGCGTCGGAGCCCGCGCCCATCGTGAGGTTGTACTTGCGCGCGAAGCGCAGCGCCTCGTCGTTGTAGGCCTCGAAGAGGAGGCGCGCGTTGTACACCTCGAGCACGTCGACGTCCGCGAGGTGGCGGTGCAGCGTCGACGGGTCAGGGATCGCGTGCATGCGGTCGAAGGGGTGGGGGACGTACACGAGGCCGCCCTGCTCACGGATCGCGGCGACGGTGTCGCCGAAGCTCAGGCCGCGCGGGATCTCCTCGCGCAAGAAGAGGCCGATCACCTCGCCCTGTCCGTCCGTCTTCACCTCCTCACCGCGGATCACGACGAGGTCGCGATCGCGCGCGAGATCGGCCGCCTCGAGCGCGCCGCCGAACACGTTGTGGTCCGTGACGGCGATCGCGCCGAGGCCCTCGGCCTCCGCGTGGTCGATCAGCTCGGCCGCGTCGATCGAGCAGTCGTGCGACCAGTTCGTGTGCATGTGCAGGTCGGCGACGATCCACGGGCGGTCCGCCAGAGGATCAGCGCTGCGCGCCCTGGGCCGCGGACGGCGGCGCTCGGCGAGCGAGACGTACAGCGACTCGAGCTCGGCCGCGACCGCGGCGAACGACTGCCCCTCGGCCTCGGCGCGCGCCGTCGCCTGCTCGCGGGCGCGCAGCTCGTGGTCCTCCGCGAGT
>JBKPLI010000030.1:0-12218 GCA_046731555.1 Actinomycetota bacterium | reverse complement strand
AACCTGCAGAGGTCCTGCACGTGCGGCTCGCACGCGGCGTTCGAGATCGTCGTCCGGCCCGGCGTGAGCGTCGCGGCCATGACCGCGTTCTCCGTCGCCATGACCGACGCCTCGTCGAGGTGGATGTCCGCGCCGCGCAGGCCCTCGCCGCGGAACTCGTAGCGCTCGTCGAGCTCGACCTCCGCGCCGAGCTCCGCGAACGCGTGGATGTGCGGGTCGAGCCGGCGCCGGCCGATGACGTCACCGCCCGGCGGCGCGATCCCTGCGCGGCCGAGCCGCGCGAGCAGCGGGCCGGCGAGCAGGAACGACGCGCGGATGCGGCTCGAGAGCAGCGCGTCCGGCTCGTGCGTGCGGATGTCGGCAGCGTGCACCGTCACCTCGTTGTCGCCGATCCAGTCGACGTCGGCGCCGAGGTGCGAGAGCAGCTCGAGCATCGTCTCGACATCGCGGATGCGCGGCACGTTCGTCAGCGTCACCGGCTCCTCTGTCAGCAGGCAGCCGGCGAGGATCGGCAGCGCGCCGTTCTTGTTCCCGGCTGCGCGCACGTGGCCGGAGAGCGGCCGTCCGCCCTCGATGACGAACGACTCGGCGGCGGCTGCGTGTCTGACGGCGGTCGACGACAAGGCGGCGGCTATCCTAGCGCCCACCTTGGAGCCCACCCGCGACCAGGCCTGGGAGACGCTCACGCGGTACACGAAGAGCGAGGCGCTGCTGCGCCACGCGCTCGCCGTGGAGGCGTCGACTGCGTCGTACGCGCGGCGGTTCGGCGAGGACGAGGAGCTGTGGCGCGTGACCGCGCTGCTCCACGACTTCGACTACGAGATGCACCCCACGCTCGACAAGCATCCGCAGGACGGCGCGCCGATCCTGCGCGAGGAGGGCTACCCCGAGCTGGTCGTCGAGGCGGTGCTGTCGCACGCGGAGCACCTCGACCTCGAGCGCGACACGCCGCTGAAGAAGACGCTCTTCGCCTGCGACGAGCTGTCCGGCTTCGTGCACGCGTGCGGCCTCGTGCGGCCGACGGGCCTCGACGGCCTGGAGCCCAAGTCGGTCAAGAAGAAGCTGAAGCAACCCTCGTTCGCGGCCGGCGTGCACCGCGACGAGGTCTACGCAGGCGCCGAGCTGCTGGAGATCGACCTCGACGAGCACATCGCGAACGTCGTCGCGGCGCTGCAGCCGATCTCGCGCGAGCTCGGCCTGCGCACCGCCGCGGACGCGGCGTAAGTCGACCCGGAGGGAGACGACATGGACTTCAAGCTCGAGCTGGTGGCGGTGCCCGTCAGCGACGTGGACCGCGCGAAGGCCTTCTACGAGCAGGTCGGGTTCAACGCCGACCACGACCACGTGGTGAGCGACGACATTCGGTTCGTCCAGCTGACGCCGCCCGGTTCCGGGTGCTCGATCGCGCTCGGCAAGGGCGTCACCGACATGGAGCCGGGGTCGCTGCGCGGCCTGCAGGTCGTCGTCGAGGACGTCGACGCTGCCCGCGATCACCTGCTCGAGCGCGGCGTCGAGGTCGGCGACGTTCAGGAGTTTCCCTGGGGCAAGTTCGTGTTCTTCAACGACCCCGACGGAAACGGCTGGGCCGTCCAGCAGATCCCGCCGCGCCCCTAGCCGATCGCGCGCAGCCCCTCGAGCAGCCGCTCGAGGTCGGACTCGTCGTTCCACCAGCCGACGGAGGCGCGCAGCAAGCCCGTGCCCGGGAGCTCGCGCACGACGACGCCGCGCTCGTAGAGCGCCGCCGTCGCCTCTGCCGAGTCCCCGCGCGCGCGCCACGAGACGAGCGTGCTCTGACCCGGCTCCGTGACGACCTCGTGGCCCGCCTCGACGAGCGCCTCGCGGAACACGCCGCACAGCTCGCACGCCCGCGCGTGGCGGCCCGCGGGCAGGTCGGTCAGCGCCGCCTCGAGCCCGGCCAGCGACGCGGGCGCCGTGAACAGCGGGTCGAAGCGTGCGGCGCCATCCTTCGGCGTGAACGTCGCGTCCGCGATCGAGTACTCGCTCTGCGAGAGGTAGCTGACGAGCCGCAGCGGGAGCGCCTCCGGGTCGCGCACCGTCAGCGCACCGGTGGCGGCCGGGCCGCAGAGCCACTTCTGCGCGCTGATCGTGTAGAAGTCCGCCGCGCCCGCGTCGACCTCGACCGCGCCGACGCCCTGCGCGCCGTCGACGAGCACAGGCACGCCCGTCGCCTCGCGCAGCTCGCGCCACGGCAGCCGCCGGCCGTCGATCCACGCGATGTGCGAGAGCGCGATCAGACGCGTGCGCGGCGTGACGAGCGCGCGGATCGCGTCGAATCCCGCCGCGACGGTCAGCTCGCGCAGCTTCGCGACGCGCACGCGCGCGCCGGCCGCGACGAGCGGGCCGACGAGCCCGAAGTGCTCGAGGTCGGTCGTCACCACCTCGTCGTCCGGTCCAAGCGCGAGGCCGCTCACGACGAGCTGCACGCCCTGCGTCGTGGAGTCCGTCAGCGCCACGTTCGCCGCGTCCACTCCCGCCTCGGCCGCGATCAGCGCGCGCACGCGGTCACGGCGCGCCATGTACTCCTCGAAGTACGCACGGCCCGCTCGCCCGCGTTCGAGCTCGTGCGCCTGCACGGCCGCGACGGCGTCCGCGGTCGCGCGCGCCAGCGGGCCGAACGTGCCCGCGTTCAGGTACGCGGTGTGCTCGAACACCGGGAAGCGCGCGCGCTGCTCCGCCCAGTTCACGTGATCTCCACCTCCACCGGCGCATGATCGGACAGAAGCCGCCCCTCGTGCTCGCGCCTCGCGTCGGGCCAGCGGTGGACGGGCGTGACGTCGGCGCCGCGCACGAGGATGTGGTCGATCGCGGGGCCGGCCTGCGAGAAGCCCCACTCGTTCGAGCACAGGTCGTGCAGCGTGCGCGAGCGGAGGTACGACGTGTTGAAGTCGCCGGAGAGCACCACGACGTCGTCCGGCGCCGCGACTGCGTCGGCGAACGTCGCGGCACGCAGGAGCTCGGCGTCGGGCAGCCGCTGGTCGGGCGGGTAACTCGTGCAGTGCATGTTCGCGACGAGCATCATTCGCCCGTCGCCCAGCTCGAACCGCACCGCCTGGCACACGCGACGCTCCTTCCCCCACGCGAGGCGCGCGATCCAGTCGAGCCGGAGCCAGCGTGCCTGCGCGTCGCGGAACCGCTTCGGGTTGAGCACGATCGTCTCCGTCTCGAGCACGCGCAACGCCGGCGCGAGCAGGATCGCGTTCGCCTGGCCCGCGAACGCCGAGCGGAAGAGCCCGTGGTTCGGCGCGGTCAGCACGCGGCCGATCGTCGCGGTGATCGGCAGCGGCCCGAGCACGGGGCGGGCAGCGAGCGCGTGCACCTCGCGCATCCCCGCCCACTCGCCGAGGCGGCCGAGCGCCCACGCCGGAACCTCCTGCACGCACAGCACGTCCGGGCCGTCGGCGACCGCGAGCCGCACCATGTCCTCGAGGTACGCCTGCCGCACCGGCGGCTTCGTGTTGCCGTGGAAGAGGTTCCAGCTGCGCACGAGCACGGCGCTCTACTGTAGGGCCCGTGCGCGTCCTGCTCGCCGACCCGCCGGCGTTCACGCCGTGGTACGACCACGAGCTCGCCGCCGGGCTCGCCCGCGCGGGCGCCGACGTCGAGCTCGCGACGTCGCGCTTCCGCTTCGGCGAGATACCCGAGCCCGACGGCTACCGGCGGAGCGAGCGGTTCTACCCCGCGTCGTCCCGTCTCTTCGAACGCTCGCGCCTCCGGCTGCCGCTGAAGGCGGTCGAGCACCTGCACGTCGCGGCGTCGCTCGCGCGCGCACGCCCCGACGTGCTACACGTGCAGTGGCTCGCGCTGCCGCAGGTCGACGTGCACGTCCGCTACCGCGCGCCGACCGTGTTCACCGCGCACGACCTGCTGCCGCGGCGCACGGCGTCGAAGCGCGACCTCTGGCGCCGCGCGCTCGCACGTTTCGACCGCGTCGTCGTGCACAGCGGGCACGGGCGCGACGCGCTGCGGGACCTCGGCGTCGACGCGGACGTCATCCCGCACCCCGTCTACCCGAGCGCCGCGCGGCGCGCGGACGACGGCCGCACGCTTCTCTCGCTCGGCGTCATCCGACCGTACAAGGGGCTCGCCGACGCGATCGAGGTGACGCGCCGCCTCGCGGATGCGCGCCTGCTCGTCGCCGGCGACCCCGCGATGCCGCTCGACGGGCTGCGCAACGCGCCGCGCGTCGAGTGGCGGCTCGGGTACCTCCCTCAGACCGAGCTCGACCGGGCGCTCTCCGACGCGACCGTCGCGCTCTTCCCGTACCGCGCCGAGCTCGACCAGTCGGGCGCGCTGCTGCAGGCGCTCGGCGCCGGCGTGCCCGCCGTCGCGTACGACGTGGCCGGCCTGGGCGAGACGATCCGCGCCTACGGCGCCGGCACGGTCGTCCCGCAGGGCGACGTCGACGCACTCACGGACGCGGCACGGACGCTCCTCGAAGACGCGACGGCGCTCGCGAGCGCACGCGCCGGCGCCGAGCGCGCACGCGCCGAGCTGACGTGGGACGCCGCTGCGGCGCAGCACCTCGCGCTCTACCGGGAGCTCGCCTGATGCTCGGCCGGCGCGGACGCTACGCGGAGGTGATCTCGCGCCAGCTCGACCTGTTCGAGCGCGAGCACGCCGATGTGATCCGCGAGGTGCAGGAGCGGCTCGCGCTCTACAACGCCGCGGAGCGCGCCGTGGCGGAGGAGCTCTACGGGGACTACGTCGACGCGCTCGAGACCGGCACCGAGGCGCTGGCCGACCTGCGCGACCACTTCGCGCGGACGCTCGACGACGACGCGGCCGAGCGGTACGAGCGCGAGTTCAACCGCGCCGTCGCCAAACGCTTCGCGCCGTTCGCGCTCGACCTCGAGAACCGCTGACGGCCTCGTCGCGTAGGTTGCGCGGATGGCGGAACGCATCGAGGACTACGCGCTCCTCGGCGACCTGCAGACGGCGGCGCTCGTCGGCCGCACCGGCTCGGTCGACTGGCTCTGCTTCCCGCGCTTCGACTCGCCCGCGTGCTTCGCCGGGCTGCTCGGCACGCACGACGACGGGCGCTGGCTGCTCGCGCCGGTCGACGGGGGGCCGTGCGACGTGCGCCGCTACCGCGGCAACTCGCTGATCCTCGAGTCCGAGTGGGAGACCCAGACGGGCCGCGTCCGTGTGATCGACTTCATGCCGCCGCGCGAGACGAAGCCGGACATCGTCCGCATCGTCGAAGGGCTGGAGGGTCACGTCGAGATGCGGACCGAGATCGTGATCCGCTTCGACTACGGCTCGATCGTGCCGTGGGTGCGCCGCCTCGACGGCGACCGCGTCGCGGTCGGCGGTCCCGACGCGCTCGTGATCCGCACGCCGGTCGAGTTGCGCGGCGAGAACTTCACGACCGTCGCCGAGTTCCTGGTGCACGAGGGCGACCGCGTGCCGTTCACGCTGACATGGTTCCCCTCGAACGAGCCGACCCCGAAGACGGTCGACCCGGAGCGGGCGCTGCGCGACACGGAGTCGTTCTGGGGCGAGTGGCTCGGTCATTGCCGCTACGACGGCGAGTGGCGCGACGAGGTGCACTGCTCGCTCGTCGTGCTCAAGGCCCTGACGTACCTCCCGACCGGCGGCATCGTCGCCGCGCCGACCACGTCGCTGCCCGAGCGCGTCGGCGGCGTGCGCAACTGGGACTACCGCTACTGCTGGCTGCGCGACGCGACGTTCACGCTGTTCTCGCTCCTGAACGCCGGGTTCGAGGACGAGGCGCGCGCGTGGCGCGACTGGCTCCTCCGCGCCGTGGCGGGCGAGGCGTCGACGCTGCAGATCATGTACGGCGTCGCGGGCGAGCGGCGCCTACCCGAGTTCGAGCTCGAGTGGCTCTCGGGCTACGCCGGCTCGACGCCGGTGCGCATCGGCAACGCGGCGTCCGAGCAGCTGCAGCTCGACGTGTACGGCGAGGTGATCGACGCGCTGCACACGGCTCGCCGCGGCGGGCTACCCGCGAGCGAGCATGCGTGGGCGCTGCAGCGCAAGCTCGTCGAGTTCCTCGAGACGACCTGGCACGAGCCCGACGAGGGGATCTGGGAAGTGCGCGGGCCGCGCCGGCACTTCACGCACTCCAAGGTGCTCGCGTGGGTCGCGTTCGACCGCGCGATCGACGCCGTCGAGAGCTTCAACCGCGAAGGTCCGCTCGACCGGTGGAGGCAGGCGCGGCAGGAGCTCCACGACGAGATCTGCCGCGAGGGGTTCAACGTCGAGCTGAACTCGTTCGTGCAGTCGTACGGCTCGGACACGCTCGACGCGAGCGGGCTCCTGATCCCTCTCGTCGGCTTCCTGCCGGCCGACGACCCACGCGTCGTCGGCACGATCGAGCGCATCCAGCGCGACCTGACGCGCGACGGCTTCGTCGACCGCTATCCGGGCGCGGGGGCGAGCGACGTCGACGGACTCCCGCCCGGCGAGGGCGTGTTCCTGCCGTGCTCGTTCTGGCTCGTCGACTGCCTCGCTCTCCTCGGCCGGCACGACGAGGCCCGGGCGCTCTTCGAGCGGCTGCTCGGCCTCCGCAACGACCTCGGCCTGCTCTCGGAGGAGTACGACCCGAACGAGAAGCGGCTGCTCGGCAACTTCCCGCAGGCGTTCTCGCATGTCGGGCTCGTGAACTCGGCGTACAACCTCGCCGACCACGAGGGGCCGTCGCGGCAGCGGCCGGTCGCGCCCTGACCGGCTGGACTTGAGATTCATCGGAACCCGAACTACTCTGCGTCGCAGGACGGTGCGGGGGTCTCCGTTCAGAGGCGTGCAGGTCGTGCGGCAACCTGCACGCCTCACCTGTGCCCGAAGTGGTGGGCGCGCGGCAGGTCCGCGCCCACCTCGGCGTCGCTCGCGACGCGACGCGCGAGCGGCCCCAGCGTCGCGAGGTGCTCGACGAGCACGTTCTCGTTCCGGCCGACGCGCTCGAACCGGCCGCGCGCGAGGATGAGCGGCTCGCCGCGCACGATCGCGCGGTGCTCCTCGTAGACCGACGGCGGGACGATCAGGTTCACCTGTCCGTGCTCGTCCTCGAGCAGCATGAAGACGACACCCTTCGCCGTCGCCGGCCGCTGCCGCGCAACCGCCATCCCGGCGACGGTGATCCGGGCGCCGTGCGGCACGTCGTGCAGCTCCGTGCTCGAGGTGACGCGGCGGAGGTGCGGCCGCAGGAGCTCCATCGGGTGCACGCCGACCGACACGGACGTGTGCTTGTAGTCGGCGAGCATCCGCTCCCAGTCGCTCTGCGCGGGGAGCTCCGGCGTCTCGGAGGTCGGCTCGAGCGGCAGCGCGAGCTGCCGGTTGCCGTTGCCCGCGCTCTCGCCGCGCGGCGTCCCGCCGAGCCGCCAGAGCAGCTCGCGCCTCGGTCCCCAGTCGTCGCACGCGCCGCTCGCGACGAGCGCCTCGAGCGCGTCCTTCGCCACCGGCGCGCGCCGCGCTAGGTCGCCGACGTCCGCGTACGGCTGCTCCGCGACGAGCGCCTTCGCCTCCTCCTCGCCGACCGAGCGGATGTACCCGAGCCCGATGCGCACCGCGCCGTCGCCGACCGTGCACCCGGCCGCCGAGACGTTCACGTGCGGCGCGAGCACCTCCACCCCGCGCCGCTGCCCGTCGCGCACGAGCGACGCCGGCGGGTAGAAGCCCATCGGCTGCGCGTTCAGCAGCGCGCACAGGAACTCGGCCGGGTAGTGGTGCCGCAGCCACGCCGACTGGTACGCGAGCAGCGCGAACGCGGCCGCGTGCGACTTGGGGAACCCAAAGCCCGCGAAGCCGCAGAGCTTGTCGTAGATCGCGTGCGCGGTCTCCTCGCCGATGCCGTTCGCGATGCAGCCGGCGACGAAGCGCGGCCGGAACGCCTCGATCGCCTCCTCGCTGCGCTTGCGGCTCATCGCGCGCCGCAACCCCTCCGCCTCGCCGATCGAGAAACCGGCGGCTGCCATCGCGACGTCGAGCACCTGGTCCTGGAAGACGACGACGCCGAGCGTGTCGCGCAACGGCTCGCGCAGCGACTCGTGCTCGACCGGCGGCTCGAACGTCGGGTCCTCGCGCCGCCGAGATCGGTGCTCGATGTACGGGTGCACGGCCTTGCCCTGGATCGGCCCCGGCCGCACGAGCGCAACCTGCACGGTCAGGTCGTCGAGGTTCTCCGGCCGCGTGCGCAGCAGGCTCTGCATCTGCGCGCGGCTCTCGATCTGGAAGACGCCGACCGTGTCGGCGAGCCGGATCTCGTCGTACACGTCCTGGTCGTCGAGCGGCACGCGCGACAGATCGATCGTCTCGCCGTGCAGCCTCGCGATCTGGTCGACTGCGTCCTCGACGGCGGACAGCATCCCCAGCCCGAGCAGGTCGATCTTCAGGAAGCCCGCGTCCGAGCACGAGTCCTTGTCCCACTGGCAGAGCTGCCGCCCGGCCATCGCCGCCGGCTGCACTGGCACGAGGTCGATGAGCGGCCGCGTCGAGATCACCATCCCGCCCGGGTGCTGGCTGATGTGGCGCGGTAGGCCGGAGATCTCGCGCGTCAGCTCGCGGAACGCGGCCCAGCGCGGGCCGTCGTGCGAGCCCGGCACGCGCTCGAGCTCTTCCCCCACGCGCGTCGCGTCCCAGCCGTCGGTGACGCGCGCGAGCCGCTCGAGCTCGCCGAACGGCAGGCCGAGGGCCTTGCCGACGTCGCGGATCGCGCCGCGGCTGCGGTACGTGGCGAAGCTCGCGACGAGCGCGGCGCGCTCGCGGCCGTAGCGCTCGGTGACCGCGACGATCAGCTTCTCGCGGATGTCGCGCGGGAAGTCGAGGTCGATGTCCGGCACCGACACCATCTCGTCGTTGATGAACCGGCCGAGCGAGAGGTTGTTCTCGACCGGGTCGACGTGCGAGAGCCCGGTGAGGTAGCAGACGATCGAGCCGACGCTCGAGCCGCGGCCGCGGCCGGGCGGGAGCGCGTGCCGCGGGCTGCCGGGGCCGCGCACCTCGAGCGCGCAGTCGCGCGCGAGCTCGAGCACCTCCCAGTGCAGGAGGAAGAAGCCCGCGAGCCCGAGGCGCGCGATCAGCTCGAGCTCGTGGTCGAGACGCTCTCTCGCTTTGCGTTTGTGCCCGTTCGCGTTCGCGTACCGCTCTGCGAATCTGCGGTCGCACACGTCGCGCAGCCGCACGTCCGCGGGATCGGGGCCGTCGCTGAAGTCGGGGTAGCGGTAGCCGAGCTCCTGGCAGAGGTCGAACTCGCAGCGCTCCGCAACCTCGCGCGTGCGCAGCGCGGCGTCTCGCGGCAGGCGCTCGATCATCTCGGCCGGGGCGAGCAGGACGCTCTCGTGGTTGCCGCGGCGCTCGCGCTCGCAGCCGTCGAGCGACGTGCGGTTGCGGATCGCGACGAGCGCGTCCTGCAGGCGGGCGCGGCGCTGGTGGTGCACGTGGACGTCGCCGGTCGCGACGGTCCTCGCGCCGATCGACTCCGCGAGGTCGGCGAGCGCCGCGTTGCGGCGCGCGTCGCCGCGCTCGAACGGCCGTTGCAGCTCGACGTAGAACGCGTCGCCGAATGCGCGCCCGAGCCGCGCGGCCGCGTTCGGGTCGCGGACCGCGAGCCCGTTGCGCGCGCAGCCCGACAGGCAGACGAGGCCCTCGGTGTGCTCGGCGACGAAGCCGGTGGTGGTCTCCGCGGGGAGCAGGTCGGTCTCGCGGCCGGGCAGGCGCGTGCGCGCATGCGCGTCGGTGAGGATGCGGCAGAGGTTCGCGTAGCCCTCCTGCGTCTCGCAGAGGAGCGTCACGTGCGCGCCGTTCTCGACGGTGACCTCCGCGCCGGTGATGGCGCGCACGCCGAAGTGCCGCGCCGCGTACGCGAACTCGAGCGAGCCGTAGACGCCGTCGTGGTCGGTGAGCGCGAGTGCGTCGCAGCCGAGCTCGGCCGCGCGCGCGGCGAGCTCCTCCGGCAGCGACGCGCCGTCGAGGAACGAGTACGCCGAGTGCGCGTGCAGCTCGACGTAGTCCGCGCGTTTGCGTCGTGACGCTGACGCGCCGGCGAGCTCGTCCCGGTAGCGGTCGAGCGGGTTCGCGGTGTCGAAGCTGTTCGCGCGCGGCCCGCCGAGCGGAAAGCGCGGATCCGGGAGCATGTCCATCCCGCTCCGGGCGGCGAACGTCATCGACTCGGCATGTCATCGAGACGAGGATGTGCGGCGCGCCGGAAGACGATCGGTCGACGCGAGCGCGGGCTTTGCCCGTGCTCGCTCATCACGAGCCGCAAGATGTCGGAGAGGGGGCACGCGGGGGAGAACCGAAGGCGCTCCCCCGCGTCTAGGCGCGTTGTGTGAACCACGAACCGGCGTCCTCGTCGCGGTACACGACTGCGTTCTCGCCGCTCTCGAGCACGACGTCGAAGTAGCGCCGGTCGACCGGCTCCTCCGTCCACCAGCGGTCGACGACGCGCCACTCCTCGCGCACGAGCGCGACGTCCTGCCGGTTGACGCGCCGGGGCGTGCCGTCGGCGTGCCCCTCGACGAGCGCCGGCCGCGGCGCGTTCAGTCGTCGCGCGGTACGAGCAGTGCGCGCGCCTCCGGGATGCGCGACCACGGCGCGACCTCCACCACCGTCGAGACACTGCCTGCGCCGACCGACGCGCGCACCTGGCGCAGGCCCTCCTTGAGTCTCCCCTGCAGCACCTCGCCCTCCGCCGCGACGAGCTCGAGCTGCTCGCCCGTGTGCTCCGCGAGCTCCGCGACCTCGAGCCGGAGCTTGAGCGCCGGCGACGGCAGCTCCGCGAGCTTCGGCCCGAGCGCCGCCCGCAGCCGCTCGGGGTCCGCGCTCGGCTCGCGCAGCGTCACCGTCCGGCGCCAGGAGGCGCCGCCGACCAGCCGCGCCCACAGCGCGACCTTCCTCAGCGGACGCCCCGCGCGTTCCGGGCGGGCGAGCAGGCGGTCGAGGAGCACGCCGAGCCCTCGCCGGAGCGTCAGCTCGTTGCCGACCGCCTCCGGGAACTCGAGCGTCTCCGCGAGCGGCTGCGCCGGCCGTCTCGGCGCCACCCGCCCGTCCTGCTCCCCTCTCGCCAGGCTCCAGGCGCGCCGGCCGTCCGGCCCCAACCGCTCGGCCACGGCGCTGCCCGGCAGCCCGGCAAGCTGTCCGATCGTGCGAACCCCCAGCTCCTCGAGCTCCTCGTACCGGTCGCGCTCCAGCGGGAGCAGCGTCATCGGCAGCGGCGCGAGGAAGCTCCGCGTGCGGTCGTCGGCGACGATGAGCGACTGCATCGGCCGCGCGACGTTCGCCGCCGCGAGCGCCGCGAACCGCCGCTCGGCCGCGCCCGCGCGCGGGTCCCACACCGACCCGACCGCGGCGAGCGCGCGCTTCAGCGCCGGCTCGAGCCCGCCGTAGAGCCGCTCGACCCCGCCCGTCTCGAAGTAGACCGTGCCCGCCTCGACCGGCTCGACCGCGAAGCCGGCGTCCTCGAGCCGGCGCAGGATCTCCTCCCACGCCTGCTCGGCCGTCGCCGGGTCCTGCTCGACGAGCACGAGCTCCGGGCACGTCGCGAGCGCCTCCCCCATCCGCATCCCCGGCCGGACGCCCTTCGCCTCCGCCGCGGCCGTCACCGACCCGAGCAGCGGCTCCTTCCCGGGCAGCGGCGCGAGCGCCGCCGGCCGTGCCTGGAGTCCCGGCCGCAGCCGCAGCGCTGCGCGCAGATCGAAGGCGGGGATGACGACGACGGCGATCACAGGGAACGTATGTTCTACCGAACAGACGTTCCTACGTCAAGGGCGGCGCCTCCTGCGGCTCCTCGAGCCTCTCGAGCTCGGCGTCGATCCGCGCCAGGGTGGCGTCGACGAGCGAGATCAGCTCCCGGCGCTCGGGCTCGGACAGCGCCGTCACCTGGGCGACGACGCCCTCGCGGAGCGTTTCGAGACGCTCCCGGTCCAGATTGGCTCCCCGTGCCGGCTCGTCGGCCACACGGCCTCCTCTCTGCGGCTGGCCCGGGAGGCTAGCGCCGGGGAATCGGCTTTCCTACTGGCCGAAGAGCGAGGAACGGCGCCGGGCACGGCGAAACGCGGTCTGCATGCGCGGACTCGCGGTGACCGCCGCGCTGCTCCTGCTCAGCGCCGGCCCCGCCTGCGCAGCCGGCGATCCGGCGGTGGCAGCGCTCCAGACCGTCTTGCGGACGCGAGGCCTCTACGCGGGCGCGGTCGACGGCGTGCGCGGGCCGCAGACGGAGGCGGCCGTGCGCGCGGCGCAGC
>JBKPLI010000029.1:0-10702 GCA_046731555.1 Actinomycetota bacterium | reverse complement strand
GCGTGTGACAATCGGCGCAGCCATGGTGACGATGGACGAGGTGCGTGTCTTCGCGGCGACACTGCCGCGGAGCACCGAGGCGTTCGTGCGCGGGCGCGTGAAATTCCGGATCGGGCGCATCGTCTACCTCGCCTTTTCGCGCGACGGCACCGTGATGGGCTTCGCGTTCCCGAAGGCGTGGCGCAGCGCGCTCGTCGACGCCGAGCCCGAGAAGTTCTCGCTGCCCGGCGCAGGGGACATGCGCTACCACTGGGTGCACGTGAAGCTCGCGGCGATCGACGAGGAGGAGATGCGGGAGCTCGTCGAGGACGCGTGGGCGTTCTGTGTCCCGAAGCGCGTCGCCGCGGAGTACGCACGGGCGCAGGGGTACGAATCACCCGAGCAGGGCGAGGCGGCCCCGGCGCGCACGTCGTAGCGTGCACGGCGTGCAGCGTTCCCTTGCGCTGACGGTCGTCCTCCTGCTCGCTGCGCTCGCGGCCGGGTGCGGCGGCGGGGACGACACGCCCTCCGCTCAGTCCTGGGCCGACGACGTCTGCTCCGCGATCTCGACGTGGCGCAGCTCGATCACCGACGCGGCGCAGTCGGTCTCGGACGGGAACGTCACGAAGGAGAGCGTCGACGACGCCATCGGCGAGATGAAGGACGCGACCAACAAGCTCACGGACGATCTGCAGGGCCTCGGCACGCCCGACACCGACGCCGGCGAGCAGGCGAAGGAGCAGGCGGACACGCTCTCGAACGAGCTGGAGGACGGCACGCAGAAGATCGAGGACGCGACGAAGGACGTCTCCGGAGCGAGCGAGGCGCTCGCCGCTGTCTCGACGATCACCAGCACGCTCTCGACAATGACGAGTCAGGTCACGGCGGCGTTCAACAGCCTCCAGGACATCGATGCGGCCGGCGAGCTGCAGGACGCGTTCAAGAACGCCGACTCCTGCCAGGACCTGACGAAGTAGCGCGCGTCAGACGTGCGCGAGCACGCCGTCCAGCGGGCGCGGGACGCGCGACGGGTCGAGCGCGTCGACGAGCAGGCGCGCGTAGCGGATCTTGCGACGGCCGCCGCTGCCGAGCCAGCGCCGCAGCTGGTCACGCGTGTCGCGCCCCTGCCACGCAGCCTGCTTCTGCAGCGTCCGGAACGCGCGCAGGTCGCCCTGCTCCTCCGCGATCCGCTCGATCGTCTCCACGCCGACCGCACGGATCAGCTCGTCCTCGAGGTCGGCCTCGCAGACGTAGAAGCCGAGCGCCTCCATGTCGGCGCGCGTCAGGTCGACGCCGAGTCCGGCGCGCTCGAGCGCGCGGCGGAAGGCGGGCTCCTCGCCGGCGTCGCAGAGCCCGGCGACGCGCACGCCGCCGTCGAGCCCGCGCAAGACGCGGCCGATCGCCTGCGCACCGCCGATCGGCACGACCTCGATGCCCTCCGCAGCGAGGTCACGGCCGCGCCGCGCGGCGAGCGTCTCGACCGCCACCCGGTCGCTCACGCCCTCGACCAGCACCATCGCCCTCATGGCCCGAATGTAGCTTCGAAGCGCAGACGTCCCGGCTCTCGACCTCGCGCTCACGCTGTTCTAGCGTTGCGTCGGATGCACGTCGACGCGAACGGCACCCGGCTCTGGTTCGACGTGGAGGGCTCCGCGCTCGCGGTGGACGGCGACGCGATGCGGGGGCGGCCGACCGTCGTGCTCCTGCACGGCGGCCCGGGCGGCTTCGACCACTCGTACTTCAAACCCGACTTCGCGCGGCTCGCCGACGCGGCGCAGGTCGTGTACCTCGACCTGCGCGGGCACGGCCGGTCGGAGCACGGCGCGCCGGAGGAGTGGAGCTTCGAGCGCTGCGCGGACGACGTGCGCGCGTTCTGCGACGCGCTCGGCATCGAGCGGCCGGTCGTCCTCGGGCACTCGCTCGGCGGCTTCGTCGCCGCGATGTACGGCGTACGCCACCCGGGTCACGCGGGCGCGCTCGTGCTGCAGTCGACGTGGGCGCGCTTCGACCTCGAGCGGATCGTGGACGCGTTCCGGCGCGTCGGCGGCGACGAGGTGGCCGACGTCGCCGAGCGCGCCTACGGCGACGCCGGCGAGCCGGTGACCGACGACGAGTGGGCGCGCTGCTGGCGGCTCTTCGGGCCGTGGGTGACCGGCGCGACTGAGCGGGCGCGCACGATCGCCAACCGCGACCTGAACCCGCGCGGGCTCGAGCTCATGCGGTCGTTCGACGTCGTCGCGGACCTCGGGCGCGTCGCGTGCCCGACGCTCGTCTGCGCAGGCGAACTCGACCCGATCACGCCGCCCGCCGCCGCGCGCGAGATCGTCGACGCGCTGCCGGCGGAGCACGCTCGCCTCGAGCTGCTCGAGGAGGCCGGCCACTTCCCGTGGAAGGATGTCCCCGACCGCTACTGGCCCATGCTCACGAGGTTCGTGAGCGGTCTAGGGGAATGGTCGAGCGCGACGCGGATCGGCTCGTCGAGCCGCCGCGGTTCATGATTTGATCGGCCGCATCTCCGGCGAGACCACGCGAGCCGAGTTCGTGACGCGCGCCGGCGGCGGTGCGCTCGGCCTCCTCCTCTTCGGCGGGCTCGACGTCGCCGCCGCGCTCGCGCGTGGGCGGCCGGCGAGCGCCACGTGGCACTTCCGGACGCGGCCGGACCTGCGGCCGGCGCGGCTCGACGTGCTCGAGGGCGCAGGCCGGTCGGGCGACTACCTCTTCATGGCGCCGTCGTCCGGTGCGGGGCAGCGCGGCGTGCTGATCCTCGACGACGAGGGGCGCGTCGTCTTCTTCCGGCCGACGACGCCGCTGACCGCGATGAACTTCCGCACGGCGCTGTACAAGGGCGAGCCGGTGCTGACGTGGTGGGAGGGGCGGGCCGACCGCGGGCTCGGGCGCGGGATGCACATCGTCATGGACTCGACGTACCGCGTGATCGCGCGGCTGCCCGCCGGCGCGGGGCGCCAGTCGGACCTGCACGAGTTCGCGCTGACGCCGCACGGCACCGCGATCGTCACGAGCTACGAGGTCGTCCCCGCGAACCTGACGAGCGTCGGCGGGCCGTCGGGCGGCCAGGTGATCGGCGGGATCGTGCAGGAGATCGACATCCCGAGCGCGCGCGTCGTGCGCGAGTGGCGCAGCCTCCGCGAGGTCGCGATGGAGGAGTCCTACGCGCAGTACACCGGCCACTCGTACGACTACTTCCACGTGAACTCGGTCGACGTGGACGCCGACGGCCACTGGCTCGTGTCGGCACGCAACACGTGGGCCGTCTACAAGGTGCACCGCGACACGGGGAAGGTGCTCTGGCGGCTCGGCGGGAAGCGCACCGATTTCGCGATGGGGCCGGGCACGCGCTTCGCGTGGCAGCACGACGCGCGCCACCACGACGAGGGGCGCCTGATCACGATCTTCGACAACAGTGCCGAGCCGCCGGTCGCGTCGCGCTCGCGCGTGCTCGTGATCGCGCTCGACCGCCGCAACCGCAAGGCGCGGCTCGTACGCTCGTACGCGCATCCGCGCGGGCTGCTCGCGCCGTTCATGGGCAACGCGCAGCTGCTCCCGAACGGCAACGTGCTCGTCGGCTGGGGCGGCCTGCCGTACGTGACGGAGTTCCGCCGCGCCGGTGGCATCCACTTCGACGCCCGGCTGCCGAGCGGCGGGATGAACTACCGGGCGTTTCGCCTGCCATGGGTCGGCCGCCCGCATGACGCGCCGAAGGCGCTCAAGCGCGACGGCCGGCTGTTCGTGAGCTGGAACGGCGCGACGGAAGTGGTCGCGTGGCGCGTCGACGCGGGCTCGACCCGCGCCGGCCTCGCGAGTGCCCTCACGAGGCCGAGGCGCGGGTTCGAGACGTCGCTGCCGGTCCCGCGCGGCGCGCGGTTCGCGGCGGCGGTCGCGCTCGGCCCGAAGGGTCGCGAGCTCGGCCGCTCGAACGTCGTGCGCGTCTAGCCCAGCTGGTCGATCAGCACCGCGGCGACGCCGCCGAGGGTCGCGAGCACACCGAGCACGACGGCGACCGTGCCGCTCGTGCGGCTCCCGGCGCGCGCGCGGCCCAGCAGGCCGAGCACGATCGCCGCGGGGCCGAGCACGTAGGGCAGGCCGCTCCAGAACACGGGCAGGGAGAGCAGGCCGACGAGCCCGACGACGAGGCCGGCGCGGGCGGTCGCCGCGAGGACGGCGGCTCCGAGGCCGACGCCGAACACCTGCTGCCGCGAGAGTGTCAGACGCACGTCGCGCGGATCCTCTCGAAGCTCGACCTGCGCGACCGCACGCAGGCCGTGATCGCGGCGTACGAGTCTGGGCTCGTCCTTCCGGCTCCTGACTTGCGCTCGGCCATGTTCTCTGACTAAGGTCAGAGAATGGACGATGCGACGGTCGCGGCGGTCCGCCGCTTCAACCGCACGGTCACGGCGCGCGTCGGCGCGCTGAACGACCGCTTCCTCGGCCTCGGCCGCCCACTCGGCGAAGCCCGCGCGCTCTGGGAGATCGGGCCTGACGGCTGCGAGCTCCGTGCGCTGCGGTCGCGGCTCGGCCTCGACTCCGGGTACGCGAGCCGGCTCCTCCGGTCGCTCGAGGCGGCCGGCCTCGTCACGGTTGAGCCGAACGACCACGATCGCCGCACGCGCGTCGCGCGGCTCACGCGCGCGGGGCTCGCGGAGCGGCAGCAGCTCGACGAGCGCAGCGAGCACTTCGCGCGGTCGCTCGTCGAGCCGCTCACGGGCGAGCAGCGGAACGAGCTCGTCTCGTCCATGCGGCGTGTCGAACGGCTCCTCACAGCGGCGGTCGTGGAGCTGAAGCAGGTCGACCCGACCCATCCGGACGCGGTGTGGTGCCTCGAGTCGTACTTCGCGGAGCTCGACCGGCGCTCGGACGGCGGCTTCGACCGCGCCGTGAGCACCGGCGCCGAGCCGTACGACCTGCGCCCGCCGGCGGGCCTGATGTTGCTCGCGTACCTCGGCGCCGAGCCGATCGCGTGCGGCGGCGTGAAGCACGGCGCCGGCGCGCCCGCCGAGATCAAGCGCATGTGGGTCGCGGACTCCGCGCGGGGCCTCGGGCTCGGGCGGCGCATGCTCGCCGAGCTCGAAGGGCGCGCGGCCGAGCACGGTGCCCGGCAGGTCCGCCTCGACACGAGCCGGCACCTCGTCGAGGCGATCTCGCTCTACCGCAGCGTCGGCTACCGCGAGGTCGCGCCCTTCAGCGACGAGCCGTTCGCCGACCACTGGTTCGAGAAGACGCTCTAGCGCCGCGTGTAGCGGTGCTTGACCCCGACGGGGAACCACTCGGGGTCGCCGGCCGGCTTCAGCTCGACCTGCGGCGTGCGCCGCTCCACCGGCACGTAGTGCGCGAACTCGCTGTTCAGCCGGACGAGCTGCGCGACGACGGAGTCCGCGATCGTGCGCGCCTTCTCGGCGTCCGCCCCGACGCCCGGCGCGAGCTCGACGACGAGCGCAAGGCGCCGGTCGCGGTCCTCGTCCTCGCGCGCCTCGAGCACGAACTTCCCGGTCACCCAGTCGGCGACCGGCGCCCGCTCGAGCCCGACCGTGACGTTCTCCGGGTACACATTCGCGCCGAAGTACGAGACCGTGAAGTGCGAGCGGCCGAAGACGTAGACGAACGGCAGCGGCCGGACGCCCCGCGCGCCGCCG
Source organism: Actinomycetota bacterium (assembly GCA_046731555.1). Taxonomy (GTDB): domain Bacteria; phylum Actinomycetota; class Thermoleophilia; order Gaiellales; family Gaiellaceae; genus PALSA-600. Next base: position 5,075 of record JBKPLI010000029.1, on the reverse strand, counting down.
AGCTCGGCCACGGGGTCGAAGCCGCGCCCGCGCACGAACGCGAGCAGCTCGTCGTGCGGGACGAGGCCGCCCTCGTCGGCGATGTGGTACCGGACGAGCGGCACGCCGTTGTCGCCGGTGAAGAGCAGCGTGCCCTCGTCGGTGGCCTCGAAGTAGCGCGCGGCGGGGTCGTACTGCACGAGCGTGGGGAGGCGCGGGTCGTCGAACAGCTCGCCGGCGGCGTCCGGTTCCTGCGCGAGGAAGCGCCGGATCGCGATGCTCAACGGCGTTTCGCAGCCGAGCACGCCCGCGTCGGCCGTGCCGTAGAGCGACGCGGAGTCGAAGCACGGCCGAGTCGAGCCCGTGCGTGCGCCCACGAGCGCGCGCCATTCCTCGCTGAACACCTCACCCGCGAGCACGACCTTCACGCCGTACCGCGGCCAGTCGACGCCCCGCGCAGATCCCGCGTCCACCACGTCCTTCACGAACGGCGGGTAGCCGAGCAGCACGACCTGCTCGAACGCCGGCGCGAGCTCGCCGACGACGCGCAGGATCTCGTCCCGGTTGTTCCCGGGCGTCGCGACCACCAGCCGGTAGCCCTTCGCGGCGAGGTGCCGGCAGCACGCGGCGGTGTACATGCCGCCGACCCACGTGCCGAGCGCGAAGCAGACGACCGCGAGCGTCGAGCGCCGGTCGGCCTCGAAGCTGTCGTGGAAGACCTGCTCGAACCGCGTCGCGACCGCGAGCTCGTCGGAGAGGAACCGGGGCCACACGGTCGGCTCGCCCGTCGAGCCCGACGACACCGCGACGGTGTCCGAGCCCTCGAGCGTCCCGTCGCGGCAGAGCTCCGCGAGGGGATGCCGCCGCAGGTAGTCCTCCTTCGTCGTGAGCGGCAGGCGGGCGAAGTCGTCCGCCGTCCGGACGGACGCCGGATCGACGCCGTGCTCGGCGAGGAACGAGCCGTACGCCGGCACGGTCGCGGCCACGTCGCGGAAGAGCGCGAGGGCGCGCTCGGCCGGGTCGCCGGCGGCGAGGAGCCGGTCGAGCGGCGTCGTCAGGAACGCGCGGTACGCGTCGAGTGCTCGTTGCGGCTTGCGCTCGTCGATGGGCCATTGTGGCGCGGTCGGCGCCGTCAAACGGCGCCCGACCGCCACGGGCGCTGCTACTTCACGACGAAGTCGCCGTGCATGACGTCCTCGTGCGGCGTGCACTCGAACTCCCACTCGCCCTTCGTCAGCTTCATCGTCATGGTCTTCGTGCCGGTGAACCGCACCGACGTGATCGTGCGCTCGACGTGCGAGCGGTGGGACTTCTCGACCACGAAGTTGTGCGCCGTCGACCTGTCGGAGACGACGAACTTGTAGGTGCCGGCCTTCAGGGACGTGACCTTCGTGCCGCCCTTCGTCAGCGTGATGGTGAAGCCCGGGCCGACCTTCCCTTTCAACGTCGTCGTTGCGTCCGTTCTGCCCGTCGCGGTGGTTGCGATCAACGTCACTGGGACTTTGGTCCCGGGCGCCGAACGGGCGTTCCCGGATTGGCCCGGGGCGCATCAGGTACAACGAGGGCGATGGAGGTCCTGATCATCCTGCTGATCGTGGTCGTCGCGATCATCGTCGGCGTCTCGCTGATCGGCCTGGCGGCGAAGCTCGTCTGGCTCGCGATCGTGGGGATCGTCATCGGCGCGCTGGCGCGGCTCGTCCTGCCGGGCGAGCAGCGGATCGGCATCCTCGGCACGACGCTCTGCGGCATCGGAGGAAGCCTCCTCGGCGGCGGGATCGCGGATGCGCTCGACGTCGGGTGGATCCTCGGCCTCCTGATCGCGGTGGCGGTCGCGGCCGCGCTGATCGCGATCGTCGAGGGTCAGCACCGCAAGGCGCCGGCCTAGCCGTGGACACGGCCACCGCGATCGTCGCGCTGATCGGTGTCATCGTGCCGGCGCTGATCGTCGGCGCAGTGTTCGTCTGGGCCGCGCGGAAGGACGGGGAGGAGGACCGCGCGGTGCAGCGGCGGCTCGGGATCCGGCGCCGGACGCGGCTCGGGCGCTGATCCGTACCCTGGCCGGATGGACGAGCTCGACTTCGAGGACCTGACGCGCGCCGCGCTCGACTCCCTGCCCGGCAAGCTGCGCTCGCAGATGTCGAACGTCGAGGTCGTCGTCGAGGAGGAGCCGCCACCCGGGTCGAACCTGCTGGGGCTCTACCACGGCGTGCCGCTCACGCAACGCGGCGGCTGGTACGGCGGCGTCCTCCCGGACAAGATCACGATCTACCGCAACCCGCTCCTGCGCCTCTACGGGCACGACGAAGAGCTGCTGCGGAGTCAGGTGCGGCGGGTCGTCCTCCACGAGGTCGCGCATCACTTCGGGATCAGCGATGCGCGCCTCATGGAGATCGACCGCTACTAGCGGAGCGCCTTGTCGAATGCGGCGCCGACGATGTCGGTGAGCTTGCCGCTGTAGGCGTTGTTGCTGGAGTTGATCGCGACGTAGGCCTGCGTGTCGCCCGGGAAGACCATGGCGACGGTCGAGCAGCCGCGGTCCTTGCCCTCGAGATCGGGGCAGCCGCCGTTCTTCCAGTGGTAGTCGCCCGCACGGCCCTCGTAACGGGTGTCGAAGCCGAGCCGGTTGCCAGGCGTCCCCTTCATCCCGTCGACGAGCGACTTCGGGACGATCTCGCCGTGCTCGAGGGCGCGCAGGAAGCGCACGTAGTCGAGGACGGAGATCGCCATCTTGCCGCTGCCCGAGCGGAGGATGGAGTCGAGGCCCGGCGCGAAGCCGCGCTGCTTCGGCTCGCACCAGACGACGGTGCGCTCGCAGCGGTAGTTCAGCGAGTAGTCGCCGCCCGGGTACCAGCTCGCCGTCGCGCCGGCAGGGGCGAGCACCTCGTCCAGGACGTAGCGCGCGAACCGCTCCGCGATCTTGCGGTGGAGGACGTTCGCCGTGTTCTCGCAGTCGAGGAGCTCGAACTGCCCCTTCGTGCCGGTCGTATCGCTTACGAGCGGCACGAGGAAGCGCATCAGGTCGTACGCCTTGTTGTTGTAGTGGTAGTCGCGCGACGCGACGCGTCCCTGTTTCAGCAGGTCGAGCAAGCACTGGTACGGGTCCTGGCCGTTGCAACTGCCCGCCGCAGGGGTGTCGCGGGCGCCCGAGAGGCCGCTCGTGTGGTTCAGGAGCTCGCGGAACGTCAGCGACGAGATGTTCCCCGCGCGCTTCAGGCACGAGGGCAGGAACGGCGTCACCTTCGCGTCGACCGTGAGGCCGCGCTCGTGGAGCGCTTTCACGATCGCGGTCGCCGTGATCAGCTTGGCCGCGCTGGCCGTCTGGGCCTGGGTATGGGTCGTGAACGGCAGCTTCCCGCCGTCGAAGGCGGCGCGGCGCAGCCCGCCGGCTCCCGAGCGGAGGATCCCGCCGTTGTGGCCGATCGCGAACGCGTAGCCGAACACGCGTCCGTCGAGCTTCGCCTTGATCGTGTTCGCGAACACGTCCCAGTCGAGCGCGTAGTCGGGTGCGAGCCGGTGCGTCCGCTCGGCGCCGACCTGCTTCAGCATCAGCTCGCGCTTGGAGCCGATCAGAGCGGCGCCGAAGCTGCCCGACCGCTGCTCGATCCCCTTCGGGACGTCGGCGAACGAGCCGCCGAAGCCGCTGCCCGTGCGCGTGCCGACGAACACGGACACCCACCCGGGACGCTCGCTCGGCTGCATCGGCCGCTCGGCGACCCACGCCACGGTCTTGTCGGGCAGCTCGCGGACATAGTGGCGGCTGCCGTCGTCGCCGACGAACGCGCCGTCGAGGTCGCTCGTCTTGCCGGCCTGGAAGCCTGCAGCCTGCATGTTCGGCCAGGGGATGCCGTCCGGCGGGATCGCAGTGAACGTCTCGGGGCCGAGGTCGCCGCCGCCGGCGCGGTCGATGCGCGCTCCCGCCAGCGACCAGCGCAGGTCGAGCGTGCCGTAGTTCGAGCGCGTGCCCTTCGGGACGTCGCGCCACGAGCCGGTGATCCGGTCGCCGGCGACCGTCCCCTTCAGGACGTAGGCGTACTTGCGGCCCGGGTGCTCGCCGAAGCCGTAGACGGCGTTGCCGATCTGGCGCAGGTAGAGCGCGCCGCCGTCGTCGCCGCGGTAGATGCGCGTCAGCGGCTGGGCCGCCGGCGCCGCCGGGGCAGGAACCGCGGACGCGATTGCCGCGACGGCTGCGAACAGGACTGCGAGTGAGATGGTGAGCGTGCGGGGCATCGATGACCTCCTCGGTCGTCGGTCTGTGTTGCCCCTGGAATCCGCTCGCGGCCGGTTCCTTACGTTCAGCAGGCGGGGAGCCGGCCCGTGTTGTTGCCCTCGTCCGACTCGGCGACCGCATTCGGCGGGTCGACGGTGATCTGGCGCTGGATCGAGGCGCAGGGAACGGTCCGGGTGGCCGACGCGCCGGGCGCGAGGCTCGCGAAGGTGAAGACGCCGCCGCCCTGGACGGCGACCGTGAACACGCCGGACGGCGCGGTGCCGAGGTTCGCGACGGCGAAGCTCGTCCCCGTCACGCTCGTGAGGGCGAGGTCGGGCTGGGGAACGGGCGCCACGAGGACGTTGAAGCTGCCGTTCGCGGCGTTGCCGTGCGCGTCCGTCGCGGTGCAGGTGACGGTCGTCGCGCCGATCGGGAACGTCGTGCCGGATGCAGGCGAGCAGCTCGGCGCGACCGGGCCGTCGACCTCGTCCGTCGCCGAAGCGGCGTAGTCGACGGTCGCGCCCGCGGCGCTGATCGCGACGGCGTTCACGTCGCCCGGGAGGGCGAGCGCCGGCGGCGTCGTGTCGGGCGGCGGGCTCACGGTCGTCGTCGGCGTCGTCGTCGTCGTCGTCGTCGTTTCGGTCGTCGTCGGCGCGGGCGGCGGAGGCGGTGCCGGCGGCGGCGGAGCAGGCACGTTGCGGACGGCCGGCCGTGCGCGCGGGGGCTTCGGCCTCGGCTTCGGAACGACGACGACGCGCGGGGTCGGCTTCTTAACGGAACGTGGTCCGGGACCACGTTCCGTTAAGGGCTCGTGACGCAACGAAGCCGATTTGACCGCGCGCTTCTTTACAGAACCTGGTCCCGGACCACGTTGTGTAAAGAGACGGTC
>JBKPLI010000028.1:0-3320 GCA_046731555.1 Actinomycetota bacterium | reverse complement strand
GGTCCGTGTCGTGCAGCACCATCGGCGCCGAGGCGCCGGCGGCAAACGTGGCTGTCGCCACCGCCGCGCCGACCTTCGCGGTCGCGGGCAGCCCGCCGAGCCCCGGCATCAGGCGCGGGAGCCAGTCGAGCGACGGCACGGGCCACACCGTCAGCGCGCGGCGGCCGAGCGCGCCGCGGCACGCGGGGCACGAGCGCAGGTGCGTCTTCAGCGCACGCCGCTCGCCGACCTCGAGCGGACCGGCGGCGAGCCGGCGCACCGCGACGCACGACAGGCGCTCGCCGAACACGAGCAGCTCGGCCAGACGGTTGCGCGCCGCGAACAGCGCCTGCTCGACCTGCGAGCCGGTGAGTCCGAGCTCGGCAGCGGTCTCGTCGATGCGCAGCCCGTGGATCTCGCGCAGGACGTAGACGCGGCGCTGCCGGTCGGGGAGCCCCGCGAGCGCGGTGACGAGCGCGCCGCCGTCGGGCGAGTCCTCGCCGGGGGGCTCCGGGAGCTCGGCCGACGGCAGCTCCCGCCGCCGCGCCACGAGGTCGATCGCGGTGTTGTGCGCGATCCGATACAGCCACGGCCGCATGCGCTCGGGGACGCGGCCGTCGCGCAGCGCGCCGTACGCCTTGAGCAGCGACGCCTGCGCGACGTCGTCGCCCGACACGCCGTCACCGAGCAGGTGCGCGCCGTACGCCGAGAGCCGGTGCGCGTAGCGGCGGTAGAGCTCGTCGAAGGCCGCCGCCTCGCCCGCTGCGAGACGGCGGCCGAGCGTCTCGTCGGAGAGCCGACGGAGGAGCAGCGGGCTCACGTCAAGACCTACCGGCCGCCGTCCGGGACGGTTTGGCTACCCGGGGCCGCGGCCGCCGTGGTCGTCGCCGCCGTGGTCGTCGTCGTCCTCGTGCTCGTCCTCGCGCTCGAGCTTCGCCAGCACGAGCCGCCCGGAGGCGTCCTGCGCGAACTTCGCCTCGACGAAGTCACCGGTGCGGAAGGCCGACAGGTCGACGCCCGCGGGCACGGCGATCACGACCTTGCCGACGGTGATCGTGCCGGTGCCGATCGTCAGGCGGCCCTCGACCTCGCCGATCGCAGGCCCGACGTTCTGGACCTCGACCTCGTTCCGGTCGTCCTCCACCTTCAGCGAGACCTCGACGCGGACGGTCGAGCCGACCTTCGGCGCGGCGCCCACGAGCGGGAACGTGAACTGCACGCCGCCGGTCGAGAGGGTGAACGAATTCGCGGTGACGGCCGTGACGGTCCCGACGATCTCGGTGCGCTGCGCGCGGCCGACGACGTGGATGTCGCGCGCCTCGCGCCTGTGCGCGTCGAAGCGGATCACCTCGCCGACGTGCAGACGGTCGGCGCGAAGGTTGTGGAACCTCGCGACGTGGCCGGCGCGGGCGACGGCGAAGGCGTCCTTCGCGCGCTCGACCTTCACGACGACGCCGCGGGAGTGTGCCGACGCGACGCCCGGCGCCGCGAGGGCGGCCGCGGCCACGCCGATGAGAACCAGACGCTTCATGTCTCTCCTTCGCTCGTTCGAAGCAGAGACGCGCGACGGCCGGCGGATCTTGAATGGCATTCGGGCTAGGTAGGCGTCGGACGAAGATGGGTACGGCCCGCCGATGGCGGGGCCGCAGCGCTCGGCTAGTGTCGAAGCCGTGAGCGAGCTGCGCGACCTGCTCGGCCTGACCGCGGACCTCGCGTCCGACTTCCTCGAGACGCTCGACGAGCGGCCCGTGATCGGCCCCGTCGACGCCGAGGAGCTGCGCGATTCGCTCGGCGGCCCGTTGCCGGAGGGCCCGACCGACGCGCGCCTCGTCGTCTCGCAGCTCGCGGCGAACGCCGACCCGGGCATCGCCGCCTCGACGGGCGGCCGCTGGTTCGGGTTCGTGTTCGGCGGCGTTCTGCCGTCCGCCCTCGCGGCCGACTGGCTCACGTCGGCGTGGGACCAGAACGCAGGCCTCTATGCGGCCGCACCGGCGGCCGTGGTCGTCGAGGAGATCGCCGGCGGCTGGGTGCGCGAGCTGCTCGGCGTTCCCGCACACGCGTCGGTCGGGTTCGTCACCGGCTGCCAGATGGCGCACGTGACCGCGCTCGCCTCGGCGCGCGCGCACGTGCTGCACGAGGCCGGCTGGGATCTCGCACGCGACGGCCTGTACGGCGCGCCGCGCATCCGCGTCTACGCGGGCGCGAAGCGGCACGTGACGCTCGACCGCGCGCTGCGCCTGCTCGGCATGGGCGCGCCGCTCGTCGTGCCGGCCGACGACCAGGGACGCATGCGCGTCGAGGAGCTGCGCGTCGACGTGGGGCCCGCGATCGTGTGCGCGCAGGTCGGCGAGGTGAACACCGGCGCGTGCGACGACGTCGGCGCGATCGCGGACGTCGCGCAGGCGGCGGGCGCGTGGCTGCACGTCGACGGCGCGTTCGGGCTGTGGGCCGCGACGAGCCCGTCGCTGCGCCACCTCGTCGCCGGCTGCGAGCGCGCGGACTCGTGGGCGACGGACGCGCACAAGTGGCTCAACGTGCCGTACGACTCCGGCATCGCGCTCTGCGCGCACCCGGAGGCGCACCGCGCGGCGATGGGCGTGCGCGCGGAGTACCTCGTGCACGACGACGCCGGCAACCGCGACCCGGTCGAGTACAACCCCGAGTTCTCGCGGCGCGCGCGGGCGTTCCCCGTCTACGCCGCGATCCGCCAGCTCGGCCGCAGTGGCATCGCGGAGATCGTCGAGCGCAACTGCGCGTGCGCGCGCCGCTTCGCGGAGGAGCTGCGCCGCGTGCCGGGCGTCGAGGTGCTCAACGACGTCGTCCTCAACCAGGTGCTCTTCCGCTTCGAGGACGACGAGCGCACGAGCGCGGCGCTGGCCGCGGTGCAGGAGAGCGGCGAGGCGTGGATGAGCGGCACGTCGTGGGACGGCCGCGCCGCGATCCGCATCTCCGTCTCGAACTGGCAGACGACCGAGGCGGACGTCGAGCGCACGGTCGCCGCGTTCGCGGCAGCTCGCGTCAGCGCCTGACGACGCGCTCGCAGTCGCGCGAGACAACGTCGCGCCGGTCGGCCACGACCCGGTCGCGCCCCGTCCCGCACGAGATGCGGTCGCGCACGCCGTCGCGCACGCTCAGCACGTCGCTCCCTGCACGGCCGTAGAGCGTGTCGCGGCCCGTGCCGCCGACGATCGTGTCGTTGCCGGTGCCGCCGTCGAGGAGGTCGTCGCCCGCGAGGCCGAGGATCGTGTCGCCGCCGCCGAGCCCGCGCAGCGTGTCGCGGCGCTGCGTCCCGATGAGCCGGTCCGCGCGCGCCGTCGCGCGTACGCGCGTCGGCTGCGCCC
>JBKPLI010000027.1:0-6884 GCA_046731555.1 Actinomycetota bacterium | reverse complement strand
GACGTCGGCCACCGCACGGTCGGCGCCAAGATCAACGGCCGCATCGTGCCGCTGCACTACCGGCTGCAGAACGGCGACTTCGTCGAGATCCTCACGTCGAAGCAGGGCCGCGGCCCGTCGCGCGACTGGCTCTCGCTCGCGAAGTCGTCGCGCGCGCGCAACAAGATCCGCCAGTGGTTCTCGCGCGAGACGCGCGAGGACACCGAGCAGAAGGGGCGCGACACGCTCGAGCAGGCGCTGAAGCAGCAGAACCTGCCGTTCGCGAAGCTGCGCGGCTCGGCGGTGCTCGCGCAGGTGATCCGCGACTCCGGCTTCAAGAAGGCCGAGGACTTCTACCTCGCGCTCGGCTCCGGGAAGCTGCAGTCGGGCACGATCGTGAACAAGGTCATCCATCGCCTGAAGGCGGAGGAGGTGGCCGAGGAGGCGCCCGTCGTCACGAAGGCGCCCAAGGCGCGCGACGCGGTCGGCGGCGCCGAGCAGGGCGTCGTCGTGCAGGGCGTCGACGACGTGCTCGTCCGCCTGGCGAAGTGCTGCACGCCGGTGCCCGGCGACCCGATCGTGGGCTACATCTCGCTCGGCAAGGGCATCACGATCCACCGCGGGGACTGCCCGAACGTGAAGGCGCTGCGTCGCAGCCCCGAGCGGTTCACGCCCGTCGACTGGGCCGAGGGCGGAACGAAGTCGTTCCGCGTCCAGATCGCCGTCGACTCGTGGGACCGCCCGCGCCTCCTCGAGGACGTGGCGCGCACGTTCGCCGAGCACGGGGCGAACATCGTCAGCTACGGCGGCGTCGTCGAGGACCAGCTGGCGAAGAACTGGTACACGGCCGAGGTCGGCGACGTGAAGTCGCTGCGCACGCTGCTGCACGCGCTGCGCAACATCGACGCCGTCTTCGACGCCTACCGGGTGACGCCCTCATAGGCGACCGGATCCACCCGGTCGCGACGTCCTTCGAGTCGGTCGCCGAGCTCTACGAGCGCGCGCGGCCGGGCTACCCGGACGAGGCGGTCGCCTTCCTCGCGGAGCGCCTCCGCCTGGAGCCGGGGCGCACGGTCGTCGACCTCGGCGCCGGCACGGGCAAGCTGTCGCGCGCGCTCGTCGACACCGGCGCGCGCGTCGTCGCGGTCGAGCCGCTCGGCGAGATGCGCGCGCAGCTCGAGCGCGCGGTGCCCATGGCAGTCGCGGTCGACGGGACGGCGGAGTCGATCCCGCTCGCCGACGGCGCGGCCGACGCGGTGACGGCCGCGCAGGCGGCGCACTGGTTCGACCTCGACCGCGCGCTGCCGGAGATCCACCGCGTGCTCGCGCCGAGCGGGGTGCTCGCGCTCGTCTGGAACAGCCGCGACCTCGACGATCCGTTGCAGGCGCGGGTCGAGGAGCTCGTCGCGCCCTACCGCGAGGCGGCGCCGCTGCAGCTCGACCGGAAGTGGCAGGCGGAAGTCGAGGCCTCGCGGCTCTTCGGCCCGGTCGAGCACACGACGTTCGCGTGGGCGCAGAGCTTCACCGCCGCCGACCTCGCCGACCGGGTCGCGACGACGAGCGTGATCGCCGGGCTTCCCGAGGACGAACGTGAGGCGGTCCTCGACCGTGTGAGGGAGGCGGCGGGCGCACTCGACGAGCCGTTCCCGTTCCGCTACGTGACCGAGGTCTTTCTGATCCCTCGTTCGAGTGATCGTCCCTCGAACGAGAGGGGTACCTCGAACCAGGGATAGCGCGCGTCCCGACTCTCCCCTACAACGTGCTCGAGGGGGAGAGGTCGAGGGCAGCGCCGCCCGATCGGTGTCGAGAGGGGCCCATCGGGCGGCGCGCCTGATCCGGCTAGACGGGGACGCCCTCGAAGGCGGCGAGCCGCTCGCGGTACTCGGCCGGGACCTCGAGGGGACGGCGCGTGTCGTGCTCGATGAGGACGAGCGTCTGCTTCGCAGTCGCCATCAGCGTGTCGCCGCCGTCCTCCTCGACGTGGTACGCGGCATGGTCGAACGTGAGGCTCGTCCGGCCGACGCGCTCGGCGCGAACGAAGATCTCGAGCAGGTCGTCGAAGCGCGCCGGCGCGTGGTACTCGACGGTCATCGCGCGCATGACGAAGTCGGCGGCGCCGAGCTCGATCCTGCCGAGGTGCCGCAGGTACTCCGTGCGCGACAGGTCGAAGTACGGCATGTACCGGCCGTAGTAGACGACGCCCTGCGCGTCCGTCTCCGAGAACTGGACGCGCGTGTAGGCGGCGTAGCGGAACGGCGGCTTGCGGTCGGTGACGTGGCCGAGCTCGATCACGCGCGGGTCGCTACGACCGGATCACGTCGAGCACCTCGTCGCGCTTGCGCTCCATCAGCTCGCGCGAGCGCGCCTCGAGGTTGAGGCGCAGCAGGGGCTCCGTGTTCGACGGTCGGACGTTCATGTGCCAGTCGTCGGCGTCGATCGAGACGCCGTCGAGGTGCGACACGCGCGCACCGCCGTCGCCGCCGAACCGCTCCTCGAGCTCGCGCAGCTTCGCGTCGACGTCGGCGACGGGCGTGTTGATCTCGCCCGTGATGAAGTAGCGGTCGCGGAACGGCGCGAGGATCTCGCTCAGCTTCTGCCCGCGGCGCGAGACGAGCTCGAGCATGAGGAGAAACGGGACGACGCCCGAGTCGGCCTGCGAGAAGTCGCGGAAGTAGTAGTGCGCGGACACCTCGCCGGCGAACACGGCGTCGACCTCGCGCATGCGGTGCTTGATGAACGCGTGCCCGACGCGGTTCACGAACCCCGTGCCGCCGGCGCGCTCGATCGCCTCGGGCACGGCCCACGACGCGCGCACGTCGTAGATGACCGAGCCGCCCGGCTCCTTCGCGAGCACGGACTCCGCGAACAGCGCCGTGACGAAGTCGCCGGGGACGAACTCGCCGGTGTCGTCGACGAAGAAGCAGCGGTCCGCGTCGCCGTCGTACGCGACACCGAAGTCCGCCTGCCCCTCGCGCGTCTTGCGGACGATGAACTCGCGGTTCTCCGGCAGCAGCGGGTTCGGCTCGTGGTTCGGGAAGGTGCCGTCGGGCTCGAAGTAGCAGCGCACCGCGTCGACCCCCGGCAGCCGCTCGAGCACGGGCGGGAGCATCGCGCCGGCCATTCCGTTCGCCGCGTCGATCACGACGCGCAGCGGCCGCAGCGTGTCGACGTCGATGAACCCGAGCACGCGCTCGACGAAGCGGTCCCAGATGTCCTCCTCGCGGACCCTGCCGCGCGTCGCCTCGCGCCACTCGCCGCGCAGGGCACGGTCGCGCACGTCGAGCAGCCCCGACTCGCCGCCGACCGGCAGCGCACCCGCGCGCACGATCTTCATCCCCGTGTACTCCTTCGGGTTGTGCGAGGCGGTGACGGCGACGCCGCCGTCGAGTTCGAGGTCGCCGACCGCGAAGTAGACCATCTCGGTGCCGGCCATCCCGAGGTCGAGGACGTCCGCGCCCGCGTCCGCCGCGCCGTCGATCAGCGCCCGGGCCATCGACGGCGACGACAGGCGCATGTCGCGCCCGACCGCGATCCGGCGCGGCTCGAACTGCTCCACGTACGCGCGGCCGATCGCGTAGGCGCCCTCCTCGTCGAGCTCCGACCCGTACAGGCCGCGGACGTCGTACGCCTTGAAGACCTTCGGGTCGAGCATGGGCAGCGATGCTATGCAAAGCCCGCCGGATGTGGTCCACTCCCCCTGCCCATACCACCTTCAGGAGGACAAGATGCGCAGCGGGATCGCGGTGGTCATCGTCGTCGCGGCGTGTACGGTCGTCTCGTCGGCAGCTGCCGGCGCCGGTTGGACAAGCACCGTCACCGCGACGAACACGGTCGTGAGCCCGCCGGTCCAGGGCGGCGGGTATCCGGTTCCGCCCGGCTCGACCAAGCCGCAGCCGGGCACATGTGGACCCGGGCCCTACAACTCGAACCACTCGGAGTCGTGGCTCGCCGTCAAGCCGGGGACGGAGTCGGTCGTCGGCGTCTCGAAGTTCTTCTTCTCGAAGTACTCGACGTTCTACGACTTCCACCTCGGCTCGTACACGATCGAGAACGGCTCGCTCGTCGCGACGAACCAGGTGCAGGGATACGACTGCACGACGGTTGGCACCCAGGACATGCCGCCGAGCTGGACGAACAACACCGACCCGAACGCCGACTTCGACACGAAGGGCCGCGTCTACCAGACGACGCTGCCGTTCAACGCGTTCTGGGAAGGCGGGCTGCACCCGAACGGCGAGATCGACGTCTCGTACTCCGACGACCTCGGCCGCCACTGGGTGAAGGCCAACGGCGGCAACGCCCTCGACACGACGAACAACCAGAACAGCATCACGTTCGGCCACGTCGAGGACAAGCAATGGATCGCCGTCAACCACGTCGTCGGCAACGTCAACCAGGATCACGTGTACGCGATGTGGACGACGTTCAACGGCGCGGCCGGCAACGGCAAGATCATGGTTGCCGTCTCGCGCGACCGCGGTGCGACGTTCTCGCGGGCCGTCCAGCTGACAACGCCGTCCGCGACCACGCCGGCGAACACGTACGTCTATCCGTCGGTGGGCTCCGACGGCACGGTCTACGTCGCGTTCGTGAGCGGGTTCGATACGACGAACAAGAACCGCGTCGGGCACGTCTACGTCACGAAATCGGTCGACGACGGCCGGACGTGGGGCCCGTTCGTGATCGCCGCAACGCCGGGCGAGAATCCGAACGGGTTCCTGCCGAACACGAACTTTCGCGACGGGATCATCGAGCACTTCGCGGCGAGCCCGACCTACCCCGGTCACGCGTACCTCACCTACGAGGACTGGGACTTCGCGCGTGGCCAGTTCGACGTCAAGCTCACGCAGACGACCGACGGCGGCAGCACGTGGTCGCCTCCCGTGACCGTGAACGACGCGGCGAACTCGGCGACGACCGATCAGTTCCAGCCGTCGGTCGCCGCGGGGAGCGGCGGCGCGGTGGCGGTCGCGTTCTACGACCGCCGCGCCGACTGCCCGTCGGACAGCTCGATCCTGCCGAACCACCGAGGCGCCGCGAACACGTGCATCGACGTCAGCCTGCAGGCGTTCAGGGACGCGGGGACGGCCGCGGGCGCCGCGCCGATCGGCTCGAACGTCCGGGTTTCGACGTTCACGTGGGATCCCGACCAGCCCCAGCAGAAGGTCGACGGACTGACGCAGTACGCATGCGCGGGCCACAACGACCCGTGCCCGACCGGTCGTGGCTTCATCGGCGACTACTTCGGGCTCGCGATCTCGAACGGCAACGTCTACACGCTCGCCGTGTCGACGCACTATCCGAGCCCGATCGTGACGGCGGACGGCGGCGGGCCCGTCTACTACCAGGAGCAGGTGCTCGGGACGGTCACCCGCTCGGCGCTCGGCCTGTAGTCGCACCGAATCGGGGCCGCGTGATGTTCGCGCGGCCCCGATGGATGTAGCGTCGAACCCTCGAAGGAGGTCGACGTGAAGAGGTTGATGCTGCTGGCCGTCACGGCCGCCGCGCTGGTGGCGGCGGCGCCGGCGGCCGCCAAGGAGATCACGGGGCTGACGCTCTGCGGCTCCTCCGGCTGCGCGACTGCGAAGACGGGGCTGCCCGGCGCGCACGACGGCCCGCTCGGCGGGGGTGGAGGCCCGACCGTGGCGCCCGCCGGGCCGACCGCCTGGTATCGCGCCGAGGTGCTCGTCGGCGACCACGGCCAGACGTTCGGGCGCATGCCGTTCTACTTCCTCCCCGAGCGCTCGCTCATGGTCATGCCGGGTGAGGGCGGCCAGACGACGGCGTGGACGGAGGCGACCGCGCAGTGGAGGGCCGCGCTCGCGTCCCTTGCGGCGAAGGTCGAGCCGTTCGCCACGCCGACCATCGACCGCGTCTCGGTGAACTCGAAGAACGCAGCCGACCCGCAGTCGTACCTGAGGCTCTACACGGTCGGGAAGGCGGCGACGACCTACCCGAAGCACGACGCGTCGATCCAGGTCGTCCTCGAGTCCGCGAAGCGCACGCCGTGGACGGACGGCAACTACGTCGTGCTGTACCCGGACGACAACATGCTCGTCCGCGACGGCCAGCTCGTGTCGATCCCGCCCTCGGTCGCCGACGCGGCGGCGGCCGGGCTGAGCCTCGACACCGGTCGCTCGTTCCCGTGGGTCGTCGTGGCGGTCGCGGGCGCGCTCGCGCTGCTCGTGGCGGCGGCGCTCCTCGTGGCGCGGAGGGCGGCGGCCGCCGGGGTCCGGCAGCCGGTGCCGCAGGCGTAGGCGTTGGCGGAGGAGGGCCTCGATGAACGCACGTTTCGCCACGAGCAGGGCGACTTCGAGGCCCTCTTCCGGGCGCACTACCCCGAGATCGTCCGCTACCTGGCGGCGCGGCTCGGGTCGCGCGACGACGCGGCCGAGGTCGCGTCCGAGGTGTTCGCGGAGGCGTGGCGCCGCGTTCCCGGCCTGCAGTGGCGCGGCCGGCCGGTCCGCGCGTGGCTCTACCGCGTGGCGGCGAACATGGCGGCCGACGAGCTGAAGCGGCGCGCACGTGTCGTCCTGTCCGAGCACGACGCCGAGGCGCCCGACCCGACCGAGCGCATCCCGGATCGCGTTGCGCTCGCGAACGCGCTGCGCGACCTGCCGCCCGACTACCAGCTCGTCGTGCACCTGCGGCTCGTCGAGGGGCAGCCGTTCGCGGAGGTGGCGCGCGTGATGGGCAAGAGCGTCGGCGCGTGCCAGATGCTGCTGCTCCGGGCCGGGAAGCAACTGCGCGAGTCGCTCGAGCGCGAGGGGGTGCACGAGCATGCGTGAGGATCGCGCGCTCGCGCTCGAGCTCGACCGCGCGCTCGCGGGCGAGGACGCCGGCCTCGAGGCGCGCGAGCTCGCGGCGCTGCTGCTCGCGGCCGCGGAGCCGGCGCGGTTCGCCGT
>JBKPLI010000026.1:0-14438 GCA_046731555.1 Actinomycetota bacterium | reverse complement strand
GTCTGGAGGTCGTCCACCGCGACCGGCTCGTGTTGTACTAGGAGCGTGGCGTTCGAGGGCATCCCGCGCGTCGGCGTCCGCTTTCTCGCGGAGCGCCACGACCTGCCGCAGCCGCCCGACTTGCTGCCCCCCGTGTGCGTCGGCCGCTTCGCCGACCTGTGCCCGTTGCAAGATTGGGTCGTGGCCCTGGTGGACGCCTGATGCTCGGCCTCGTCCGCGACCTCGTGGAGATCGAGTCGCCGACCGGCTCGTCCGGCGTGCGTGCCGTGGCCGAGCGGCTCGGCGACGAGCTCGACGCGCTCGGCGCGCGGCCGCGCCTGCTCGGCGGGTCGCACCTGCGCGCCGACCTCCCGGGCGACGGCGCGCCGCTCCTGCTCGTCGGGCACTGCGACACGGTGTGGCCCGTCGGGACGCTCGACACGATGCCGTTCCGCGTCGACGGCGACCGCGCCTACGGCCCGGGCGTGTACGACATGAAGGCGTCCCTCGTCGTGCTGCTCGACGCGATTCGCCGTGCAGGCGAGAGCGGGTCGCGGCGCGCGGTGCGCGTGTTCCTGACCGGCGACGAGGAGGTCGGCAGCGTCAGCGCGCGGCCGCACCTCGAGGAGGCGGCGGACGGGGCCGCGGCCGCGCTCGTCGTCGAGCCGCCGACCTCGCGCGGCGACCTGAAGACCGCACGCAAGGGGATCGGCCGCTTCCGGCTCGTGATCGCCGGCCGCGCCGCGCACGCGGCCGACCCGTCGCAGGGCGCGAGCGCGATCGACGAGCTCGCGCACCAGGTGCTCGCGCTGAAGGCGCTCGCCGACGCGGACCGCGGCATCACCGTGAACGTTGGTGTCGCGCAGGGAGGGACGGCGGAGAACGTCGTCGCCGCACACGCGGAGGCGCTGATCGACATTCGCGTCGCGCGTGCCGAGGACCGCGACGACGTGGAGCGACAGCTCGACGCACTGCAAACGGTCGTGCCGGGCACCGAGCTGCGGCTCGAAGGTGCGTGGACGCGGCCGCCGCTCGAGCGATCGCCCGGCTCGGCGGCGCTGTTCGCGCGCGCACGCGAGCACGGCCGCGCGCTCGGCCTCGACCTACACGAGGCGTCGTCGGCCGGCGGCTCGGACGGCAACCTCGTCGCGGCGGTCGGCGTGCCGGTGCTCGACGGGCTCGGCGCCGAGGGCCACGGCGCGCACGCGCGCGACGAGCACGTGCTCATCGAGTCGCTCCCGGTGCGCGCGGAGCTGCTCGCGCGGCTGCTCGTCGAGCCGGGGCTCTAGGGTCCGCCCGTGCAGCCCGGCGACGTGGTGAAGCGCGTCGACGACGAGGGCCTTCGCCTCGTGCGGTTCGTCTACTGCGGGAACGACGGCACCGTGCGCGCGAAGGCGAGCGGCGTCCGCGGGCTCGAGGGACGCCTGACGAGCGGCATCGGCCTGACGGTCGCGATGCAGGCGATGAACGGCCTCGACCAGCTGCAGCCGGTCGACGGGATGGGCCCGGTCGGCGAGATCAGGCTCGTGCCCGACCTCGAGACGTTCCGTGTGCTGCCGTATGCGCCGCGGACCGGCGCGCTGCTCGTCGACCACGTGACGCTCGACGGAGAGCCGGCGCCGCAGTGCCCGCGCTCCTTCCTCAAGCGGATGACCGACCGACTCGCGGAGCGCGACGGCGCGCGGCTCGAGGTCGCGTTCGAGAACGAGTTCTCGCTCGCGACGCGCTCGGAGCGCGGCTACGACCCGGTCGACGAGAGCCTCTGCTTCTCCACGATCGGGATGACGGCGTCTCAGGCGTACGTCGACTCGCTCGTCGAAGCGCTCGACGCGCAGGGCATCCCGCTCGAGCAGTACTACGCCGAGCTCGGCCACGGCCAGCAGGAGATCTCGACGCCGCACGCGCCCGCGCTGCGCGCAGCCGACGAGCAGGTCCTCGTGCGCGAGACGATCCGGGGCGTCGCCTCGCAGCACGGCCTCGTCGCCTCGCTCGCGCCGAAGCCGTGGCCGGGCGGCGCCGGCAACGGCGGGCACATCCACTTCTCGCTGTGGGTCGAGGACACGAACCTGTTCCACGACGGCTCGCGCGCCGACCGCCTGTCGGACACGGCGCGCTCGTTCATCGCCGGCGTGCTCGCGCACCTCCCGGCGCTGTGCGGGCTGACGGCGCCGAGCTTCAACTCGTACCACCGCATCGTCCCGCAGTACTGGGCGGGGGCGTTCACGTGCTGGGGGCACGACAACCGGGAGGCGCCGGTACGCGTGCCGTCCGTGTTCGCCGGCATGGAGGAGCGCTCCACGAACGCCGAGCTCAAGGCCGCCGACTCGAGCTGCAACCCGTACCTCGCCGTCGGCGGGCTCATCGCCGCCGGCCTTGACGGCCTCGAGCGCGGGCTCCAGCCGCCGGAGCCGGTCGAGGTCGACCCGGCGACGATCGCCGAGGACGAGCGCGAGCGGCGCGGGATCGTGCGCCTGCCGTCGTCGCAGGAACAGGCGCTCGACGCGCTCGACGCAGACGACGTCCTGATCGGCGCGCTCGGCCTGGTGCTCGCGGAGTCGTACCTCGCCGTCCGCCGCTCCGAATGGGCCGCCTACTCGGCAGGCGACGAGGCGTTCGAGCAGCACGGCCACTTCTCGAAGTACTGAGACTCGAATGCGGGCGGCGCCCCAATTACGCCGCCCGCGTGATTGAAGGAGGCCGCTCGGCCGGTCGCTGATACGCGCGCGGGCGATGTATCACGCGCCGCCCGCCGTCCCTCTTGTTCGGAAAGGGCCGGCATCGAGCCCGGCTCCGTCACGTGAGAGGGAACTCGGAATGAGCGGAAACTTGAGCGGACAGGCACGCGCGTTGCCGTTCGCAGGACCTGCGGGCGCAGTGATCACGATCGCCGGCCTCGTCGCGAGCGGCATCACGTTCGTCGTGCGGCGGCTGCGCCCCGAGAGCGACGCGTAATGCCGCAGCACACGACCGCGATCCTGATCGCCTGCAAGAACGGCGAGCGCACGATCGGGCATGCCGTGCGCTCGGCCGCGCCGCAGGCGGACGTCTTCGTCGTCTCGGACGGCTCGACGGACCGCACGGCCGAGGTCGCGCGGGCGGCCGGCGCGCGCGTTCTCGAACGGAAGACGTCGGGCGGCAAGCCTGCGGCGCTGCGCACGGGCGAGAGCCGCTTCAAGCTCAGCGAGCGCTACCCGTACGTCGCGATCCTCGACGACGACACGACGCTCGAGCCGCGCTACGTCGAGAAGCTCGTGGCCGCACTCGAGGCCGATTCGAACGTGGCGGCCGCGTCCGGCCGCATCGACTCCCTCTGGGACCACGCGCGTCGCTGGAACCCGCTGATCGCGATGCGCGCGTTCATGTACTGGTCGTACCAGGTCACGATCAAGCGCGGCCAGAACGCGCTCAGGGTCGTGAACGTGATCTGCGGCGCCAACACGATCTTCCGCGCGAAGGTCTTCGCCGAGCTGATCGCGCAAGAGGTCCCGTACGCGATCGACGACATGTTCTGGCTGGCGCAGATCGTGCGCACGAAACTCGGCCGCGTCGCCTACGTGCACCACGCGCGCTCGTGGACGATCGATCCGCACACATTTCGCGACTGGTACCGGCAGACGGTCCGCTGGTCGTGGGCGCAGTTCCAGTCGATCCGCGGCCATCGGCTCGGCCGGCCGCTCGAGCGCGATCGCAAGAGCCGGCTCGGCGTCCGCGTCTCGTGGTTCGACGTCGCCTACCTGGCGCTCCTCCTCGACTGGGCGCCGTACATGCTCGAGCCGCTGCTCTACGTGCCGGTCGCGTATCTCCTGCACGACTGGGTCGATCCCGTGTGGTTCCCGCTCTGGTACTTCGCCGGGAGCCTGGTCTGGATCGGCGTCGCGGCGGCCGCGCTGCGCAGGCCGCGCCTGCTCGTCCACGCGCCCGCGCTCGTCGTGCTCGACCTCGTCTACCGCGCCGCGATGTTCCACGCGCTCGTCAAGGCGATCCGCCAGCCGCGCAGCGCTGCCAGGTGGGACTCGCCCGAGCGCTTCGACCTCGACCCGCAGCAGCGTGCTGCTGCCGCGTAGCAACACACCAACACGAGAGGAGCAACGAACGTCATGAAGGTTCTGATCACCGGGGGAGCGGGATTCATCGGGTCTCACCTCGCGGAGCTCCTGCTCGCCGACGGCGAGGAGGTCTACGTCCTCGACGACCTCTCGACCGGGTCGCTCGGCAACGTCGAGCACCTCCGCAACAACCGCCGGTTCCATCTCGTCGTCGACAGCGTTCTGCATCCGGCCATCGTCAGCGAGCTCGTTCACAAGACCGACGTCACGTATCACCTCGCAGCGGCCGTCGGCGTCAAGACGATCGTCGAGCAGCCGGTGCGCACGCTGCGCGTCAACCTCGAGGGCACCGAGACCGTCCTCGACGCGTGCCACAAGTTCGAGAAGCCGGTGCTCGTTGCCTCGACGTCCGAGGTGTACGGCGATCATCGGAGCGAGCTGCCGCTGCGTGAGACCTCGCGGCGGATCTACGGCGCCACCACGCAGAAGCGCTGGGCGTACGCCGACTCGAAGGCGATGGACGAGTTCCTCGCGCTCGCGTATCGCGAGGAGCACGGGCTCGAGGCGGTGATCGTCCGGCTCTTCAACACGGTCGGCCCGCGCCAGACGGGCATGTACGGGATGGTGATCCCGCGCTTCGTCGAGCGCGCGCTGCGCGGACATCCGATCGAGATCTACGGCGACGGCGAGCAGACGCGCTGCTTCTGCCACGTGCAGGACTCGATTCGCGCGCTCCGCGATCTGATGACGGACCTCAACCGAACGACGGGCGAGATCTTCAACGTCGGCGCGCCGAACCAGATCTCGATCCTGGGCCTCGCCGAGCGCATCAAGGAGATGACCGGCTCCGACTCGCCGACGATGCACGTCCCGTTCGACGAGGTCTACGGGTCCGGCATCGAGGACATGCTCCACCGCGTCCCCTGCATCGACAAGGTGCGCAAGACGATCGGCTGGACGCCGGAGCATTCGCTCGACGAGATCCTCCGCGACGTGATCGCCCACCGGGCGGGGACCGGCAACGTCGACACTGTCAGGCGGCTGGCGGCGTGAGCAAGACACTCGCGCTCCTGACGCTCGTCGTCTTCGGAATCGCGGCGGCCCCGGCGGCCGCCGCGATCGAGGTTGCGATCACGAGCCCGCAGGACGGCGCCCACTCGCTCGACGGTATCGTCGACGTCGACGTCACCGCGTCGGCCGACTCGGGCATCTATGCGGTCCGGCTGAACGTCGACGGCCGGCCGTACGGCGACTACGTGACCGCGCAGACGGCTCCGTACCGCTACCGGCTCCCGTGGTCGACCGACGGCGTCACCGTCGGCTCGCACACCCTCTCGGTGACCGCGATGGACTGGTCGCTGCCGTTCCCGAACGGGACGCTCGAGACCTCGAGGCCGATCACCGTCGACGTCGGGCCGGCGTATCCGACGATCTCGCTCGCTGCACCGCCGTCATGGACGTTCGTGCGCGGCACGACGCAGCTGAAGGCGGACGTCACGAGCGCGGTCGACACGACGACCGTGGAGTTCGCGCTCGACGGCAAGCCGCTCGCGACCGCCCCCGCGTGGGACACGACGACGAGCGCAGACGGCCAGCACACGCTGACCGCCACGGTCACGGACGGCCGCGGCAAGACCGACACTGCCTCGGCGACGGTCACCGTCGACAACACGCCGCCGGTGGGCTTCTGGTTCTCGCCGACCGCGAACCAACGCGTGTCCGGGACCGTCACGTTCAGGGCGCACGCATCGGACACGTTCGGCGTCAAGTCGGTGCAGTTCCGCGTCGACGGCGCGCCGGCGGGGCCACCGGTAACCAGCCCGGACACCGGTGCCCTCTACGTCTACTCGACGAGCTTCGACACGAGTGCGCTGACGCCGGGCGTCCACGCCGTCTCCGCGACGATCACCGACAACGCCGGCAACCCGACGACGCTGCCGGTGATCTCGATCAAGACGGGGCCGATCCAGTACCTGCCGGTTCTGAACTACCACGAGATCAAGCCGCCCGACGGCTACTCGCCTTGGGATCAGACGCCGCAGGAAGCGGACCAGCAACTCGCGTGGCTGAAGGCGAACGGCTATCAGTCCGTGACGCTCGCCCAGTATCAGCAGTGGCTCGCCGGCAACGACATCGGGGTCGCCAAGCCGGTGCTGATCACGGTCGACGACGGTCTGAGGTCCGAGCTCGCCTGGGATTCCCTGCTCGCCAAGTACGGGTTCAAGGCGGTCATGTTCGTCGTCACGGGGTACGCGGACAACAACACGCCCGGCTCGACCGGCGATCCGAACAACATGAGCTGGACGGACATCACGGCGCTCGCGGCCAGCGGGCGCTGGGAGATCGCGTTCCACGCCGGCCGGTACGGCCACGGCGACTACGGCGACGGCACCGCGATCGGGACGCGCCGCTACCAGGCCTCGTGCCCGTACTTCTACAGCTGCCTCGGCGGAACCGGCTCCGGATCGACGTGGACGGCGCAGAGCGTCGCCTCGTTCGAGTCGGCCGTGTCGAGCGAGATCGACGCCGGCGTCCTCAGGCTCAAGCAGCAGGTGCCGAACGCGCGGGTCGACGTCTGGGCGGCGCCGTTCAACGACGCCGGCCAGTGGACGAATCTCTACAACGACCCCAGCGGGCAGGTGCAGGCATGGCTGCCCGGCTACCTGGCGTCGAAGTTCCAGATCGTCTTCACGCAGACGAACCCGATCACGTACGGGCAGGCGAGCGGGACGGTCGGCGACCTCGCCGGCCTCAACCGGCGCTACCGGTTCGAGGTTCGGACCGACACGACCATCACGCAGTTCGCACAGGCACTGCAGGACCCGGCGTTCGCACGCTGACGTGCGGAGACGTGCGGCGGTCCTCCTCGCAGTCATCGCGCTCCCCGCAGCTACGGGGAGCGCGATGACCGGGTATCCCGTCCACCACGACGTGACCGCGACGGTCTTCTGGATCGGCGAGCCCAAGGGCGGCGGCTCGAGCGACGACAACGCGATCTCGGCCTGGGACGACGCGTGGCTCCAGCACTACGGTGGCGTCGACGAGCCAGGCCTGCGAAGCCCAGTGAACGGTTGGTTCCCCACCGGCTTCCGGCCGAGGGAGAACCCGTTCTACTTCGACCTCCCCTACAACGACTTCGGCGAGCAGGGTCGGCCGCGCCCGGACCGAACCAGGGTCGTGCCCTGGGCACGCGCATACGCCCCGCAGCTCGCGCGCGCCGCCCGCCGGGGCCGCCCGTTCAGCCTGCTCAAGAATCGTTGGGCGAGGATCGTGCACGGCGAACGTGTCTGCTACGCCCAGTGGGAGGACGCCGGTCCGTACGTGTACGACGACGCCGCCTACGTCTTCGGGCGCCACGATGAACGGCCGCGCAACCGCCGGGCGCATCGAGCGGGCATGGACGTCTCGCCTGCCGTGCGCGACTGCCTTGGGTTCGACGGACTGAACACCGACACGAACCGGGTCGGCTGGCAGTTCGTCGCGGCAGCCGACGTTCCCGACGGCCCCTGGAAGCTGGTCGTCACCACACGTCAGGTTCACTGGCGCTAGCGTCGCCTGATCGCCAAGTTGCTCGAAGCGCTGAGCGGCGTCGCCCTCGTCGACCACCACGCGCACGGGATCCTGCGCGGGCGGCCGACGCTCGACGAGTTCCGCGGGATGTTCTCGGAGAGTCCCGACCCGCGGCAGTGGCCGCACGTTTCCACCGGGCTCACGTACCGGCGGGCGATGCACGAGCTCGCGGCGTTCTTCGGCGTCGCGCCGGCCGAGGCGGCGGTGTACGAGCACAGGCGCGCGTCGGACCCGGACGAGTACGCGTCGCGGCTGCTGCGGGCGACCGGCACCGAGACGCTGCTCGTCGACGACGGCTTCCCGCCGCCGGGCGAAGGCGTCGAGTGGCGCGAGCTCGGCGAGCTGGCGGCGTGCGAGGCGCGGCCCGTGCTGCGGATCGAGACGCGGTCGGCGGACGTGCTGCGCGACGAGGTCGCTGCCGCGCGCGCGAACGGCTTCGCGGCACTGAAGACGATCGCGGCGTACCGCGGCGGCCTCGACCGCGTGTCGGAGCACGTCGTCGCCGCGCTCGAGGCGAACGAGGCGACGGACGCACCGCTTCCGGTGCAGGTCCACTGCGGCTTCGGCGACTCGGACCTGCACATCCAGCGCGCCGACCCCGGCTATCTGAAGCCGCTGGTCGAGCGCTTCCGCGACACGACGTGGGTGCTCCTGCACTGCTACCCGTTCGTCCGCGAGGCGGGCTGGCTCGCGCACGTCTACGGCAACGTCTACTTCGACCTCTCGCTGACGATCCCGCACGTGTCGCGCCCGGCGGAGGCGCTCCGCGAGGCGCTCGAGCTCGCGCCGGTCTCGAAGCTCCTGTACGCCTCCGACGCGGCGCGCACGCCCGAGCTGTACTGGCTCGCCGCGAAGTGGTGGCGCGAGTCGCTCGCGGAGGTGCTAACCCAATCGCTCCCGCCCGACGAGGCCGAGGAGGCGGGCCGCGCGATCCTCCGCGAGAACGCGCGCCGTGTCTACGGCCTCGACTAGACCGGACCCCCGCTCATTGCCAACCGCGAACGCGCCCTGCCTGTTCGATCCACGTGCGCATCATGGGCGCCTGCGCCTCCTCGAGGGTCTTCACCTTCACGTAGCGGGTTCGTCCGGTGGTTCCAAGCGGCGGCGGCGGGTCGAATTCCGCGCCGCCGAAGAAGACGACATTGACGGAGACGTCGTAGGCGACCATCTCGATCATCCAGCCGAGTTCTGGCAACCCGTAGTACGCCTTCTTCCACTTGATGGCGTATTGACGGCCGGGGATCGTCTCGCGGATCACTTCGTCCAGCCGTTGGACGATGGGATGCAGGCCGGGCATCACGCTCCGGATCCAGTCCTCGGTCTCGGCATGGCTATCCGTCGGCACAGGCGGCCTTCGGGCCGTGCTTGACGCCGGGGTTTTCCCCGTCGATTTCATGCCTCGTACTATTCCAGGTTGCCGCGATTGACAACCGCGAGCCGCGAGTGCGACGACGGTGATGCGCTCCAGCCGCGGTCAGACCCCGACACGTCCCGAAGGGACAGCTGGAACCTGTTACTTTCCGTTCTGAAGTGAGCAGCGTGCGCATCCCACCGGTGCTGCGGGCCGAGGCGGGCGGTCAGCGGTCGGTCGACGTCGAGGCGACGACCGTGCGCGGCGCGATCGAGGCGCTCGTCGAGCAGTACCCGAGCCTGCGCGACCGGCTGCTCGCGGACGGCGACCTGCCCGCGTTCGTGAACGTCTTCGTCGACGGCGACGACGTCCGGCTGCTGGGCGGGCTCGAGACGCCGGTCGAGCCGGGCTCCACGATCGTGCTTCTCCCGGCAGTTGCAGGGGGTTCGGTTTGACGAGGCCCGTGCGCGTCTCCTATCCTGGTCGGGCCTTGGTCGTGCGCATCGAGAAGCCGAAGTCGTTTGCCTACGCGCTTCTCATCGCGTGCGCGCGAGAGGCCTAGCCGCCACTACCCGTCGCCCCGGCTAGGTCACCTCCTCAGGACGGGACTCCGGTGAGCAGCTTCGCGCTGCACTGCCGCGTGTGCGAGGAGGTCGCGCCGCCCGCGCCGACACCGGCGTGCGCGCGCTGCGACGGGCCGACCGACATCGCCTACGACTGGGCGCACCTCGGCGAGGCGGTGACGCGCGCGACGATCCTCGGCGGGCCGCAGAGCATGTGGCGCTACCGCGGCCTCCTGCCGATCGACGGCGCGGTCGACGACGGGCCCGGCTGGACGCCGCTCGTGCACGTCGAGCGCCTCTCCGACGCGCTCGGCGTCGAGCTCCTGCTGAAGCTCGAATCGGCCAACCCGACGCACTCCTTCAAGGACCGCATCGCCGCCGTCGCGCGCGCGGTTGCGATTGAGCACGGCATCGGCACGCTCTGCTGCTCGTCGACGGGCAACCTCGGCGACGCCGTCGCCGCGGCCGGCGCGGCCTCGTCGCTCGAGACGATCATCCTGGCGCCGCGCGGCGAGACCGCGGTCGGCGCGATCGCGCACGCGTGCGGCGCGCGCGTGATCGTCGTCGACGGGACGTACGACGACTGCCGCCGCCTCGAGCTCGAGCTCGCGCGGCTCTTCCCGTGGGGTTTCCTCGCGAGCAGCCTGCACCCGTTCGCCGTGGAGGGCGTGAAGACGATCTCGCACGAGATCGCGGAGCAGCTCGACTGGACGCTGCCCGATGCGGTCGTCTGCGCGGCCGGCTCCGGGGCGCTCGTGTCGAAGCTCGCGCAGGGCTTCTCCGAGCTCCGGCTCGCGTCGCTCGTCGAGGACGAGGCGCCGCGGCTCGTCGCCGTGCAATCCGAGGGCTGTGCGCCGATCGCGTCCGCGTTCGCCGACAACCGGCCGATCTCGCGCATACGCCCGGAGACCACCGTCGACGCGATCGCGATCGGCGATCCCGACTACGGCGACCTGGCGATCGGAGCCGCACGCTCCTCGGGCGGCACGATCGTCGCGGTGGCGGAGGACGACGCGCTCGAGGACGCCGCGTTCTTCGCGCGCACGACGGGCATCGTCGCCGACACCGCGACCGGCGTCGCGTTCACGGGCCTCCTGCAGTCGATCCGCGCCGGCACGATCGAGGAGGGCGCGCGCGTCGTGCTCGTGGTCACCGGCACCGGCCTGAAGGAGGCAGCGGCTCCGCCCGCTCCGGCGGACGTCGTGCCGCCGGACGTGGGCGTCATCCTGGCGCGGCTTGGGCTTCGCTCGTGACGAGTCGCCGCGCGAACGGCCGGCCGGGCGGCTTCGGCACGTAGCCGGCTGCCGCGATCGCCGCGTTCCACGATCCGAACACGCGCTGCACGGTCTGCCGACTGGGGTGGTCCTCCCCCGCGCGGCACCACTGCTCGGCCGTCGGCGCACGCAGGTGCCGGCGCGCCCAGAGGTCGATCGCGTACACGATCATCTCCGGCGTCCAGCGGATCCCGTCCTCGCGCAGTCCCGGCCGCATGGGGCTGTTGTATAGCGAAGAAACTTTCCGAAGTAAAGCCGCTCCGAGGCTCAACGGCCCAAGACTTTACTTTTTGGAGTGGCGTAGGTAGGGTGCGCCTCGGATGGCCAGCAGAACGCCCTCCTCCTCACCCTGGGGGCACCCGGCGGCGGGGCTCGACGTTCCCGCCGCCGGGGAGCCATAGTGGTCGCGCGTCCGCGGCCGGAAGCCGACTGGGAGCTCGTCCTCAAGCGCAACCCGGTCGAGCGCCTGAAGCAGGAGAAGGCACCGCTCGGCATCCGCGACGAGCTGCCGGCGCTCATCGCCGCCGGCTACGAGCGCGTCGCGGAGGAGGACGTCGTGCGCCTGCAGTGGTGGGGCCTCTACCACGACAAGCCGAAGATCGGGACGTTCATGCTGCGCGTGAAGCTGCCCGCCGGGCACCTCACGCCGGCGAAGCTTCGCGCGATCGGCGAGGTGTCGAACGTCTACGGCCGCGGCTCGGGCGAGCTGACCACGCGGCAGTGCGTGCAGATCCACTTCCTCGAGCTCGCGAAGCTGCCGGACGTGTTCGCGCACCTCGAGGCCGCCGGCATCACGACCGCGGGCGGCTGCGGCGACACGGTGCGCAACATCACCGGCTGCCCGCTGCAGGGGATCGCGCACGACGAGCTCTTCGACTGCTCCGACGTCGTCGAGGACGCCGCGCAGTTCTTCTTCGGCAACCCCGAGTTCTCGAACCTGCCGCGCAAGCACAAGTACTCGATCTCGTCGTGCGCGCACCGCTGCAACGCGCCGGAGATCAACTGCATCTCGCTCGTCGGCGTGATCCACGAGGGCCGCGAGGGCTTCGCCGTGCTCGTCGGCGGCGGGCTCTCCTCCGTGCCGCGCATCGCGCGCGACCTCGGCGTGTTCGTGCCGAAGGCGGAAGCGGTCGAGGTGCTCGCCGCGATCACAGGGGCGTGGTCGGACGACCTGCGCTACCGCGTCTCGCGCGTGAAGGCGCGGCTGAAGTTCATGATCGACGACATCGGCCCCGAGGGCATGCGCGAGCGCGTCGAGGCGCGGCTCGGCCGCACGCTCGAGGACTACACGCTGCCGCCGCTCGACGCGCAGCCGGCGAACCACCTCGGCGTGCGCGAGCAGAAGCAGGACGGCCTCGTCACCGTCGGCGTGCCCGTGCACCTCGGCCTCGTGAACGGCGACCAGCTCCTCGCGATCGCGCAGCTCGCGGACGACGTCGGCGGCGACATCCGCCTCACGCGCCAGCAGAACCTCGTCGTCACCGGCGTGCCGGCCGACGAGGCGAGCGCCGTCACGGCCGAGCTCGAGGGGATCGGCTTCCCGCTCGAGGTGAACGGCGTGCGCGGCAACTCGATCGCGTGCACCGGCGAGCCCCACTGCAACTTCTCCGTCACGGAGACGAAGTCGCGCCTCGGCGGGCTGATCGTGAAGCTCGAGGAGCGCTTCGGCGACCGCATCGCCGACCTGCGCCTGAACCTCGACGGCTGCCCGCACGCGTGCGCGCAGCACTGGGTCGGCGACCTCGGCTTCCAGGGGACGACCGCGCGCGACGAGGGCGGCGTGCGCCGGCAGGCCTACGACGTCTTCGTGCGCGGCGGGCTCGGCCCGGGCGCTGCGATCGGCCGGCCGCTCTTCCGACGCGTGCCGACGGAGGGGCTCGACGTCGCGGTCCAGGGCCTGATCCAGGGTTGGCTCGACGGCCGCGGCGACGGCGAGTCGTTCACCGCGTTCTCGCGCCGGCTCACCGACGACGAGCTGGGCGCGCTCGCGGGCCTCGAACCGGCGCGGAAGCGCGAACGCGAGGAGGTGGCCGCGTGAGGCGACGCTTGCGGCGCCGTCCTCAGGACGTGCGGCTCAGCCGCACGTCCGTCTGCGTCGTCTTCCGGGAGCGACGAACGGAGGAGCGCGGATGAGCGTCGATTTTCTCGACGAGCTGGAGGCAGGCGAGCTGTCGATCGAGTTCGAGGGCGAGGAGCCGGAGGCGGTGCTCGAGTGGTCGCTCGAGCGGTTCGCGCCGCGGATCGCGATCTCGACCGCGTTTCAGATCGACGGCGTCGCGCTCATCGACATGGCGTACGCGATCGACCCGGGCGTCGAGGTGTTCAGCGTCGACACCGGCCGGCTGCCCGCCGAGACGTACGACCTCGTGGAGGCGCTGCGCGACCGCTACCCGGGCCTCAACCTGAAGCTGCTCGCGCCGAACGGCGACGAGATCGCGACGATGGTCGGCCGTCACGGGCCGAACCTCTTCTACAAGTCCGTCGACAACCGCCTGCTCTGCTGCCAGGTGCGCAAGGTGCGCCCACTGACGCGGCACCTGGCCGGGCTCGACGCGTGGATCACCGGCTTGCGCCGCGACCAGTGGGCGAGCCGCACGAACATCCGCAAGGTCGAGCTCGACCACGACCACGGTGGGATCGTGAAGCTCAACCCGCTCGCGGAGTGGACCGAGGACGAGGTCTGGGACTACGTGCGCGAGCGCGAGGTGCCGTACAACGCCCTCTACGACAGCGGCTACACGTCGATCGGCTGCGCGCCGTGCACGCGCGCGATCGCACCCGGCGAGGCCGCGCGCGCCGGGCGCTGGTGGTGGGAGACGAACGCGCCGAAGGAGTGCGGCATCCACTGCGCCGTCGAGAGCGGCGGCCTGGAGCACGAGCTGCACGCGATCATCGGCGAGGCGTCGCATGAGTGAGGTCGCGGTGCGCGGCGAGGCGGCCGAGGTCGCCCGCGCCGAGGCGCAGGCGGTCCTCTCGATGCTGCAGGACGAGGACCGGCGGGCCCGGCTCGCGGACGTCGTCGCCGCCGTCGGCGAGGGACGAGTCGAGGGCGACGACGCGAAGGCGCTCGGCGAGCTGCTCGAGCTCGGGCTGCAGACCGGCCGGCTCCGTGCGGTCTACGGGCCCGGCGGCGAGCAGGCGGCGCTCGGGTTGTTCCGCCGGCTGCCGCAGGGACGCGAGCTGTCCGAGTCGACGCGCGACCTGAACGCAGCGCTCGAGGCGCTCGCCGGCCGCGAGCTCGACAAGGTGTCGGTGACCGCCGTCGGCCCCGGCGAGTACGGCGTCTCCATCGTGGCCGACGGGTTCGAGATCGGGCTCCGCCTCGGCCGCAACGGCGCGCGCGTCACGACGGTCGGCGCGTGAGCAAGCAGTTCTACATGGCGTGCCTCGACGTCCAGGGCCGGCGGTGCGTGGTCGTCGGCGGGGGCTCGGTCGGCACGGAGAAGGCGCTCGGCCTGCTCGCCTGCGGCGCGCAGGTCACCGTCGTCGCGCCCGAGCTCGACCCCGACCTCCATCACGCGCCGGTCGTCTGGCGCCCGCGCCGCTACCGCGCGCGCGACCTCTCGGGTGCATTCCTCGTCGTCGCGGCCACGTCGGACCGGCACGTGAACGAGCGCGTGTTCGCCGACGCGGAGGCGCGCGGCCTCCTCTGCAA
>JBKPLI010000025.1:0-5934 GCA_046731555.1 Actinomycetota bacterium | reverse complement strand
AGGAGCCGAGCCGCGTGACCTGGGAGATCGAGGCGCAGGACGGCGGCATCAGCCTGGTCACGGTCACGCACGACCGGCTCGAGGGCGCGCCGAAGACGGCGGAGAGCGTGTCGGGCGCCGGCTGGATGATGGTGCTCAGTGGGCTGAAGACGCTGCTCGAGACGGGCGAGCCGTTCGCGTAGGCGTCACGCGTCGTGGAGGAAGGCGCGCGTCACTGCGCGTCTTCCTTCTCGGGCGCGGCGGGCGCGTCCGCGCACCGTCGCTCGAAGCACTCGACGACGAGCTCGACCGCCTCTGACGGATCGTCGGTGAGGTGCAGGAGCGCCACGTCGTCGGGCGAGACCATCCCGCCGCCGAGCAGCCGGTCGCGGAGCCAGTCCAGCATCGGCCGCCAGTGGTCCGAGCCGACGAGCACGACGGGGAACTCGTGCACCTTGCCGGTCTGGATCAGGGTCAGAGCCTCGTAGAACTCGTCGAGCGTTCCGAACCCGCCGGGGAAGATGACGAACCCCTCCGACGGCTTCACGAAGCACACCTTGCGCACGTAGAAGTGGTCGAACGTGTACTCGATGTCGAGGTACGCGTTCGGCATCTGCTCGTGCGGCAGGACGATGTTGAACCCGACGGAGAGGCCGCCGCCCTCCTTCGCGCCGCGGTTTGCCGCCTCCATCACGCCGCCGCCTCCGCCGGTCACGACGGCCCAGCCGCGCTCGCCGAAGAGCCGGCCCGCCTCGCGCGCCTGCGCGTACGCCGGGTGGTCCTCGCCGATGCGCGCGGACCCGAAGATCGCCACGGCCGAGCGGTCGATCCGGTCGACCTCTGCAAACCCGCGCCGGAACTCCTCCGCGATCCGGGCGACCGCGTCGTCGGGATCGGGGACCTGCGTGTCGAGGAGTCGCCGCTCTTCCAAGGGCGGCGCTAGAGGCGGTCTTGCGGGAGGTAGGCCACGTACGCGCCGTACGCGAGGAAGAGCGCCGTC
This sequence comes from Actinomycetota bacterium, assembly GCA_046731555.1. GTDB lineage: Bacteria > Actinomycetota > Thermoleophilia > Gaiellales > Gaiellaceae > PALSA-600. The sequence goes on along the minus strand of JBKPLI010000025.1, from coordinate 4,955 downwards.
CCGACGTAGAGCACGGCCGAGACGATCGCCTTGTTGCGGCCGCCGCCGTGCCAGAGCCACTGCGTCGAGCGCCAGACGGCGCCGCCGTCGAGGAACCCGATCGGGATCATGTTGAACAGGTTGATGAAGAACCCGAAGTAGGCGAGCGCCTCGAGCAGCTGCGAGTCGATCGCGAAGCCGATCCAGAGACAGACAAGCGAGCCGATGCCGCCGACGATCGGGCCGGCGATCGCGACACGGGTCGTCTGCCACGGGTTGCCGCCCGTGTGCCGCACGTACGCGCCGAGGAACGGGATGAACACGGGCCACGACGGGTTGAGCCGCTCGCGCGCCGCCTCGATGAAGTGGCCCATCTCGTGGACGAAGATGAGGATGACCACGCCGAGGGCGAACTTCCAGCCCCAGATGAGCGCGTAGCCGCCGAACGCGATGAAGACGCCGAAGAACTTCACGGCGACGGCGCCGAACTTCAGCGCGAGACCCCCGATCACGGCGATCGGCGCCCAGAGCTTGCGGAAGATGCCGCGCCAGTCCGTGCCGCGCGGCTGGATCGGGTCGTAGTCGCGCCAGGACTCCACGCGCCCACTGTAGCCGGGTGTCAGATCGTTACGACCCCCGTCCGAGCCACTCTTCGCCGCCCTCGTAGACCTCCTTCTTCCAGAGCGGCACCTGCTCCTTGAGCGTGTCGATCGCGTCCTTGCAGGCGGCGAGCGCGTCCGCGCGATGCGGCGCGCTGACGGCGATCACCACGGAGGTCTCGCCGATACCGACCCGCCCGACGCGGTGGTGGATCGCGACCGCGCAGAGCCTGTAGCGCTGCGTCAGCTCGTCCGCGATCTGCTCCATCACCCGTTCGGCCATGCCCTCGTACGCCTCGTAGTCGAGGTGCACGACGTGCCGTCCGCGCGACTCGATGCGCGTCGTGCCCGTGAACGTGGCGATCGCGCCGGCGCGCTCGTCGCGCACTTCTTCGACGGCTCGGTCGAGCGACAGCGGCTCATCCGAGAGCAGGAACGCGCCGCCGGAGACGGGCGGGATGAGCGCCACCTCGTCGCCGTCCTGCAGCTCGCGGTCGCGCGGCGCGTAGTGCTTGTTCACGGCGTACAGGAGTCCGTCGGGCTCGTCGCCCAGGCCGAGTGCGGCCCAGACGTCGCCGACGCTCGCCGCGTCGACCTCGCGCGACGACCAGCCCGCGCGCTCGCGCAGGCCGGCGAAGAGGCGAACGGTCACGGGCACGCGGGAAGCGTAGACGGGGAGGGCTAAGCTCACGCCGTGTCGCACTACTCCGCGTCGTTCAGCACGACCGTGCGCGTCCACCTCGACGACCGGCCCGGCGCGTTCGCCGATCTGGCGCGCGCCATCGCCGACGCCGGCGGCCTCCTCGACGCCATCGACCTCGTGCGTGTCGACGCGGGCCGCAAGGTGCGCGACGTCACCGTGCTCGCGACGGACGCCGAGCACGCCGATCAGATCGTCGCGACGGTGCGCGCGGTCGACGGGATCGTCGTAGAGAACGTCTCCGACCGCACGTTCCTCCTCCACCTCGGCGGCAAGATCCACATGGACGCGAACGCGCCGGTGAAGACGCGCGACGACCTCTCGATGGCATACACGCCCGGCGTCGCGCGCGTCTGCCGCGCGATCGCGGAGGATCAGGAGAAGGCCTGGAACCTGACCGTGAAGCGCAACACGGTCGCGGTCGTGAGCGACGGCACCGCGGTGCTCGGCCTCGGCGACATCGGTCCCGAGGCTGCGATGCCGGTGATGGAGGGCAAGGCGCTCCTGTTCAAGGAGTTCGCGGGCGTCGACGCGTGGCCGCTGTGCCTCGCGACGAAGGACGTCGACCGCATCGTCGAGACCGTGGAGGCGATCGCGCCCGGCTTCGGCGGCATCAACCTCGAGGACATCTCCGCGCCGCGCTGCTTCGAGATCGAACGGCGGCTGCGCGACTCGCTCGACATCCCCGTGTTCCACGACGACCAGCACGGCACGGCCGTCGTCGTCCTCGCCGCGCTGCTGAACGCGCTGCGCGTCGTCGGCAAGCGCATCGAGGACGTGAAGGTCGTCGTCACCGGCGTCGGCGCTGCCGGCGTCGCGGTCTCGGACACGCTGATGGAGGCGGGCGTGCGCCACGTCGTCGGCTGCGACAGCCGCGGCGTCGTGCACGGCGGCCGCGAGGACCTCACGGACGTGAAGCGCTCCTTCGCCGAGCGCACGAACCCCGAGGGCGAGTCCGGGAGCGCGGACGCCGCGCTCGCCGGCGCGGACGTCTTCGTCGGGCTGTCGGTGCCGGGCGCGATCACGCGCAACGGCGTGAAGACGATGGCGCGCGACGCGGTCGTGTTCGCGATGGCGAACCCCGAGCCCGAGGTGCTGCCCGAGGAGATCATGGACCTTGCGGCCGTGATCGCGACCGGGCGCTCGGACTACCCGAACCAGATCAACAACGTGCTCGCGTTCCCCGGCATCTTCCGCGGCGCGCTCGACGTGCGCGCGTCGTCGATCACGCACGCGATGGAGGTTGCGGCCGGCCACGCGATCGCCGCGACGATCCGCGACGAGGAGCTCGCCGCCGACTACATCGTGCCGAGCGTCTTCAACCGCGACGTCTCGACCTCGGTCGCGGCGGCGGTCGCGGAGGCGGCGGAGGCCGACGGCGTCGCGCGGCGGGTCGTCGACACGGTCGACGCTCGTTGAGCGACCCGGCCGACCTCGGCGTCGTCGAGGCGTCGGCAGCGCTCGCGCGGCGCGAGCTGTCGGCGGTCGAGCTCGCGCAGGCCTGCCTGGCGCGGATCCGTGAACGCGACGGCGAGCATTCGCACGACGGCGACCCCGCGTCGATCAACGCGTGGGTGCGCGTCTACGAGGAGGACGCGCTCGCGGCGGCGGCCCACGCGGACGAGCGGCTCGCGGCCGGCGACGCGCCCACGCTGTGCGGCGTCCCGATCGGGCTGAAGGACATCTACGCAGTGGCGGGCAAGCCGCTGACCGCGTCGAGCCGCGTCCTCGACGAGGTACCGGAGCGCGACTGCGACGTGTGGGCGCGCCTCTCGGCCGAGGGCATGGTGCTGCTCGGCCACGTGCACACGCACGAGTTCGCGGCCGGCGGAACGACCGACCAGGTCGGCAACCCGTGGGCGCTCGACCGCTCGGCCGGCGGCTCGAGCGGCGGCTCGGGCGCCGCGCTCGCGGCCCGGATGGTTCCGGCGGCGACCGGCACGGACACGGCCGGCTCGCTGCGCATCCCGTCCGCGTTCTGCGGCACGTCGACGATCAAGCCGACGCGCGGGCTCGTCTCGATCGCGGGGATCGTGCCGCTCGCGGAGACGCTCGACCACGCCGGGCCGATGGCGCGGTCGCTTGACGACTGCGCGCTGCTGCTCGCCGGCATGGCGGGCGTCGACGGGCGCCGCGCGGCGAAGAGCCTCGACAGCGTCACGCTCGGCGTCTCGTCGCGCGTCGACGACCTCGACGCCGACGTCGCGGCCGGTGTCGACGCCACGCTCGACCTCTGCCGGCGCCTCGGCGCGACGCTCGTCGACGCACCGCCGGTCGACGACACGCTTTCCGGCTGGGGCAAGATCCTGCTCGCCGACATGCGCCCGACGCACGCGCGCTTCGACGACGCGCGCCACCTGTACCGGCAGTCGACGCGGGAGTTCCTGGAGCGCGCCGAGGAGCGCCCGCTCGAGGCCGGCGAGTACGACGCGCTGCAGGCCCAGCGCCGCGCGGACGCGGAGCGCTGGGAGCGGTGGTTCGCCGCCGAGGGCGCGAGCGCGCTGCTCGAGCCGACGGTGCCGGACGTCGCGTGGCCGCGCGGCCCGGGCTACGACCACGCGGGCACCGACATCCGCCTCATCACGCTCACGCACCACTGGGACTGGACGGGCCAGCCGGTCGTCGCGCTCCCCGCCGGCGTCGGCGCGTCGAGCGGGCTGCCGGTGAGCGTCTCGCTCGTCGGCCCCGCCGGCTCGGACTGGGAGCTGCTCGCGCTCGGCGAGACGCTCCAGTCCGAGCTCGGCGTGCCGGTGTGCCCTAGCTTTCGTTGAAGGGCGCGACGAGCGGGTTCATGCCCGCGTACAGGCCGGCCGGGTTCGGGTACCACAGCCAGATGTGGAGCGTGACGAGCGGCGGGTGCCAGAAGCTGAACTCTGACCCGGTCGTCGGGCTCTCGGCGGCGCATTCGTCCTGCGAGTTCGCGGGCACGAACGTGCCGTCCTTGTAGTGACACGCCGCGGCGAACGTCCCGTACTTCGCCCCTTCGATCGGGGGCTTGGCGGGCTTCTTCGTGAACACCCACTCGAGCGCGCCGAGCTGCCACTTCGAGCCGCGGTGCACGTAGACGAGGATCGCGGGCTTCGTCACGTCGAAGCCGGTCACCTTCGCGTTCATGAAGTGGTAGCCCATGCTCGGGATCATGGGCGTGATGATGCTGTAGCCGTCCGCCTTCGCCCGCCCGAGGTCGGTCGCGTACTTCGCGGTTGCGAGCCGTGCCGACGCGAGCTGTGAGGCGAGCGAGGGTTTTGACGCCGAATCGGCTGCCGCGATCACCGTCGTGGCCGTCACCGCGAACGCCAGGGAGATGAGGATGAGCCTGCGCACGTTTCGGTCCTCCTTCGTCGTCGTGACCCGATCGACGCTAGGAGCCGGCGCGCGGCACCACATCCGCGCAGGTGCCCAGGTTGGCGTGCGGCGCTACCTAACCTGGGCGACGAGGCCGCGGCGGAGCGCCTCCGCGCCCGCCTGCGCGCGCGTGCGGACGTCGAGCTTGCGGAAGATCGAGGCGACGTGGTGGTCGACCGTGCGCGGCGAGACCACGAGCCGCGCGGCGATCTCGGCGTTGCGGAGGCCGTCGGCCACGAGCGCGAGCACCTCCAGCTCGCGGGCGGTGAGGCCCGCCGGGTTCCGCTGCGTCGCGGGCCGCGGGCCGCGTGGGAGGCCGCGCACGCCGCGCT
>JBKPLI010000024.1:0-12296 GCA_046731555.1 Actinomycetota bacterium | reverse complement strand
CGGCACGCTCTTCGCGGCCGCGGCCGGCCCGCCGATCCTGCGCAAGCCGTTCACGCCCGAGCAGCTGCTGGACGCGGTGCGTCGCGCACTTCCTCCGGCCGACGCGGTGTCGTAGGTGGGCTACGAGCCGCGCGGCCCGTTCTGACCGTCGCGCGGCGTACACTAGTGGCGAATGTTGCGATGCGCCGCCGTGCTGGTCGGCGCCGCTGCGGTCGCTGCAGGCTGGGCCTCCGCGACGACACCAACCGCCACCGTCGCCTGCACGGCGACGAGGTTCACAGTCGTCTTCGACCCCGCGCGCGGCGTCACGGTGCGGAGCGGCAGCGAGGCGCTCGCAACCGTCACGTACGCGTCGGCCAAGCTGAGCCCCGCGTGCCGCGCGGTCGCACCGCCGAAGGGCTTCCTCGACAACGCCCTCGGCCTCGAGGCGCGGCAGCGGGTCACCCTCGACTGCAAGGCGCGTGCACCGATCCGCCTGCACGTGAACCGGATCCGCGAGGCCGGCCTCGTGAGCGGCACGAGCATCACGATCGGCACGGGCGACCCGCTCCAGGCCGTGGTCTCGGCGGTCGTGAAGCACCCGGCGGCGAAGGCCTCGCGGCTCTACCGGGCCACCCGCGGCTGCAAGCAGCTCTAGGCCGCGGCGCGGAAGTGCGCGATCGTCGCGCGGACGCCGTCCTCGAGCGGCGTGCACTCGAGCGGCAGCGGCTCGCGCGCCTCGAGCCCGCCGGGAATCGGCAGCTGAACGTCGTCGAACGTGATCGAACCTGCCGCTTCCGGCGCCGCGGCCTCGATCGCGGCGACGACCCGGCGCATATGTGCCTGTGTGCCGCCCAGGTTGAAGACGGGCGACCCGCCGAGATCCGAGCGGCTCGCGGCGATCGCGGCTCGCGCGACGTCCGGCGCGTACTGGTAGAGCGCCGTGCCGCCGAACTCGATGTGGAAGGGCTCGCCGCGCGCAGCCGCCTCCATCGCAACGGTCGGCGCCGACGTCATGCCCTGGTCGCGCCCGGGTCCGTAGACGTACGCGGGCCGAAGCCCGACGCTCGGCAGGCCGTGCTCCTGCGCGTAGTTGCGCGCCGTGCCCTCGTTCGCGAGCTTGTAGACGCCGTAGAGCGTGTCCGGCCGCGGCCGCTCGTCGTGGCCGCCCGCGTCGTTCGCGCCGTAGACGGCCGCTGAGCTCGTGTACACCACGCGCCCGATCCGCTCGCGCCGCCGCTTCACGGCCTCGAAGACGTTCACGGTGCCGACGACGTTCACGCGCGCGCCGAGCACGGGATCGGCGCGGCAGAACGGCACCTGCAGGGCAGCGAGGTGCACGACGTGCGTGATCTCGTGCTCGTCGAGCGCCGACTCGAGCTCGGCGAGGTCGGTGACGTCGCCGCGGACGAGCGTCGCTTCGGTCGCGCCGACGAGTTCGAGCCGATGGTGTGAAACGCCGAAGTCGAACCCGACGACGTCGACTCCCTCGTCGAGCAGGAGCTTCGCCGTCCACGCGCCGATGCAGCCGAGGACGCCGGTGACGAGGAAGCGTTCGGGCATGGCGCTGAGCCTAAGCTTCTCGGCGTGGAGACGCAGGCGCTGACGCGGTCGCTCGGGCGTAGCGGGATCGACGTGTCCGCCGTCGGGCTCGGGTGCTGGGCGATCGGAGGCCCGTTCTTCCGCGACGGCGGTCCGGTCGGCTGGGGCGAGGTCGACGACGCAGAGTCGGTTCGCGCGGTTCACCGCGCGCTCGACCTCGGCGCGACGTTCTTCGACACCTCGAACGTGTACGGGGCAGGCCACAGCGAGCGCGTTCTCGGCCGGGCGCTCGCCGGGCGGCGCGACGAGGTCGTGATCGCGACGAAGTTCGGCAACATCTTCGACGAGTCGACGCGCCACATCACGGGCGCGGACGCGTCGCCCGATGGAATCCGCCGCGCGTGCGAGGCGTCGCTGCGCCGCCTTCGCACGGATCGCATCGACCTCTACCAGTTCCACCTCGGGGACTACGACCCTGTCGCAGCCGCCGAGGTGCGCGAGACGCTGGAGGAGCTCGTCGCCGACGGGTCGATCCGCGCCTACGGCTGGAGCACGGACGATCCGGAGCGCGCGCGGGTGTTCGCCGAGGGCCAGCACTGCGCTGCCGTGCAGCACCAGCTGAACGTCCTCGACGATGCGCCCGCCATGCTGGCGCTCTGCGACGAGCGGGGTCTCGCGAGTGTGAACCGCGGTCCGCTCGCGATGGGGCTTCTCACCGGCAAGTTCGCGGTCGACTCGCGGGTCGCGGCCGACGACGTCCGCGGCGAGCAGGGGCCTCCGTGGATGAAGTACTTCCGCGGCGGGCAGCCCGCGCCCGAGTGGCTCGAGCGGCTCGAGGCCGTGCGCGAGGTGCTCGCCGGCGGCGGGCGCGGCCTCGCGGTCGGCGCGCTCGCGTGGCTCCTCGCGCGCAGCCACCGCACGATCCCGATCCCGGGCTTCCGCAACGCCGCGCAGGTGGAGGAGAACCTCCGAGTCCTCGAGCACGGCCCGCTCCCGGCGACCGAGTTCGCAGAGGTCGAGCGCCTCCTCGGCCGCTAGCCTCGCGGCTCGCGCCGACACTCAGAGCGCGTAGAAACGTTCCGCCGCCGCGAACCGCGGTGCGTCGTACGCGCGAACGACCTCCTCGTACGACGCGGCGAGCGTGCACACCGGCCAGTCGGAGCCGAACAGGAGCCGCTCCTCGCCGTACCACTCGAGCGCTCGCTCGAGGTACGGCGCGAGGTCGGCCGGCTCCCAGCGCGCCCAGTCCGCCTCGGTGACGAGCCCGGAGACCTTGCACGCGACGTGCTCGAGTTCGGCGAACGGCGCCATGCGCTCGGCCCACGGCTCGAGCTCGCCCGCGGCGACCGGCGGCTTCGCGAGGTGGTCGATCACGAAGCGGAGGTCGGTGACCTCGCGCGCGACGGCGAGCGCGCCGCGGAGCTCGCGCGGGCGGACGAGCAGGTCGTACGCGAGGCCGGCGTCCGCGACCGCGTGCAGTCCGCGCCGCACGTCGTCGCGCAGCAGCCACAGGGAGTCGACCTCGTCGTGCACCTGGTGACGGATGCCGACGAGGCCGGGCCCGAGCTCGGCGATCGTGTCGGCGACGTCGGGCGCGGTCAGGTCGACCCAGCCGACGACGCCCGCGACGAAGTCGCCGACGAGTCCGAGCACCCGCCGCGTCTCGTCGAGGCTCGACGACGCCTGCACGGCGATCACGCGGTCGACCCCGCACGCGGCTGCGAGCGGGCGCAGGTCGTCCGGCCCGAACGGCCGGCCGAGCGCCTCGTAGCCGCCGCTCATCCAGTCGAGCGGCCCGTCCCAGAAGTGCACGTGCGCGTCGATCATGCGCCGAGCTCGTGCCAGAGGTCGGGCGGGACCGCGATCGCGAGTGCGTCGAGGCTCGCGTCGAGCTCGAGCGCCGAGCGCGCGCCGGTCAGCACGCTCGCGACGCCGGGCTCGCGCAGCGGGAACTGCAGCGCCGCCGCGAGGAGCGGCACGCCGTGGTGCTCGCACGCGCGCGCTGCGCGGTCGGCCGCCGCGAGCATGCCCGGCCCGGCGGGCAGGTAGTCGAACGTCGTCCCGCCGGCCAGCAGCCCGCTGTTCAGCACGCCGCCGACGATCACCTTGACGCCGCGCTCGCGGCAGAGCGGCAGGAGCTCTGACGTCGCCGTGCGGTCGAGGAGCGTGTGGCGTCCCGCGACGAGGAAGCAGTCGACGGCGGTCTCGCGGAGGAAGCGGAGCAGCGGCTCGACGCGGTTCGCGCCGACACCGACCGCGCGGATCACGCCTTCATCGCGCAGCCGTGCGAGCGCGGGGTAGGCGTCGTCGATCGCCTCGTCCAGGTGGTCGTCCGGGTCGTGGACGTGCACGACGTCGACACGGTCGATGCCCAGGCGGCCGAGGCTCTCCTCGAGCGACCGCAGCACGCCGTCGCGGCTGAAGTCGAAGACCGGGTTCAGCGCCGGCACGCCCCGCCAGAACGGCTGGCCGGGGTCGGGCGGCGCGTCGGCGCGCAGCAGGCGGCCGACCTTCGTCGCGAGGACGTACTCGCCGCGCGGCCTGCCCGCGAGCACGCGGCCGAGGAGCTGCTCGGAGCGGCCGAACCCGTACAGCGGCGCCGTGTCGAAGAAGCGCACGCCGCGCTCCCACGCGCGCGCGATCGTCGCGACCGCTTGCTCCTCGCGCACAGGCTCGAACAGGCCGCCCAGCGCGGCGGTGCCGAGGCCGATGCGCGGCAGGCTCAGCGCCACGGGAAGAGGTACGCCTCCAAGCTCTCGGCGCGCATCTCCGCGCTGTACCCCGGCTCGAGCGGCAGCCGGTAGCGCCCGTCCTCGACCACGACCGGCGCGACGAAGTGCTCGTGCAGGTGGTCGACGTACTCGATCACGCGGTCGGTGAGGTCGCCGGAGACGGCGATGTAGTCGAAGGCGGAGAGGTGCTGCACGAGCTCGCACAGCCCGACGCCGCCCGCGTGCGGGCACACCGGCACGCCGAACTTCGCCGCGAGGAGCAGCACGGCGAGCACCTCGTTCACGCCGCCGAGCCGGCACGCGTCGACCTGGCAGAAGCCGATCGCGTCCGCCTGCAGCAGCTGCTTGAACATCACGCGGTTGTGGACGTGCTCGCCCGTCGCGACGCGGATCGGCGCGACCGCGCGCGCGATCGCGGCGTGGCCGAGGACGTCGTCGGGGCTCGTCGGCTCCTCGATCCACCACGGGTCGAACGCCGCAAGCGTCCGCATCGCCGCGATCGCCTCCGGCACACCCCAGACCTGATTCGCGTCCATCATCAGCCGTGCGTCGCCGCCGATCTCCTCGCGCAGGAACCCTGCGCGGCGGGCGTCGCCGGTCGTGTCGAAGCCGACCTTCATCTTGAAGTCCGTCCATCCGTCCGCCCGCGCGGCCCGCGCGAGCTCGCGCACCTGCTCGTCGGGGTACCCGAGCCAGCCGACGGACGTCGTGTACGCGGGGTAGCCGTCAGCGAGGAGCTCCGCCTCGCGGGCCGCCTTCGTCGGCTCCCGCGCACGCAGGAGGTCGAGCGCCTCGTCGCGCGTGAGCGCGTCCTCGAGGTAGCGGAACGGCACGCAGTCGACGAGCTGCTCGGGCGTGAGGTCGACGAGCAGCTTCCAGAGCGGCTTGCCCACGTGCTTCGCGTGCAGGTCCCAGACCGCGTTCACGAGCGCGGCGGTGGCGAGATGCACAGCGCCCTTCTCTGGGCCGATCCAACGCAGCTGCGAGTCGCCGGTCAGCCGCCGCCACACGAGCGACGGGTCGGCGAACGCCTCCTCCGCGTCGAGCCCGACGACGAGCGGCGCGAGCGCCTCGATCGCGGCGACGCAGAGCTCGTTGCCACGCCCAATCGTGAACGTGAAGCCGTGTCCGGTCAGGTCGCCGTCGGTGCGCACGATCGCGTAGGCGGCCGAGTAGTCCGGGTCGGGGTTCATCGCGTCGGAGCCGTGCAGCCCGCGCGAGGTCGGGAAGCGGACGTCGAGCGCGTCGACGCCGACGATCTTCACGACGTTCGCCGCAGCACGTAGTCGAACCGGTACGCCGCCTCGTTCAGGCGGTAGCGCTCGGCCGTGTCCGGCCCGCAGCTCGCGGTGCCCAGCCCGCGCTGCGCGTGGTCGAGGCTGAGGATCGTCTCCGCGCGCGGCTCGAGGTCGGTCGTGCGCCGCGCGCGGGCGAGGTCGCCGGCCGTGAAGTGGCTCGCCGAGAAGCCGATCGCCGGCCGGCCCTCGACGCGCAGGCCGCCCGCGTCGCCCGTCAGCTCGAGCCAGCGCGTGTCGCTGTGGTGGCCGTGCTCCTGCGGGAGGATGTACGGCACGTACTCGTCCGTCACCGTGCTCTCGAAGCGGTCGACGATCGCCGACGCCTTCCGGTCGGAGTAGCTCTCCCACGGGCCGCGGCCGTACCACGCGAGCCGCTCGAGCCCCGGCGCGAGCACGAGCACGACGCCGACGCGCGGCAGGTCGCGCAGCTCCGGTCCGAGCTCGACCTCGTTCTCGACGAGCAGGCCGCCGTCGAGCGCCCGGAAGCGTTGACGATGGATCGCGTCGTCCCACTCGTCGCGGCCCGAGACGCGCGTCACGACCTCGTGGCCGTCGTCGGACTCGACGCGGTGCTCGAGCCGGTCGAGGCCGAGCTCGAGCCAGCGGTAGAGCACGCCCGCCCGCCGCTCGGGCAGGAGGCGCAGCCCGTCGTTGTCGGTCGGCGCGCGCCAGAGCTGGAGCTTCGGTCGCTCGACGATCACCTCGCCGAAGCCGTCGAAGGTCGCGCGGCGCCCGCGGCCGCGCGAACGTGCGGGAGCGCGCAGCTCGAGCTGTTGCCACGCGACCTCGTGCCCCGCACCGGCCCACTCGGTCGCGGCGCGCCGCGCGAAGCGGAAGGTGACGTGCTCGGCGTCGCGCAGGTCGACCTCGACGTCCGTCTCGCGGTCGCGCAGCGCCGGGAGCCTGCCGCGGCGGCCGTCGCTCGTCGCCCACGTGCCGCGGAGGCGGTCGAGCCCCTCGAAGTCGAGCCGGCTCGACACGCGGAAGCGCGCGCCGACGACGTGCTCGACGCCGACGGGGCGCGCGAGGTACCGCAGCTCGTGCAGGCCGGGGTGCGGCGTGCGGTCCGGCCACACGAGGCCGTCGGCGCAGAAGTTCGCGTCGTTCGGCTCGTCGCCGAAGTCGCCGCCGTAGGCCCAGTACTCGCGTCCGTTCGCGTCCGTGCGCCGGATGCCGTGGTCGACCCACTCCCACACGAATCCGCCCTGCAGCGCGTCGTGCCGCTCGAACGCGGCGTAGTAGTCGGCGAGCCCGCCGTTCGAGTTGCCCATCGCGTGCGAGAACTCGCAGAGCACGAGCGGGCGCGGGTGCGGCCCGCGCTCCGCCCACGCCTCGATCTCCTCGACCGACGCGTACATCGGGCAGACCACGTCGGTCGCCCCGCGGCCGCCGTCGAAGTCGAACTTGATCGCGCCCTCGTAGTGCAGCGGCCGCGACGGGTCGCGGGCGCGCACCCACCCGGCGGCCGCGTCGTGGTTCGGCCCGTAGCCGCTCTCGTTGCCGAGCGACCAGAGGATCACGCTCGGGTGGTTCTTGTCGCGCTCGACCATGTTGCGCGTGCGCTCGACGAACGCGTTCGCGTAGCGCGGGTCGGCGCACACCTCGTCGTAGTACGCGTGCGCCTCGACGTTCGCCTCGTCGACGACGTACAGGCCGTAGCGGTCGCAGAGCTCGACCCAGTACGGGTCGTCGGGGTAATGCGACGTGCGCACCGCGTTCAGGTTCCACTGCTTCATCAGCCGCGCGTCGAGCTCCATGCCGGCGCGCGTCACCGAGCGGCCGCGTGTGTCGTCGTGCTCGTGGCGGTTCACGCCGTGGATCCGGATCGGCGTGCCGTTCACGAGCAGCCGGCCGTCGCGCACCTCGACCGTGCGGAAGCCGACATCGAGCGAGACCTCCCCGTCGACCTCGAGCGTGTAGAGCTCCGGCCGCTCGGCCGTCCAGAGCCGCGGCGGGCTGATCTGCGCCTCCAGCCGGCCGCCGTGCAGCGGCTCCTCGAGCACGACGCGCCCGCGCGTGTCGACGAGTCGCACCCACTTCCCGCCGGGCGCGTCGACGACGAGCGAGCCGTCGGCGCCCGCGCGGGCGAACACGTCGTCGACCGCGCCGGCCGCACGGAGGTACGTGCTGCGCGACAGGCCCGCGTGCCACCAATGATCCTGGTCTTCGACGAAGCTCGCGTCGGACCAGCGCGCGACGACCGCGACGACCTCGTTCTCGCCGCGGCCGCGCATGAGGTCGGTGACGTCGAACTCGGCCGGCGTTCGCGCGTCCTTCGAGATCCCGACCGGCTCGCCGTTTACCAGCACGTACAGCGCGCCCTCGACGCCCCCGAAGCCGAGGACGACGCGGCGGCCGCCCCAGCCGCGCGGCTTCGCGAACGTGCGGCGGTAGATCCCCGTCGGGTTGCGCTCCGGCACGTGCGGCGGCGGGTCCGGGAACGGCATCTGCACGTTCGTGTAGATCGGGATGTCGTGGCCCTGCATCGTCCAGAGGCCCGGCACGTCGGCCGAGCCCCAGCCGCGGGCGAGGCCGAGCGCGCGCGGCGCGTCCTCCGGCCGCTCGACGAGCCTGAAGTCCCACGTGCCGTCGAGCGGGCGCGACCAGCGCGCGTCGCGACGGAGCGTCGCGCGGGGCGCGAGGCGGCCGAGGCTCGACACCTCGGGCAGCTCCCAGCTCTTCCGCCCGCCGAGGTACAGCAGGGACTCGAGCGACGACGCCACTACACAACGTCGCGCAGCGCCTGCGCGGCCTCCTCGGGCGCGACCGGGTTGAAGAAGACGCCCGACCCGAGCTCGCCCGCCGCGATGTAGCGCGGCACGCCCGCGGCGCGCCAAGGCGAGACGATCTCGGCGTGCAGCCGCGCGAGCGGCCACGCGCCGCCGTCGAACGGGCGCTGGTGGATCCACAGCATGTACGGCGTCTGCGCGTCGAACAGCCGGTCGAGCCGCTCGAGGACGTCGACGAGCACGAGCGCCAGCCCGTCGCGCCCTGCGTCGTCGAGCGACGGCAGGTCCGGCACCTCGTCGTCCGGGACGACCGTCAGCGCGTACGGCGAGCGCGACGCCGTCGGCACCCACGCGCGCCAGCCGGGCGCCCTCGCGACGACGCGGTCCTCGGGATCGTCGAACGTCGTGCCTCGCTCGAGCTCGCGCAGCGGCAGCTCGGGGACGAACGGGAACGCATAGATCTGCCCGTGCGGGTGCGGGATCGTCGCGCCGACCTCCGGCCCGCGGTTCTCGAACACGAGCACGTACGCGACGTCGGGCCGCGCGCCGAGCTCGGCGCTTCGCTCGGCCCACAGGTCGATCACGCGCCGCGCGCCCGCGACGCCGAGCGACCAGAACGTGGCGTCGTGGTCCGGCGTGTAGAGCACGACCTCGCAGCGCGCGTCCGGCATCGCCGGCCAGCGGTTCTGGAACCACCGCACGTCGTACGGCTCCGGCGCCTCGACCCCGCCCGGGCAGAACGGGCACGTGGTCTCCGGCAGGTTCGGGCGGTCCTGCCGCGAGCCGACGACGTACGTCGTCGCGCCCGTGTGCACGTCGACGCGCGCGTCGGCGACGGTCTCGCCCGAGCGGACGGTGTCGCTCACCGACCGCGGTCGGCGGACCGTTGCCGCCGGGTCCGGTCGGGGACGCGCGTCGGCGCGAGCACGACGCGGCGGACGTGCTCCTCGAGCACCGGCACCGCGTCTCCCGGCAGCCGCTCGTCCGTGATGATCGTGTCCGCGTCCTCGAGCCGCGCGATCCGCGACAGGCCGCGCACGCCCCACTTCGTGTGGTCGGCGACGACGACGAGCCGCTCCGCCGCCGCGACGAACGCCTGGTTCGTCTCGGCCTCGAGCAGGTTGGGCGTCGTGAACCCCGCGTCGTCGGCCATGCCGTGCACGCCGAGGAAGAGCACGTCGATGTGCAGCGACTGCAGCGTCGTCACCGCGACCGGGCCGACGAGCGCGTCCGACGGCGTGCGCACGCCGCCCGTGAGGACGACGGTTCGATCCGAGCGCGGCTCGCGGTCGAGCACCTCGGCGACGCGGATCGAGTTCGTCAGCACGGTCAGCTCCGGGACGTCGAGCAGGTGGTGCGCGAGCCGCCAGGTGGTCGTGCCGGCGGTGAGCCCGACGGCGCGGCGTGGCTCGACGAGCTTCGCGGCCGCGCGGGCGATCGCCTCCTTCTCCTCGAGCTGCCGGTGCGACTTCGCCTCGAAGCCCGGCTCGTGCACGCTCGGGCGCCCCGGCGCGGTCGCGCCGCCGTGCACCTTCTCGACGAGCCCGGCCGACGCGAGCACGTCGAGATCACGCCGGATCGTCATGTCGGAGACGTTGAGGAGCTCCGTCAGCTCGCTGACGCGAATGGCCCCCCGTCTCCGTACCTCGTCGACGATCAGTTGCTGTCGCTGCCCGGCCAGCATCTCCGCTCCTGTCTCCCGAGCGTGCATAACACAGTCGCACATTACTGAACAAGGTGGTTACGATTCCACACGCCGGAGATCGCCCGAGTGCGCCGCAAACCCTCTTGACATGGTCGCTTGAGCCGTGCGAGGGTGTCCCGTTCGTTCGTGGGCAATCGTGTTCTGCTGTGTGCGAGTGACGACGCTCGTACCAGCGCAGAGGAGGGTGCAATGTCCGATCCAACGCGCCGCTCGCCTGACACCCGGGACGTCGGCGCCCAGCTCATGTCGCGACGGAAGCTCCTCGCCGGCGGCGTCGCCGGAGTCGCGGCCGCGTACGGCCTTTCCGCCACGACCGCGTCAGGCGCGCGCCTGCCGAGATGGGCGCTCGTGCCTCAGGCAGGCACGGTCACGTTCGGCTCGAACGCATCGGATCCGGTGCCCAAGAAGGCGCTCGCTTCCGTCTTCAAGGCGTTCACGGCGAAGACGGGCACGAAGGTCGACGTCAACACCGTCGATCACAACACGTTCCAGGAGCAGATCAACAGCTACCTGCAGGGCCAGCCGCAGGACGTCTTCACATGGTTCGCCGGGTACCGCATGCAGTTCTTCGCGCAGCGGAACCTGTTGACCCCGATCGACGACGTGTGGGAGAGCCTCAAGCCGCAGTTCTCGCCGGCGATGCAGGCCGCGTCGAAGGGTCTCGACGGGAAGTTCTACTTCGTCCCGATCTACAACTATCCGTGGGCGGTCTTCTACCGGAAGAGCCTCTTCAAGGCCAAGGGCTACACGATCCCGAAGTCGTGGGACCAGTTCATCGCCCTCGCCAAGAAGATGAAGGCGGACAAGCTGACGCCGATCGCCTTCACGGACAAGGACGGCTGGCCCGCGATGGGCACGTTCGACATCCTGAACATGCGCATCAACGGGTACGACTTCCACGTCCGGCTGATGGCGGGCAAGGAGCGGTGGGACAGCCCGAAGGTCAAGGCCGTCTTCAACCAGTGGCGGGAGCTCCTCCCGTACTACTCCTCGGGTGCGCTCGGGCTCACCTGGCAGGAAGGCGCGCAGCAGCTGATCAACAAGAAGGCGGGGATGTACCTGCTCGGCTCGTTCGTCGCGCAGCAGGCGACGAAGCCGGCCGACCACGAGGACATCGACTTCTTCGCGTACCCGATGATCAACCCGAACCACGGGCAGGACTCGGTCGACGCGCCGATCGACGGCTTCCTCATGTCGAAGAAGGCGAAGAACACCGACGAAGCGAAAGCGCTGCTCAAGTACCTCGGCTCGGCGGCGGCCGCGAACATCTACCTCAAGACGGACGCGAACGACGTCGCGGCGAACAAGAACGCGAGCAAGGCGCGCTACAACCCGCTGCAGAAGAAGGCGGCGAAGCTGATCGCCGGCTCGAAGCACATCGCGCAATACATGGACCGCGACACGCGCCCGGACTTCGCATCCACGGTGATGATCCCGGCGCTCCAGCAGTTCCTCAACAAGCCCAACGACGTGAACAGCCTCGTGAAGAACATCGAGAGGCAGAAGAAGTCGATCTTCGGGTCGTAAGCTAGGGGCGGTGGCCGCCGACATCGCAGCTACCGCCGGGTCGGGCGGCGCGCGCCGCGGGGCGCGCGCTGTCCGTCTCTCCAGGGGGGATCGGATCGCGCTCACGGTCATGGTCGCGATCCCGACGTTCGTCGTCGGCGCGCTGATCTGGTTCCCGACGTTCGCGTCGATCCTGCTCTCGTTCACGAACTGGGACGGGATCGGCGGCGTCGGCACCGCGCAGTGGATCGGCCTGCGCAACTACCACGAGATCGCGACGATCTACCCGCCGTTCTGGCCGGCGGTGAAGCACAACGCGATCTGGCTTGCGTTCCTCACGTTCGTCGCGACGCCGTTCGGACTGTTGCTCGCATACCAGCTCGACAAGAACATCCGCGGCACGCGGATCTACCAGAGCATCTTCTACCTACCGGTCGTCCTGTCGTTCGCGATCATCGGGTTCATCTGGCAGCTCGTGTACTCGCCGACGCAGGGGCTGATCAACAACCTGCTCGGGAACGCGGACAGCGACCACGTCATCGACTGGCTCGGCAACCCGAAGTTGAACCTGTGGGCGATCCTCGTCGCCGTCGGGTGGCGGCACGCGGGCTACATCATGGTGCTGTACCTCGCCGGCCTGAAGGCGCTCGACCCGTCGCTGCGTGAGGCGGCGGCGATCGACGGCGCGAGCGAGTGGAACGCGTTCCGCACCGTCGTCTTCCCGGCGCTGCGGCCGATCAACATCGTCATCGTCGTCGTGACGGTGATCGAGGCGCTGCGCGCATTCGACATCGTCTACATCGTC
>JBKPLI010000023.1:0-10752 GCA_046731555.1 Actinomycetota bacterium | reverse complement strand
CCGCCGAGGAGGTCGCCGAGCCCGGCGTACGCGAGCCCGCGCTCCGATTCGGCCGGCCGCGCCGACAGCACGCGCAGCCCGCGCTGGCGCGCCGCGTCCACGGCGGTGACCCAGAGAGTCGACTTGCCGATGCCCGCCCGGCCCTCGAGCACGAGCGCCGCCGGGCGTGCCGCGTCGGCGCTCCGGTCGAGGAACGCGGTGAGCGTCCGCAGCTCATCGTCCCGTCCGACGACCTCGACCGGCACCGCCGGGATCGTTGCACCCTGCGGCCTGCAGGGCTAGTCGTCCGGCTCGCCGTCCCAGTAGTCGAGCGACTCGACGCGCGTGATCAGGCCGACGCCGCGGAAGAAGACTTTCCCCGAGCGCGGGTAGTAGGCGATGTCGTTCGGCTTGCGCGTGCCGTAGACGAGCATCGTCACGCCGTTCGGCCCGGCGCGGAACGCGTGCCCGACGCGCGTGCCGGGCGGGCGGCAGATCACGTGGCCGGGCCGCACCGGCACGTCCTCGCGCTGCACGCCGTTGCTCTCGGCCGTCGGCGTCGGCCACAGCTCGAACTGGGCGTCGCCGCCGAGGATCACGAACACCTCTTCCTCCTCGGAGTGGCAGTGCGGCGGCGAACCGATGCGCCCCGGCTCGATCTGCGACCACCCCATACCCGCCTGCCGCGACCGCTCGCGGTCGGCGAGCATGCGCCAGGTCTCGTAGCGCTCCGAGCCGCCCTCGGCCTCGTCGAGGTGGACGATGTTCGGCGGCGGTGCCTGCGGCTCGCCGTGCTCGAGCGGCCCCGCGTCCGCCTCGATGTCCCACGGGTCGTCGGTGCGCCCCTCGACCCACGGCCACCCGAAGCGGACCGCGCGCGAGCGCGGCAGCCAGCCGAGCTCCGTCGGATGGTTCGTCGCGAACACGAGGTACTCGAGCCCGTCGGGGCCTGCGATGAACGTGTGCTCGTGCTCGTCCGCGCGGTGCACGACGCAGGTGCCTGGACGCACCTCGTGGACGACCTCGTCCTGCCATGCGAGGCCCGCGCCGCCGAGCACGTAGTAGATCTCCTCCGACGCGCCGTGCGAGTGCGGCGGTGTCGGCAGCCGCCCGGGCGCGACGCGGACGCGGTTGACCCCGACCTCTTTCGCGCCGCCCGCGCGGCCGAGGAACTGCCACTGCGCGTCCATCTCGCCCTTCGCGCGGTGGTGCCACTCGACGTCGTCCCAGTGCACGAGGCCCACGGCCGTGGACTATGGCAAGGATCAGCCCCTGACGCGGTACAGGTAGCCGTCGCGGTTGTCCGCGAGCCAGACGACGCCGCCGCCCGCCTGCAGGCCGTGCACGTCGACGCGCGCAGTCGGGCGCGCGATCGTCTTCACCGCGCGCGTCGAGGCCGAGACGCGGCGCAGCGCGTCCATCGTCGGGAAGCCTGTCGGGTCGACCGCGGCGCTGCGCGTCGGCACGCACAGCGAGCCGCCGAGCGCGACGACGTCGATGCCGCTTGCGCCGATGTCGACCGTCCCGGCAACCTCGCCCGTCCCGGGCTCGACCTCGAGCAGGTCGGTCCCGCGTCCGGTGATCCACAGCTTCCCGCCGGCCCACGCCATCCGCTCCGGCGCGTCGCCCGGGATCGCCGCGAGCCGCGAGAACGTGTTCGACGCGAGCACGATGCGGACGAGACCCCGGTCGCGGTGGTTGACGACGTACGCGTACGGCCCGTTGAAGACCATGTCGGCGGGACCGTCGCCGACGTCGAGGCGCGCGAGGACGCGGCCCGACGCGGGCGCGATCCGCAGCACCTGCCCCGCGTTGTCGTCGACCGTCCAGAGCGAGCCGCCGCCGCTCCAGAGGTTGTACGGCGCGCCGGCGCCCACAGAGGATCGCTTCACGACGCGCGCGCCGGCGGGATCGATGCGGTAGAGCGTCGAGCCGCTGTCGAGCGCCCACACCGAGCCGAACGCCGCGAGCACTGCGATCGGGAGGCCGTCGAGCTTCACCTGCGTCGTCTTGCGCGTGCTCGTGTTCACGCGCACCACGCGCGACTGCTCCTTGCACGCGACCCACGCGACGCCGCGTTCGAGCGCAAGCGTCATCGTCGGCCAGAACGGCCCCGCGCCCGCGCACGCCTTGACCGCCGTCGCGCCGGGCACGCGCCGCTGCGTCGCGCTCGAGCCGGCGGACGCCGCGAGCACGAGCGCCAGCGCCGCGAGTGCGCAGACCGCGCGGAGCATCAGACCGGCGGCTTCGGGTCGTATTGGATGTAGCGGCGCACCTTCGCGGCCACCTCGGGCGACTCGAGGCGCTTGATCAGGTACAGCGCCATGTCGATCCCGGCCGAGACGCCCTGCGCGGTGATCACGTCGCCGGCGTCGACGAACCGGTCGTCGGCGCGCACCTCGACGCCGTCGAACGACGCGAGCCGGTCGAGCGCGCCCCAGTGCGTCGTCGCCGCCTTGCCCTCGAGGAGCCCGGCGGTCGCGTACGCGAGGGCGCCGGTGCACACGCTCGTCATGAGCGTGCCGTTCGACGCGAGGCGGCGGACGTTGTCGACGAGCGCGCCGGACTCGAGCTGCGGCGTCACGCCGCCGCCGGGCACGACGAGCACGTCCGGAGGTTCGAGCGCGTCCCACGTCAAGTCAGGCAGGACACGCAGGCCGTGCGCGCAGCGGACGACGTCGCCGCGGTCGGCCACGATCGCGACCTCGACGTCGCGCTCCGTGTAGCCGTTCCACGCGGTGAGCACCTCGTACGGGCCGACGAAGTCGAGCTCCTCGACGCCGTCCCACACTGCGATCGCGATCCTCGTCCCCGCCACGCGCGCAGCCTGCGCCACCGTGTCGCTTGCTTTCGGCCGACTACCGCTCGGCTTCGGCCACGGCCCCGTTGCCGTTGCCGCGGAACGTCTCGCGGTAGCGGCGCGGCGAGGTGCGCAGCCGCCGCGCGAACTGCGCGCGCATCGTGGTGGGCGAGCTGTACCCGGCGCGGCGCGCGACCGAGTCGAGCGGCTGGTCCGTCGACTCGAGGAGACGCTGTGCGAGCCGCAGCCGCTCGCGCTGCAGCCACTCGCCCGGCGAGACGCCGACCGACGTCGCGAAGCGGCGCGTCAGCGTGCGCGGGCTCATCGCGGCGCGCGACGCGAGGTCGTCGACCGAGACGCCCGCGGGCAGCCGCTCGCGCGCCCAGTCGAGCACGGCGCTCAGCGGCTCGCCGATGCCGTCGGCGGCGATCGGGTCGTCGACGTACTGCGCCTGCCCTCCGGCACGGAACGGCGGCATGACGAGCCGGCGCGCGACCCTGATCGCGACGTCCGCGCCGTAGTCGACTGCGACGATGTGCAGGCAGAGGTCGATGCCCGCCGCCGTGCCGGCCGACGTGAGGATGCGGCCGTCGACGACGTAGAGCACCGACGGGTCGAGGTCGATGTCCGGATGGCGCGCGCGCAGGCGGTCGACGTACATCCAGTGCGTGGTCGCGCGCCGACCCGACAGAAGCCCGGCGTCGGCGAGCACGAACGCGCCCGTACAGAGCGACACGAGCCGCGCGCCGCGGTCGTAGGCGCGGCGCAGCGCGTCGCACAGCTCGGGCGACGGACGGTGCTCCGGGTCGCTCCACCCGGGCACCACGATCGTGTCCGCGCGCTCGAGGTCGTCGAGCCGGTACGGCGTGTCGAGCATGAACCCCGTCTGCGTGCGCAACGGCGTGCGGCCCGCGGCGACGACCATGAACTCGTACCAGGGCGACGCGATGTCGCTGCGATCGAGGCCGAACACCTCGCACGGGATCGCGAGGTCGAACGTGAGCGCCCCTTCGTCGATCGCTGCGGCCACCACGGACATCGCTGACCGAAAGCTAGCGCCGGATGTCGCAAATTCGATGCCCGGGAGGCGGAAGATGCGAGATGTCGATGGTGCGCGCGGCCGGGATCGTCGCCGTCACGGTGCTCGTGTCGGCGGGCATTGCCGCGGCCGGCACGGGCCGCACGGTCGTCTCGCAGCACGGCAGCTTCCGCGCGGTGATCACGAAGCCGAGCCCCGTGCCGGTCGAACAGCTGCACAGCTGGAAGGTGCGCCTCTCGTCGAAGAGCGGCCGCCCGCTCGCGCACGCGAAGATCGGCATCTGGGGCGACATGCCCGCGCACGGGCACGGGATGCCGACCCAGCCGCGCGCCCGCGAGCTCGGCGGTGGCCTCTACTCGCTCGACGGCATGAAGTTCCAGATGCCGGGCGCGTGGGTCGTCGAGCTGCGCGTCGCCTCCGGGAAGCTGCGCGACGTGATCCGCCTGCGCTTCACGATCCCGTGAGGCCACGGGCTGCGGCCGCGGGGCTTGCGGCACTCGCCGCGGTGCTCGCGCTCACGGCCGCGGTCCGCTGCGAGGACGGCGACTACCCGCAGTGGACACGCGCGCAGGTCGCGACGCTGCGCTCGCTCTCGCTCAGCTCGCTCGGCCCGCCGCCGCGCGATCCGTCGAACGCCCACGCCGACGACCCTCGCGCGGCTGCGCTCGGCAAGCGCCTGTTCTCGGACCGGCGGCTGAGCGCGAACGGGCGCGTCTCGTGCGCGACGTGCCACGACCCGAAGCGGGATTTCCAGGACGGCCGTCGCGTGGGCAAGGGCATCGGGCTCACCGCGCGCCGCACGATGCCGCTCGCCGGCGTCGCCCACGCGCAGTGGCTCTTCTGGGACGGCCGCAAGGACAGCCTATGGGCGCAGGCGCTCGCGCCGCTCACCCACCCGCACGAGATGGGCGCGACACGCGCGCTCGTCGCCGCCGTCGTGCGTGAGCACTACCGGCGCGAGTACGAGGCGGTCTTCGGGCCGCTGCGGTCGCAGACGCAGACCTTCGTCGACGTCGGCAAGGCGCTCGAGGCGTTCGAGCGGACGATCGAGCCCGGCCGCTCGCGCTTCGACCGCTACGCGGACGCGGTCGCGCGCGGACGCCGCAGCACGGCGCTCACGCCGCAGGAGGCGCGCGGCCTCGCGCTCTTCATCGGCCGCGCGGGCTGCACGAACTGCCACAGCGGGCCGCTGTTCACGAACGGCGAGTTCCACAACACGGGCGTGCCGCAGACCGGCAAGCCGGACCGCGGCCGCGCGACCGGCGCGCCGAGCGTGCTCGCCGACGAGTTCAACTGCCGCGGCCGCTTCAGCGACGCGAAGCGCGCCGACTGCGTCGCGCTCGAGTTCATGGTCGCCCGTGGGCGGCAGCTCGAGGGCGCCTTCAAGCCGCCGTCGCTCCGCGACGTCGCCCGCCGCGCGCCGTACATGCACGCCGGCCAGTTCGCGACGCTGCGCGATGTGCTCGAGCACTACCGCCGTGCGCCGGCCGCGCGCGTCGGCCACAGCGAGCTGCACCCGCTGCGGCTCAGCGCCCGCGAGCTCGACGAGCTCGCGGCGTTCCTCGGCTCGCTCAGCAGCTGACGCGGTCCGGCAGCGGGTCGACGTCGAGCGGCCGGTCGCGAAACGCCGTCGCGAAGCGCATGAAGCGGTAGACGTCGCCGAACGTCGTCGCGAGCCCGAGCGAGGCACGCACCGCGCCGCCGGTCTGCATCCCGACGCCCTCGACGTACTCCTGGAACGACGTGAGCTCGCGCGCACCGTGGAGCCGCGCGGCGTCGATCGCGAACGCATGCTCGGCCGCGCCCGGGTTGCAGAAGCAGCCCGTCCGGAGCGAGATGCCGTTCGCGGCAGCGAGCCGGTCGACGACGCGCTCGTCGACCCAGCTCCCGTCCGGCGATAGGAAGTTGAAGGCGATCGTCCCGCCGCGGCGCCTGGTGGTCCGCGGGCCGTACAGCTCGACCACCGGCCGGCCGTTCGCGTGTCGCAGCGCGAGCAGCTCGCGCAGCAGCCATTCGGTGAGGCACCGGACGCGCGTGTGCACCGCGTCGATGCCGACCGACTCGAGGTACGCGAGCCCCTGCGCGACGGCCGGCAGCGCGAGGTAGTTGACGGTGCCGTCCTCGAACGCGGCCTCGCCGTCGGCGAGGCGGTGCCAGTCGGCCTGCACGGAGACGGCGACGATCGTCCCGCCCGCGAACCACGGCCGCCGCAGCTTCGCGAGCGCGCTCCGGCGCACGAGCAGGCAGCCGACGCCCGTCGGGTAGCCGAGCAGCTTGTAGAACGAGACCGTCACGAAATCCGGCTTCCACACGCCGAGGTCGAGCCGGTTCGTCGGCACGAACGCGGCTGCGTCGACGAGCACGTCCCAGCCGAGCGCCTGCGCACGCTTGATCCACTCGAGCGGGTGCTGCACGCCCGAGAAGTTCGACTGCGCCGGGTAGGCGAACAGGTTGTCCCGCCCGCGCTCCGCCCGGCGCAGCTCGAGGTCGAGTGCGGGCTCGTCGACGCGCAGCGACGGCGTCGTGCTGGGAACGTACGTCGTCGACGCGCCCGCCGCGCGCGCATACTCGCGCACGCCGTTCACGGAGTTGTGGTTGTCGGCCGTGAGCAGGTAGCGCCCGTCCGGCCCGAACGGGTACGCCTCCGCGATGAGCCTCAGTGCGCCCGTCGCGTTCGGCGTGAAGATCACGCAGTACTCCTCGGGCGACGCGTTGAACCAGCGCAGCACCGCGGCGCGCGCGTCCTCTCCGAGCCCGGTCGAGGCGGCAGAGGTCGGGTTGATCGAGTGCGGGTTGCCGAGGACGCTCTCGCGCAGCAGCGTCTCGTGCGCGCGAACCTGCGACTCGGCGTAGAGCCCTCCGCCGGTGTAGTCGAGGTACGTCTGCCCCTGGGCGTCGAGCCGGGCGTACTCCGTGCGCCGCAGCTCGTCGAGGTGCGCGGTCGCGTCGTACTCGCGGCAGCGCCGCCGGAACGCGGCCAGCGCCGCGGCCTCGCGCGCCGGCTCGAACGTCGTCGCGCGCCCGCCGACGAGCCCGACGAGCCGCCGCACGCGTGCGGCCGTTCCCGGAGACCCCGACAGCCGTGGACTGATCACCGCGCCTCCTCCGTCGCTGCCCTCAAGACGGCGGCGCGCGGCGGTTTCTTCCGAGCGCTAGCGCGGGAGCAGCGCAGCGAGGCGCCCGATGCCCTCGTCGATCGACGCCTCGTCGACGAGGCTGAACGAGAGCCGTACGTTGTCGTCCCCGCGGCCGTCGGGGAAGAACAGCGAGCCGGGCACGATGCCGACCCCGTGCTCGCCCGCCTGCCGCGCGAGCTCGGTCGCATCGGCGCTTTCGGGCAGCGTGAGCCACGTGAAGAAGCCGCCGTCGGGCCGCGTCCAGCGCGCACCGTCCGGCATCGAGCGCTCGAGGGCGGCGAGCGTGACCTCGCACTTCGCGCGGTAGAGCTCGCGCGAGGCCGCGAGCTGCTCGTCGATCCAGCCGCGGCGCACGTACTCCTCGAACAGCCGCTGCCCGAGCGCGCCCGCGCACTGGTCGGTGTTCTGCTTCGCCGCGACGAGCTGCGCGGACACCTCCGCGGGCCCGGCGGCCCACCCGAGCCGCACGCCCGGGAAGAACGTCTTCGACGTCGTGCCGGTCTGCACGACGACGTCCGGCGCGAGGCTCCAGAGGCTCGTCTCGGCGCCGCCGTCGAACGAGAGCTCGCGGTACGCGACGTCCTCGACAATCAGGAACCCGTGGCGGCGCGCGAGCTCGACGAGCCGCGCGCGGCGCTCGGCCGACAGGCTCACGCCGGCCGGGTTCTGGTGATCCGGGATGCTGTAGAGCAGCTTCGGCCGCAGCCCGCCCGCGAGCTGCCGCTCGAGCTCGCCGACCTCGAGCCCGTGCTCGTCCAGCGGCACCGCGACGACCTCGGCCTCGAAGCTGCGAAACGCCATGATCGCGCCGAGGTACGTCGGCCCCTCGACCGCGACGACGTCGCCGCGCTCGAGGAACGACTTGCAGATCAGCTCGAGCGCCTCGATCGCGCCGCTCGTGATCACGAGCTCGTCGTCGGCCGGCCGCCGGCCCTGCAGCGTCTCGATCCGGCCGGCGAGCGCGTCGAGCGGGCCGGACAGCCCGCGCGTCGGCGCGTACTGGAAAGCGCTCGCCTCGCCCGCGGCCGCGAACTCGGCGAGCAGCTCCGACGCGCGCTCCCGCGGAAACGTGCGAGGGTCGGGGAATCCCCCTGCAAACGAGATCACATCGGGCCGGCCGAGGAACGCGAGGACGGCGGCGATCCCCTCGCCGACCTCGCCGCGGGTCCGCGCGGCGAACAGCCGCTCCCAGCTGCCGGCTTCCGTCGTGGCCGCCATGTGACCGACTATAGAACCCGCCGACGAGAGGAGAGACCGTGGAAGCGACCCTGTACCGCTGGGACGACCTGCCGAAGGAGCCGCTGAAGGAGGACCTGCACCGCCGTCTGATCTCGACCGAGCGGATGATGATCGCGCACGTCTACCTCGACGAGGGCTGCGTCGTCCCGAAGCACGAGCACGAGAACGAGCAGCTCACCTACATCCTCGAGGGGACGCTCCGCTTCTGGCTCGGAGACGACGACTCGCAGGTCGTCGACGTCTCCGCGGGCGAGGTGCTGCACATCCCGTCGCACCTCCCCCACCGCGCCGAGGCGCTCGTGGACACGCTCGACGTCGACATCTTCTGCCCGCCGAGGCAGGACTGGCTCGACGGCTCGGACGCGTACCTGCGGCGCGCGCCCGAGCCGTCGTGAGGCCGCGCTAGCGCGCGCGGCGCGGGAGAAGCAGCGCCGGCACGAAGGCGACCGCGACCAGCGCGACCGCGAGCCAGAACGTCGAGCCGAACGCGTCCGCGACCTGCGCGCCCGCGGCCGCGAGGGCGTCGATCCCGTCGGCGCCGGGGACGCTCGCCTCGATGTTGCGCTGCAGCACGATCGCGAAGACGGCGGTACCGACCGCGCCGGCGATGCGCTGGATCGCGTTCAGCGCGGCCGTCGCGCGCGGGATCGCCTCGCGGGACACTGACGTGAACGCGACCGCCATCGTGGGCATGATCGTCGCGCCGAGCCCCGCACCGATCACCAGCAGCGCGGCCGACAGCAGCACGTACGACGTGTCCGCCCCGACCTGCGTGAACACGAGCACGCCGAGCGCCGCGAGCGCCATCCCGACCGGCACGACCACCCGCGCGCCGAGCTCGTCGGTCAGCCGGCCTGCGACCGGCATCGCGAGTGCCGCGCCGATCCCCTGCGGGATGAGCAGCAGGCCGGTCGCGAGCGGCGTCTCGTGCCGGACGAGCTGGTAGTAGAGCGGCAGCAGCACGAGCGCCCCGAAGAGCGCGAGCCCGACCAGCAGGTTCGTCAGCGCGGCCGTCGCGAACCCACGTTCGAGGAACAGCGTCAGGTCGATGAGCGCGCGCTCGCCCCGCCGGGCCGCGTGCCACACGAACGCCGCGACGAGCGCGATCCCCGCGAGCGTCGCGACGAGCGTGCGCGCGTCGCCGAACCCGCCGTGCGTGCCGGCCTCGGCGATCCCGTAGAGGAAGATCGCGATGCCGGGCGACAGCAGTGCGAGCCCGCGCAGGTCCAGGCGCCGGCCGAGCCGCGTCTGCGCGTTCGGCAGCAGCTTCGCAGCCGCGGCGAGCGCGACGACTCCGACCGGCAGGTTGATGAGGAAGATCCAGCGCCAACTGACGGACCCGACGATCGCGCCGCCGATCACCGGCCCGAGGATCGGGCCGAGCAGCATCGGCACGCCGATCACGCTCATCACGCGCCCCATCCGCTCGGGCCCGGCGGCCTGCGCGAGGATCGTCTGCCCGACCGGCAGGATCATCCCGGCCCCGAACCCCTGCAGGACGCGGAACGCGATCAGCGCCCCGATCGACCAGGCGGCCGCCGCGAGCAGCGAGCCGAGCATGAAGAGGAGGAGCGAGGCGAGCCACACGCGCTTCGCGCCGAACCGCTCGGTCGCCCAGCCCGTGAGCGGGATCACGCTCGCGAACGCGAGCATGTAGCCCGTCAGCACCCACTGGATCGTCGCGATCGGCGTCCCGTACTCGGCGCCGAGCGTCGGCACCGCGACGTTCACGATCGTGACGTCGAGGATGGTCATGATCGTCCCGAGGACGACGACCGCTCCCAGGAGCAGGATGTCCCTGTCGAGCGCGCGGCTCGGAGCGTCCCGGAACCCTGTGTTTGCAACGGCCTGCGTCATGTCAGTCACTCCTTCGCGTAAACGTACAGTGACTATAACATAACTTCCACAGCAAGTTTTCTGCTACAGTACGACCGTGATCGCCGAAGGCGGACGCCGTGAGCGCAAGAAGCAGCAGACGCGCGAGCTGATCGCCGAGACCGCGCGGCGGCTATTCGAAGCACGGGGCTTCGAGGCCGTCACCGTCGCCGAGATCGCGCGCGAGGCCGACGTCGCCGAGAAGACGGTCTTCAACTACTTCCCGACGAAGGAGGACCTCTTCTACCACCGCATGGAGTCGTTCGAGGAGGAGCTCCTCGCGACGATCCGCGACCGCGCACCGGGCGAGAGCGTGCTCCACGCGTTCCGCCGCTTCGTCGACCAGCCGCGCGGCATGCTCGCCGAGCCCAGCGCGGACGAGGCCCGCGCGCGGCTCGCGAGCATCACGCGCGTCATCACCTCGAGCCCTGCGCTCCAGGCGCGCGAGGAGCAGGTGCTGCGCCGGTACACCGGGTCGCTCGCGGCGCTGATCGCAGCGGACACGGGCGCCGGGCCGGACGACGTCGAGCCGTGGGTCGCGGCGAACGCGCTCATGGGCATCCACCGCTCGCTCATCGACCTCGTCCGCCGGCGCACGCTCGCGGGCGGCGGCGACCCGGCGCGGCTCGCGCGCGACCTGCGCGAGCATGCGGACCGCGCGTTCGCGCTGCTCGAGTCGGGCC
>JBKPLI010000022.1:0-16694 GCA_046731555.1 Actinomycetota bacterium | reverse complement strand
CGACCTCTACTTCGCGTCGCTCGAGGCGATCGGCCTCGACACGCGCCGGCACGACCTGCGGCTCGTCGAGGACGACTGGGAGCAGCCGACGCTCGGTGCGTGGGGGCTCGGCTGGGAGGTGTGGTGCGACGGGATGGAGATCACCCAGTTCACGTACTTCCAGCAGCTCGGCGGCCTCGACCTCGACCTGATCCCGGCGGAGATCACGTACGGCCTCGACCGGATCGGGATGATCGTGCAGGAGAAGCCGACCGTGTTCGACCTCGAGTGGACGGACGGCCTCACGTGGGAGGACGTCTACCGCGAGAACGAGCGCCAGTGGTCGCACTACAACTTCGAGGAGGCGCCCGTCGACGTGCTGACGCGCCGCTTCGGCGAGTACGAGGCCGAGTGCCGGCACCTCGTCGAGCGCGGGCTGCCGCTGCCGGCGTACGACCAGGTGCTGAAGGCGTCGCACACGTTCAACCTGCTCGACGCGCGCGGGGCGATCTCGGTCACCGAGCGCGCCGCGTACATCGCGCGCGTCCGCAACCTCGCGCGGGCGGTCGCGCAGCTTTACATCGACCAGCAGCGCGACGAGGCGGATGCCACAGCTGCTGCTTGAGATCGGCTGCGAGGAGCTGCCCGCGGCCGCGTGCGTCGAGGCCGCACTGCAGCTGCCCGAGCTCGCGCGGCAGCACCTCGAGGCGACGCCGGACGCGCTCTACGTCGGCCCGCGCCGGCTGGCCTTCCCCGCCGAGCTGCCCGAGCGCACGAGCGACGAGTGGGTGAAAGGCCCGCCCGAGCAGATGCGCGCCAAGGCCGCGGCCGGCTTCGCGCGGCGGCACGGCGTCGACGAGTCCGCGCTGACGGTCCGCGACGGCTTCCTCGGCGTCGACGTCCCGGGACGTCCGATGGCGGAGGTGCTGCCGGAGCGGCTCGCCGCGATCGTGCGCGGGCTGCAATTCGGCAAGTCGATGACGTGGGGGCCCGACTTCCGTTTCGCGCGACCCGTGCGCTGGGTGTGCGCGAAGCTCGGCGGTGAGACGATCGACGTCGCGCTCGACGGCGTGCGGTCTGGCGGCATCTCGTACGGGCACCGGTTCACGCATCCCGGCCCGGTCGAGATCGCGTCGGCCGAGACCTACCTCGCCGCGCTGCGCGGCGCGGACGTCGAGCCGGACCGCGCGGTGCGCTACGAGCAGATCGTCTCGGGCCTCGACGCGCTCGGCACATGGCGCGACCCGCTAGGGAAGCTCGACGAGGTCGTCTACCTCGTCGAGTCGCCGCGTGTGCAGGAGGGGACGTTCGACGACCGCTTCCTGGCGCTGCCGGACCGCGTGATCACGACGACGATGCAGAGCCACCAGCGCTACTTCCCGCTCGGCGGCAACCGGTTCGCGTTCGTCGCGAACGCGGGCGACCCGGACGTCGTGCGCGCCGGCAACGAGTTCGTGCTGCGCGGCCGGCTCGAAGACGCGGAGTTCACGTTCGAGCGCGACGTCACCGCCGGCATCGACGCGCTCGCGGAGCGGACGGCCGGCATCACCTTCTTCGCCGCGGCAGGGTCGTACGCAGACAAGACGGCGCGGCTCGTCGAGCTCGTGCAGGCGCTCGGCGGCGACGAGACGGCCGTGCAGGCCGCGCGGCTCGCGAAGGCCGACCAGGCGGCCGAGCTCGTGCGCGAGTTCCCCGAGCTCGAGGGCCACATCGGCGCGGAGTACGCGCGCCGCGCCGGCTACGCGGACGACGTCGCGCGCGCGATCGAGGAGCAGTACCTGCCGGAGGGCGCGGGCGGTGCACTGCCGCGCACGCACGCCGGCGCGCTGCTCGCGGCCGCGGACAAGATCGACAACCTGCGCGTGTCGTTCGGGCTCGGCAAGCGGCCGACCGGCTCGCGCGACCCGTTCGGCCTCCGGCGCGCCGCGATCGGCCTGAACCGCCTCGCGATCGAGGCTGACGTGCGCGTCGAGCGCGCGCTGCTGCCGGACGACGTGCGCGACTTCGTCGAGGAGCGGCTCGAGGGGCTGCTCGACGTGCGCGTCGAGTTCGTGCGCGCCGCGCGCGCGTCGGCCGCCGGCGACCTCTCCGGCGTCGCGCGCGTTGCGCGCACGCTGTCCACGGCCTCGGCGACGGACGAGTTCGAGGCGGTGCGCACCGCGTTCGAGCGCGCCCACAGGCTCGCCGGCAAGGCGGAGGCCGAGGCGGCGCCGACCCTCGACCGCGACCTGCTCGCCGAGCCGGCGGAGCGCGACCTCGCCGACGCGCTCGACGCCGCGACGATCGAGCCCGACGGCGACCTCGCCCCGGCCGCGACGCTCGCGCCGCCCGTGAATCGCTTCTTCGACGAGGTGCTCGTGATGGCCGAAGACGACCGCGTGCGCGCGAACCGCCTCCGCCTGCTGCTCGACGTGCGCGACAAGCTCGGCCGGCTCGGCGACCTCTCGCAACTGCCGCGCTAGAACGAACGCCGGCCCTCTCGAGGAGGGCCGGCGTCCTGGCCGTCAGCCAACCGCGCCGCGGGCCCCTCCCCGCGGCACTCTTCGTTCGTCTCTACGACGAGGTCGCCGGGCGGTTGCCGAGCGTGACCTCGAACGTCTTCGTGGTGCCGGCGCGGCGGACCGTCACCTTCACCTTGTCGCCGGGGGCGTGGCTGTCGATCGCGCGGCGAAGGGCGCTCGCGGAGTCGATCGACTTGCCGTCGAGCGCGGTGATCACGTCGGCGGCCTCGATGCCGGCGCGCGCGGCGGGCGAGCTGGACGAGAGACTCTCGACGCGCGCGCCCGCGGTCGCCGTCCCGTCGGAGATGCTCACGCCGAGGAACGCGTGCGCGACCTTGCCGTCGGCGATCAGCCGCGCGGCGATCGACTTGACGGTCGAGGACGGGATCGCGAAGCCGACGCCGTCGTTGCCGCCGGAGTCGCTCTCGATCTGCGAGTTCACGCCGACCACGCGGCCGGTCAGGTCGAGGAGCGGGCCGCCCGAGTTGCCGTGGTTGATCGCCGCGTCGGTCTGGATGGCGCCGGCGATCGGGAAGTTGTTCGGCGACTGGATCTCGCGGTTCAGGGCGCTCACGATGCCGCTCGTCACGGTCTCCTCGAGCCCGAACGGGCTGCCGATCGCGACGACGCCGTCGCCGACCTCGAGGTCGTCCGACGAGCCGAGCTTGAGCGGCGTCACGTTCGACGGGAGGTTCGCGACGCGGAGCACGGCGAGGTCCGTCGAGGCGTCGACGCCCACGACCTGGGCGCTCAGCGTGCGGCCGTCGTACAGCCGGACGGAGACGCTCGACGCGCCGTCGACGACGTGCTCGTTCGTGACGATGTGACCCTGCGTGTCGTAGACGAAGCCCGAGCCTTGCGCCTGCGATTCCTGCTGGCCCTGCGGGAACGGCGAGCTGCCGCCGCTCTGCGTGGAGATCACCTCGACCACGCCGGTGCGGGCGAGCCGGTAGACGTCGTTGACCGACAGCGAGCTGTTCGAAGCGGCGGGCTGGGCGGAGCTGTCGGTGGTGGTCGCGGCGGCGGACGACGACGGATCCGCGTCGTGCCCGCGCGCGACGTAGCCGGCCGTCGCGCTCCCCGCGCCGATCGCGAGGACCGCGATCCCGGCTGCGACGCGGTTTTTGGTGGATGTCATGAAGTCCCTTTCATCTCGGTGGTGGCCCCCATGGGAGCGGACCGCTCTGAGAGGAAGCTGAGAGTCGTGTTAGAGGTCCATTTGCGACTCAACAGGCGCTCAACACGGTCGTGAGGCACTCTTACCTCTCGTTCAGAAATGGTTGCGACCCTGGATCGGTGAAGACGCTCGCCCTGACGGCGCTCGCATGCGCGGCCGCCGCGTCGCTCGGTGCGGGCGCGAACGCCGGCAGGCCGCGCCTCGAGGCGCCCGTCACGGCCGAGCTCGCCTACCCCGGCACGGTACACACGGTTCGCGCGCCGACGAGCGCCGTCCGCACCCTCGCGGCGTCCGAATTCTGGGGCGGCACGTACACCGCGGCGACCGGTGAGGCCGTGACGATCTACGCGTCGACGACGTACCCGGTCGACGATGCGCGCGCCCAGGGCTGGGCGGACTTCGTCGCGTCGCTCGTGCACAGCACCGAGCTCCCGAGCGTGAAGATCTACCTCGAGACGGAGGACGAGGTCGGTCGCGCGTGCGGCTTCCGCGCGCTTGCCTGCTACGACCCGGCCACCTCGACGCTCATCGCGCCCGGCGACGACCCGCTCGACGGCCCGTCGTCGGAGGCGATCGTCGCGCACGAGTACGGCCACCACGTCGCCGCGCACCGCGCGAACAACCCTTGGGCCGCGATCGACTGGGGCACGAAGCGCTGGGCGACCTACGAGCAGATCTGCCCGCGCGCGGCGCAGGGTGTCGTGTCCCCCGGCGACGAGAACACGAACTACGCGCAGAACCCGGGCGAGGCGTTCGCCGAGACCTATCGCGTGCTCAACGAGCGCAAGCTCGGCCATGCGGAGACGCCGTGGGAGATCGTGGACCGGCTGCTGTACCCGGACGACGGCGCGCTCACCGCGCTCGAGCAAGACGTCGTCACGCCGTGGACCGGCGTCACGATCCTCCGCTACAAGGGCGCGACGAAGGCGAAGACGCTCACATTCGCGACGCCGCTCGACGGCACGTTCGGCGCGAGCGTGCGCGGGCCGTACCGGATCGAGCTGGTCGGCGCGAGCGGTGCGCGCCGCGCGGGCCCCGCGGCGAGCGTCTCCGCGAACGTGTGCGGCGCCCGCACGCAGCGCGTCCGGCTCACGCGCGTGGCGACCGCGAAGACGGGCTCGTACCAGCTCACCGTGACGCGCCCGTGAACGAGCCGAGCCGGATCCTCGTCGTCGACGACGAGCGCGCGCTGCGCGACTCGCTCCGCCGCGCGCTCGCGCTCGAGGGCTACGAGGTCGAGCTCGCCGCCGACGGCAGCGAAGCGCTCTACCGGCTGAACGCGCACGACGTCGAGCCGGACGCGATCGTCCTCGACGTGCTCATGCCCGGCGTCGACGGCCTCGAGGTCGCGCGGCGGCTGCGCAGCGCCGGCAACCGCACGCCGATCCTCATGCTGACCGCGCGCGACCAGGTCGAGGATCGTGTCGCCGGCCTCGACGCCGGCGCCGACGACTACGTCGTGAAGCCGTTCGCGCTCGAGGAGCTGTTCGCGCGCGTGCGCGCGCTGCTGCGCCGCGCGTCGCCGGAGGACGAGGCGACACTGCGCTTCGCCGACCTCGAGCTCGTGCCGCCCATGCGGGAGGTGCGGCGCGCCGGAAAGCGGATCGAGCTCACGCGCACCGAGTTCGCGCTGCTCGAGCTCCTGATGCGGAACCCGCGGCAGGTCCTGACGCGCTCGCTCATCTTCGAGCGCGTGTGGGGCTACGACTTCGGTCTCTCGTCGAACTCGCTCGACGTCTACATCGGATACCTGCGCCGCAAGACCGAGGCCGGAGACATGCCGCGTCTGATCCAGACCGTACGCGGCGTCGGGTACGCGCTCCGCGAGCCATGAGCCTGCGCGTCCGCCTGACCCTCGTGGCCGCCGCGGCGGTCGCGCTCGTCGTCGTGGTCGCAGCGCCCGCGACGTACGTGATCGTCCGCGCGAAGCTCTACGCCGAGGTCGACCGCTCGCTCACCGCCGCGGCCGCGCCGCTGCAGGGCACGCCGCTCTTCATCGACCGCTCCGGTCCCGAGCCGTTCCTCCGGCTGCCGGGCCGCCGGCCGTTCGTCCTCGGCGGCACGTTCATCCAGGCCTACGAGTCGGGCAACCGCGAGACCGTGCGGCCGCCCGGCCAGGCGGTCACGCTGCCCGTCACCGCCGGCGTGCGCGGCGTCGCGACGGGCGACAAGGGCCCGCACTTCGAGAACACGACGATCCAGGGCATCGCAGTGCGCCAGTACGTCGTGCCGGCCGGCGACGGGGTCTCGCTCCAGTTCCTCCGCTCGATCGACGACACGGAGGCCGCGCTGCACCGCATCCGCAACCTGCTCTTCGCGCTCGCGCTCGGCGGCATCGGCGCCGCCGCTGCGCTCGGCCTCGCCGTCTCGCGCACCGCGCTCGTCCCGGTCCGTCGCATGACGGAGACCGCGGAGCGCGTGACCGTGACGCGCGATCTCACCGAGCGCATCCCGGTCTCCGGCCGGGACGAGGTCGGCCGGCTCGCGAGCGCCTTCAACGAGATGCTCGCAGCGCTCGAGGAGTCGTCGCGCGCGCAGCGGCAGCTCGTCTCCGACGCGTCGCACGAGCTGCGCACGCCGCTGACGAGCCTGCGCACGAACATCGAGGTGCTCGCGCTCGACCGCGCGCTGCCCGAGCCGGAGCGCAAGCGGCTGCTCGGCGACGTCGTCGAGCAGCTCGGCGAGATGACCGTCCTGATCGGCGAGCTGACGGAGCTCGCGCGCGGCGAGCGCGGGCAGCACGCGCACGAGGACGTGCGGCTCGACCTCGTCGCGGACGAGGCGATCCGGCGCACAAGGCGCAACCATCCCGAGGTGCGCATCGACGCCGAGCTCGAGCCCGCGACGGTGGTCGGCGAGCCTGTCCTGCTCGAGCGCGCGATCGGCAACCTGCTCGACAACGCGGCGAAGTGGAGCCCTGCAGGCTCGTGTGTCGAGGTGCGCGTCGCGGGCGACGAGGTCGTCGTGCGCGACCACGGCCCGGGGATCGACGACCGCGACCTGCCGCACGTCTTCGACCGCTTCTACCGCGCCGACGCAGCGCGCAGCATGCCGGGCTCGGGCCTCGGCCTCGCGATCGTGAGCCAGGTCGCCGAGCAGCACGGCGGCACGGTGCTCGTCGAGCGCCCCGACGGCGGCGGCACGCGCATGCGCCTGCGTCTCGGCCGCAACGGCTCGTCGGCCCCGTAGCGACGCCACCTCGCCACACGACCCTCACCGCGCGGCGACCCATGTGACCGCGGCGCGGACGTAACGTCGTCGCGGCACGGGGCGCCGGCGCCGAGCTGCGGATGTGCTCCGCGGCGGCGCCCCGGGATCGTGGCGCGGCCGGACCCCGTACGCTTGCGCGCGTGGCTGCGCAGACGCCCGTCGAGCTGCACGTCATCTCCGACTCGACGGGGGAGACCGCGGCGCGGCTCGTGCTCGCGCTCGAGGCGCAGTTCCCGGACCAGGAGTTCGTCGAGATCCGGCATCCGCGCGTCGACACGGTCGACGACCTGAACCTCGCGGTGAGCCGGATGAAGGGCCGGCCGGCGGTCGCGATCTACACGCTCGTCGAGCCGGAGCTGCGCGAGGCGATGCGCTCGCTCTGCCACCGCGCGAAGCTGCACTACTGCGACCTGCTCTCGCAGCCGCTGCAGGCGGTGCAGAAGGTCTCGGGTCAGGCCGCGACGATGAAGCCGCGCGCGCGCCCGCCGCTGAACGAGCAGTACTTCCGGCGCATGTCCGCGATCGAGTTCGCGGTGAAGTTCGACGACGGCGTCGGCGCCGGCCTCCGCGACGCGGACATCGTGCTCGTCGGCGTGTCGCGCACGTCGAAGACGCCGCTCTCGATCTACCTCGGCTACCTCGGCTACAAGGCCGCGAACGTGCCGCTCGTGAACGGCATCGACCCGCCGGACGACCTGTTCGGGATCGACCCGGCGAAGATCGTCGGCCTCACGATCGACGCGCAGCGCCTGTCGGAGATCCGCGAGGAGCGCATCAGGTGGATGCGCGGCGACCGCAAGTACGCGAACCTCGTCGAGATCTACGAGGAGCTCGAGTACGCCGGACAGATCCACCGCAGGCTCGGGTGCCCGGTGATCGAGGTCTCCGAGCTGTCGATCGAGGAGATCGCGCTGCGGATCGTGCGGCTCGTCGAGCAGCGCACCGCCGAGGCCCGCGCGTCTTGAAGCCGAAGCCGCCGGTGCCCGCGTGGCGCTGGGCCGCGTGGTACGCCACGCTCGTCGCCGCCCTCGTGGTCTTCTACGGCCTCTTCACGCCGTTCTGGTTCGGTCTCCGTGCCCTGGCGTGGCTGGCGGAGTTTCGCGCTCGGCGACGCTAGATAGGTTGTCGTCGAAGGCCACGAAAGGGAGGACCCCGATGGGAGTCATGGCAGCCGAGCACACCGAGCGGCGCACCGAGATCGTCGAGATGCTGACGAAGGCCTACTGGATGGAGATCGAGACCGTGATGAGCTACATCGCGAACTCGACGAATCCCGACGGCGTGCGCGCGCAGGAGATCATCGAGTCGCTCGAGCAGGACGTGCAGGAGGAGCTCGGGCACGCGCAGCAGTTCGCGCGGCGCATCCACGAGCTGCACGGCACCGTGCCCGGCTCGATGGCGTTCGAGGCGGAGCAGAGCTACCTGCAGCCGCCGGAGGACCCGACCGACATCGCCACGATCGTCCGCGGCGTGATCGAGGCCGAGAGCGGTGCGATCGAGCACTACACGCGCATCATCGAGGCCTGCGACGGCGTCGACTGGGTGACGCAGGACATGGTGATCGAGATCCTGCGCGACGAAGAGGGGCACAAGCGCCTGTTCGAGGGCTTCCTGCGCGAGTACGAGCGCTGAACGACGTCGTGATCGTGGGTGCGGGGCCGGCCGGGCTCGCGGCCGCGGCTTCGCTTCGCGCGCGCGGGATCGACGCGACCGTCCTCGAGCGCGGCACGCGCCTCGGCGAACCCTGGCGCGGCCGCTACGACCGGCTGCACCTGCACACGATCCGGTGGCTCTCGGGGCTGCCGGGCTTCCGCATCCCGCGCGAGCTCGGTCGGTGGGTGTCGCGCGACCGGTTCGTCGAGTACCTCGAGCGCTACGCGGCGCATCACGGGCTCGAGCCCCGCCTCGGCGTCGAGGCGACGTCGATCGACCGGAGCGGGGAGGGCTGGCGCGTCTCGACGACCGACGGCCCGTTCGGCGCGCGCGCGGTCGTCGTCGCGACCGGGCTCTCGCGCGTGCCGCACCTGCCGCCGTGGCCGGGCTCGTTCGCCGGGCCGCTCGTGCACGCGTCCGACTACCGCAACCCGTCGCCGTACCGCGGGCAGGACGTGCTCGTCGTCGGCGCCGGGAACAGTGGCACCGAGATCGCGGTCGACCTCGCGGAAGGCGGCGCCGCGCGCGTGCGCGTCGCGGTGCGCACGCCGCCGATGATCGTTCGCCGCGACACGAAGGGCTTCCCCACGCAGCTCCTCGGCATCGCGTTCGGACGCCTGCCCGCGCCGGTCATCGACCCGGTCGCGCGGGCGTTGCGGCGCGTCACGCTGCCCGACCTGCGCGCGCAGGGGCGCCCGCCGCCGGCCGCGCCCTACTCGCAGGTCCTGCGCACGGGGACGATCCCGGTCGTGGACGTCGGCTTCGTCGACGCGGTGCGTTCCGGCGCCGTCGAGGTCGTCGCGGGCGTCGAGGCGCTGGACGGCACCGGCGTGCGGCTGCTCGACGGCACGCGCGTCGAGCCGGACGCGATCCTCGCCGCGACCGGCTACCGGCCGGGGCTCGAGCCGCTCGTCGGGCACCTCGGCGTGCTCGGCGCACACGGCATCCCGCGCCCGCTGCCCGGCCTCCACTTCCCTGCAATGACGCTGCTGCTCTCGGGCCTTCTGCGCGAGGCGGCTCGTGACGGACGTCGCATAGCGGCGACCGTCGAGCGCGAGCTGCGCGAGCCTGCTCCGGAAGCCGCGTCGGCAACCGGGACGTAGGATCGCGTCCCATGCCCGGGAGCCGCTTCGTCTTCGACTTCGACGAGCCGTCCGACGGCGGGCGCGAGCTGCTCGGCGGCAAGGGCATCGGCCTCGCCGAGATGACGCAGCTCGGCGTGCCGGTGCCGGCCGGGTTCACGGTCACGACGGACGCGTGCCGCGCGTACATGGAGTCGCGCGACCTGCCGGACGGGCTCGAGGACGAGCTCGCCGAGCACATCCGCCGCCTCGAGGAGAAGGCGGGCAAGACGTTCGGCTCCGACAGCGACCCGCTGCTCGTCTCCGTCCGCTCGGGCGCGGCCGTGTCGATGCCGGGGATGATGGACACGATCCTGAACCTCGGCCTGAACGACACCGCGACCGAGGGGCTCGCCGAGCGCACCGGCAACCGCCGCTTCGCGTTCGACTCGTACCGGCGGCTGATCCAGATGTTCGGCGAGGTCGTCGACGGCATCGACGGGCACCTGTTCGAGCAGGCGCTGTCGGCCGCGAAGCGCGCGAAGGGCGTGCAGCAGGACACCGACCTCGACGCGGACGACCTCGCGGCGCTCGTGGAGACGTACAAGGAGATCTACCCGGGCTTCCCGACCGACGCAGAGGAGCAGCTGCTGCGCGCTGTGCGCGCGGTGTTCGACTCGTGGAACACGCCGCGCGCGCAGGTCTACCGCCGCGCGCACGAGATCCCCGACACGCTCGGCACCGCCGTGAACGTCGTGCAGATGGTGTTCGGCAACAAGGGCGACCGCTCGGGCACGGGCGTGGCGTTCACGCGCAACCCGTCGACGGGCGACAACGAGATCTACGGCGAGTTCCTCGCGAACGCGCAGGGCGAGGACGTCGTCGCCGGCATCCGCACGCCGCAGCCCGTCGAGGCGATGCGCGAGACGCTGCCGCAGGCGTACACGCAGCTCGTCGAGACGATCAAGCGGCTCGAATCGCACTACCGCGACGTGCAGGACATCGAGTTCACGGTCGAAGACGACGCGCTCTACCTCCTGCAGACGCGCGCGGCGAAGCGCACGGCCGCCGCCGCGCTGAAGGCGGCCGTGTCGATGGTCGACGAGGGGCTGATCTCGCGCGAGGAGGCGGTCATGCGGATCGAGCCGGCGCAGCTCGACCAGCTCCTGCATCCGATGATCGACCCGAACGCGGCACTCGAGCCGGCCGGGCGGGGCCTGAACGCGTCGCCGGGTGCCGCCTCCGGCGGCATCGTGTTCGACGCGGACACCGCGGTCGAGCGTGCGAAGGACGGCCCGGTGATCCTCGTCCGGTGGGAGACGACCCCGGACGACATCCACGGGATGATCGCGGCGCAGGGGATCCTCACCGTGCACGGCGGCATGACGTCGCACGCGGCGGTCGTCGCGCGCGGCATGGGCAAGCCGTGCGTGGCCGGCTGCGAGGACCTGCGCATCGACGACGGCACCGCGACGATCGGCGACGACACGCTGCGCGAGGGCGACGTCATCACGATCGACGGCGGCACCGGCCGCGTGTTCGTCGGCGAGATCCCGCTCGTGCCGCCGCAGATCGGCGAGGACTTCGACACGATCCTCGGCTGGGCCGACGAGGTGCGCAGGCTCGGCGTGCGCGCGAACGCCGACAACCCGGAGGACGCGGCGCGGGCGCGCGAGTTCGGCGCGCAGGGCATCGGCCTCTGCCGCACGGAGCACATGTTCTTCGGCGACGAGCGGCTGCCGGTCGTGCAGGAGATGATCATGGCGTCGGACGAGTCGGGCCGGCGCGCCGCGCTCGACCGGCTGCTCCCGTTCCAGCAGGCCGACTTCGAGGGGA
Source organism: Actinomycetota bacterium (assembly GCA_046731555.1). GTDB lineage: Bacteria > Actinomycetota > Thermoleophilia > Gaiellales > Gaiellaceae > PALSA-600. The sequence continues at coordinate 5,277 of JBKPLI010000022.1, read as the reverse complement.
TCTTCGAGGCGATGGCCGGCCTGCCGGTGACGATCCGGCTGCTCGACCCGCCGCTGCACGAGTTCCTGCCGGCGGAGGAGGACGCGGCCGACGACCGCATGCGCGCGCGGATCCGCTCGCTGCGCGAGGCGAACCCGATGCTCGGCACGCGTGGCTGCCGGCTCGGGCTCATGTTCCCGGAGATCTACGAGATGCAGATCCGCGCGATCGCGCGTGCGGCGCGCGCCGTTGCCGAGCGTGCCGGCGAGCCGCCGCTCGTGGAGGTCATGCACCCGCTCGTCGGCTTCGCGGAGGAGCTGCGCCGGCTGCGCGCGCTCACGGACGAGATCTGGGCCGGGGAGGCGCCGGGCGTCGAGCACCTCGTCGGGACGATGATCGAGCTCCCGCGCGCGTGCATCCGCGCCGACGAGATCGCCGAGGAGGCGCAGTTCTTCTCCTTCGGCACGAACGACCTCACGCAGACGGCGCTCGGCTTCTCGCGCGACGACGCGGAGGGCAAGTTTCTCACGCGCTACCTCGACGACGGTGTGCTCGAGCGCAACCCATTCGAGACGCTCGACGTCTCCGGCGTGGGCGATCTCATGCGGATCGGCGTCGAGCGCGGACGGTCGACGCGCCCCGACGTGAAGCTCGGCATCTGCGGCGAGCACGGCGGTGACCCGAAGTCGGTCGCGTTCTGCCACGAGCTCGGCCTCGACTACGTCTCGTGCTCGCCGTTCCGCGTCCCGCTCGCCCGGCTCGCGGCCGCGCAGGCCGCGCTGAACGAGGCAGGCGCCGGCACGTACGTCGCGGCCGGCGGGTAGCCGTTCAGTCGCCGAGCTGGGCGACGAGGCGCTTCGGCGCGGTGCGGCAGTAGCTGTCCTCGATCAGGCCCTCGAGCTCGTCCCAGTCCTGCTCGACGTCGAGGTACGCGCCGATCCAGCCGTGGTGGCCGACGTACGGCGGGACGAAGTACCGCTTCGGCGACGCGCCGACGAGCGCCTCCTGCAGGCCCGGCTCCGCCTTGAACCACACGGACCACCGCTGCTCGCCGTGGAGCGAGTGGCGCGTGGCGAAGAGCTTCCCGCGCACCTTCCACGTCGGGTTGCCGACGCCGCCGGCCTCCTCCGCCTCCGGGAGCGCCAGGCAGATCGCGCGCAGCCGGTCGAGAACCTCGTCGTCGGTCACGGATCGATCGTACGATGCGGGCCGTGCACGCCGTCCCGGTCGAAGCCGCCTCGATCGTCCCGCAGATCGGCATCCGCCGCGTGCGCGTCGGCATGACCCGCACCCAGGTGCGCGCGCGGCTGGGAGCTCCGGGGAAGATCGTCCACGGCCGCAACGACTTCGGCCGGTACACGACGTACCGCTACGGCGGGCTCGTCGTGACCTTCCAGTCCGACGCGGGCGCGAGCAACATCGCGACGACCGCCCGCGCCGACCGCACGATCCGCAACGTCGGCGTGGGGTCGACCGACGACGCGGTAGCCGCGCGCGTCGCGGGCGCGCGGTGCGTCACCGAGAGCGGGTTCCGGCACTGCTACGTCGGGCGCTGGCTTCCCGGGCGCATCATCACCGACTTCGCGATCCGCCGCGGACACGTGACGCGCGTCCTGGTCGGCCGCGTCTTCGACTAGCGCCGCACGACGGTCTCGTCGAGCGGCTTTTTCTCGATGTCCGGCACCACCGCGTCGTCGGCCGGGTAGCCGACCGGAACGAGGATGAACGGCCGCTCGTTGTCCGGCCGCCCGAGCAGCTCCTTCAGGAAACCCATCGGCGCCGGCGAGTGCGTCAACGTGGCGAGACCGGCGGCGTGCAGCGCGGCGATGAGGAACCCGACCGCGATCCCGACCGACTCGCGGACGAAGTAGTGCTTCCGCCTCGAGCCGTCGGCGTCGACGCCGTACGTCTGCTCGAACACGACGATCACGTACGGCGCGTCGGTGATGTGCGGCTTCACCGCGTCGGTGCCGATCGGCTCGATCGCGTCGAGGTACTCCTGCGGCGCGCGCTGCTCGTAGAGGAGCCGCTCCTCGTGCTCGGCGGCCTCGCGCAGCCGCGCCTTCAGCTCCGGGTCGGAGACGACGACGAACGTCCACGGCTGCTGGTTCGCGCCCGAGGGTGCGGCGGCGGCGACGCGCAGCGCGTTCTCGACGAGCTCCCACGGCACGGGCTCGCTCGAGAAGTGCCGGACCGACCGGCGGCGGCGCATCAGCTCGAGGAACTCCTGCGACCGCGCGAGCGCCGTCTCGGCGTCCAGCCGCGTGAAGCTGAGCGGGACCGGGTTGTACGCCGTCCCGCCGACGACGATGCGGCCGTCCATCTCCGCCAAGGCTATTGAAGCGGCGACCGTTCGCGGCGGCCGCGCCGGCGCCGCTAGGCTCGCGGCGTGGCAGTCGCAGCGCTCGTCGCGGCGTTCGCGCTCACCAGCCCGGCGTTCCACGCGGGCGGGACGATCCCGCAGCGCTACACGTGCGACGGGCAGAACCTGTCGCCGGCGCTGCGGTGGACGGCACCGCCGCGCGGCACGACGCGGCTCACGCTGACGGTCACCGACCCCGACGCGCCGAGCGGCTCCTTCGTGCACTGGCGCGCGTCCGGCATCTCCCCGGCGTCGCGCGGGCTGAAGGTTGGCCAGCACGCTCCGCGCGAGGGCCGGAACGACGCGGGCGGCGTCGGGTGGACCGGCCCGTGTCCGCCGAGCGGCACGCATCGCTACGTGTTCGTCCTGCGCGCGTACCGCGGCTCGAAGCCCCTTGCGTCGGCGCGGCTCGTCGGCCGCTACGCGCGCAGCTAGTCGTCGCTAGGCGTAGCCGCGCGCGCGCCAGTACGAGAGCAGGAACGAGAGCGCCAGGACGGCCACGCACGAGAGCAGCGTGAGCACCACCGACTGCCGGAAGTGGAGCATCAGGAACATCAGGACGACGCCGATGATCAGGCCGCCGACGTGCGCCCCGACCGAGATGAACGACGCGAGCGCGAACGTGAAGACGAGGTTGACGACGATCAGCATCGCGATCTGCCCTCCGGTCGCGATGTTGCCCCGCCGCTCGAGCGTGAAGAGCGCGCCGAGCACGCCGAAGATCGCGCCCGACGCGCCGACGCCGATCGAGTCCGGCGACCACAGGAACGCGCCGGCCGAGCCGGCGACGCCCGACACGAGGTAGAGCGCGAGGAACCGCCAGCGTCCGACCACGGCCTCGAGGATCGAGCCGGCGTAGAACAGGCTGTACATGTTCAGCGCGAGGTGGATCGGCCCGTAGTGCAGGAACATCGGCGTGAAGATCCGCCACCACTCGCCGTGCGCGAAGCCGACGAGCCGCGGGTCGGAGACGAAGTCCGGTACCGCGAAGAGCTGGCCGTTCTGGTACACGCCGCTGATCACGGACGCGCCGTGGTTGAAGATCCAGTTGCCGGTGCCGTTGATCCCGCCGCCGGCCGCGAGCTCCGCCCCGTACACGATCAGGTTGATCGCGATCAACGTGATCGTGACGGTGTTCACGCGCCGCGAGCCGACGCCGGTGACCGCGCGCTCGGCCGCGCGCGTCACCTTCTGCACGCCCTGCGGCTTCCCGGAATGCTCCGGGCAGCGCAGCCCCACGGCCGCGGGCGTCATGCACTCGTAGCAGATCGGCCGCCCGCACTCCGAGCACGACAGGCCGGTCTCGCGGTCCGGGTGCCGGTAGCAGTAGCGAGGTGCATCCACCGCAGTCATCGCGGGCTAGCGTATCCACGTGCGTGTGCACGTCGCCTTCACTCCCGTCGAGGAGGGATCCGGTCCGATCGGGATCGTCGTCGACGTCGTGCGCGCCACGTCGTCGATCGCGCAGGCGCTGGCGTCGGGCTACGAGCGCGTCCTGTGTTGTCGTGAGATCGACGAGGCGCGCGCCCTCCGGGAGGAGCTCGGGGACGAGGCCGTCGTCGGCGGCGAGCGCAACGCCGTCGTCGTCGACGGGTTCGACGTCGGTGCGTCGCCGCGCGAGTTCGCTCAGGGCGCACGCGCGCGCACGCTCGTCCTCACGACCACGAACGGGACGACGTCGATCCTCACCGCCGCCTCGCGGTGCGACACGGTGCTGCTCGGCTCGCTGCTCAACCTCGGCGCGGTCACCTCCGCGGTGGACGACGACGTCACGATCTTCTGCGCCGGCTTCAAGGGCGCGTTCGCGTTCGACGATGCCTACTGCGCCGGACGGATCGTCGCCAGCCTGGCAAACACGACGCGAACGGACGCGGCCGTTGCGGCCGAACTGCTCGCGCGCGCGTATCCCGACCCGCTGGACGGCCTGAACGCGCGCACGTACGGGCCGCCGGGGCTCGAGGCGGACATCGAGTTCTGCGCGCGCGTCGACGCGCTCGACGTCGTGCCGCGCTTCACGCGCATGGTCGGCCCGGCCGCGGAGATCGTCCCGTGAAGGTGATCGAGCAGATCCCGCGGCGCGTGATCGACCACTACGGCTCGCACGGCTTCACGCACTCGCGCCTCGCGCGCGGCGAGACGTACGTCTCGATCGCGGAGCTCGACGGCACGATCGGCGGCCACCCGGCCTCGTCGCAACAGCTGCTCGTCGTGCTGCGGGGCGCGGTCACGGTCTCGACGCGCGACGACGAGGCCGAGCTCGCCGAGGGCGCCGCCGTCCTGTGGGACGAGGGCGAGTGGCACGAGACGCGCGGCCGCGCGCTGCTCCTGCTCGTCGAGGGCGCGTTCGAGACCTTCGTCAACTGAGCGCGGGCAGCGGATCGACCGCCGCGCCGTGCACGCGCACCTCGAAGTGGAGGTGCGGGCCGGTCGCGTCGCCCGTCGCGCCGACGAGACCGACCTGCCAGCCGGCCTGCACCGCCTCGCCGACGCGCACGTCGATCCGCGACAGGTGCGCGTACAGCGTCCGCACGCCGCCCGCGTGCGAGACGGTGACGAGGCGCCCCCAGCCGCCCGCGAGGAACCCCGCGTAGGTCACGCGGCCGGGCGCCGCGGCGACCACCCCCGCGCCGGCCGGGGCGGGGAGGTCGATGCCCGTGTGGAAGCGGTTGCCGCGCGGCCCGAACGGATCCGTCACGGGCGCGTCGAGCGGCCGCGAGAGCGCGATGGGGATCGCCGGCGGCGTCCGCCGCAGCGCGGCGACCGTCGCCCCGCCCGCGACGCCGTCCGTGCCGAGGCCCGCGTAGCGCTGGAAGCGTCGGACGGCGGCGTCCGTGTGCGCTCCGAACGCGCCGTCGAGCGTCCCGCTCGGGAAGCCGTGCCACGCGAGCGCGTACTGCAGCGCGAGGACGTCCGTGCCCGTCGCGCCTGCCCGGAGC